>DAOTKE010000059.1:0-19611 GCA_035449085.1 Kiritimatiellia bacterium | reverse complement strand
TCCAGAATCTGGAGCACGACCTGCAGGCCGCCTTCGTGGATATCGGCCTGAAGAAAAACGCCTTCCTGCACTATTGGGACATGTTGCCCGATGACGACAGTCGGCTGGACGAAGATGACGACCATTCGCGTCCCTCGCGGCGGCGCCGGATTTCAAACGAGGAGATCGCCAAACGTTTTCCGCCAGGATACGAAATCGTGGTACAGGTCACCAAAGGCCCGATCGGCACCAAAGGCCCGCGCGTCACCGCCAACCTCAGCCTGCCCGGCCGCTACCTGGTCATGATGCCCGGCACACGCCTGCGCGGCGTCTCGCGCAAAATCGGCGACGCCAAGGAACGCCAGCGCCTGAAGAAGATTCTCGACCGTCTGCCGCTACCGGATGACGCCGGCCTGATTGTCCGCACCGTCGGCTCGGGAGCCAACAAGCGCGCCTTCGTGCGCGACCTGCGCAACCTGTGGGAGTCGTGGAACGAACTGCAAAACAACATCAAGAACCTCAAGTCGCCGGCCTGCGTCTATCACGAGCCCGACCTGGTCGAACGCGTCGTGCGCGACTGGCTGACCGAGGAGATCGACCGCGTGACGATTGACGACGCCGAAGCTTACGAGCGCATCCGCAACGTGGCCGGCAAGATCTCGCGCCGCGCGAAAAACGTCATCCACCACTACGAAGGCCATCTCTCGATCTTCGAACACCACGGCGTAGAACGTCAGCTTGAAGAGGCCTTCCGCCGCAAGGTGAATCTCAAGTCTGGCGGCTATCTGGTCTTCGATGAGACTGAAGCGTTGATCGCTATCGACGTCAACACCGGCCGTCACCGCGGCAAAGGCTCACAGGAAGACGCGATCCTGGAGGTGAACCTCGAGGCCGTCGAAGAGGTCGCGCGCCAGCTTCGCCTGCGTAATATCGGCGGACTGGTTGTGCTCGACCTGATCGACATGAAATCGCGCAAGCACCAGAACGCCGTCCACAAGGCCATGAAACAGGCTCTCAAGCGCGACCGCTCCCGTACCAATGTGCTGCCGATTTCCGAACTCGGCTTGATGGAAATGACCCGCCAGCGCCAGGAAGAGAGCCTGCTCTCTCAGATGTACTCGGACTGCCCCTATTGCCGCGGCCACGGTCTGATCAAATCGCCGCTGGCCCTGAGCGTGGACATCCAGCGCCAGATTGCGGCCCTCATGCGTAAGGTCCGCAGCGAGGGACGCAATATGGTCGAACTGCAGATCGTGGTCGCGCCCAGCGTGCTCGAACGCCTGCGCACCGAAGACGAAGCCTTCCTGGTCGAACTGCAACGGCGGTACACCGGCCGATTGACCTTCAAGTCCGAACTCCACCGCCATCCCGAATCCTTCTGCATCGCGGACGGACAGACCGGCAAGATCCTGTATTCGGTCGGCGACCCAGGCTCGCGCTGAATCGGCAGCTTCCGGCTCACGGCATGGTCCACGCGACGGCCCGCTCCACTTCAGGATTGGTGGAGCGGCCGAGCGGCCGGCCGCTGGCTGTCTGGACGCCCCGCACAAGGACACGTTCGGTCAACACGTAAGGGAACGGGCGTGACGTTTTTGCGGCACCGATCGGATCGCCGAAGACGAACACACCCTGATAGTTTTCGGGGAGCCGGGCGTCGTCGATGACCAGACCGTCAATCGTGATCGTGCGCGGCATGTAACAGGTATAACCGAAATCGTGTGTCCCGTCATTGCTCATGCCGAAAAGAATCGGACGTGACTGGACGGCCCCGGCGTTCGGGATCCAGCGGCAGTTCCGCACCACAACATCGCCATCCCATGTCGAGCCGTAGTCTGAACGGAACGAAATCAGATTGCCACCGTGTAGGGTCGAATTCTCCACGACCAGCTTCCCTCGTCCGATCGCATTGAGCCCAGCATATCCCAAGATGCAGTTTCTGATCGTGTATTCGCCGGCCACCCCCTGGTGGACATCCATTCTGGAAAGCGCACAGCCGTCGAGCAAAATG
This sequence comes from Kiritimatiellia bacterium, assembly GCA_035449085.1. Lineage (GTDB taxonomy): Bacteria > Verrucomicrobiota > Kiritimatiellia > RFP12 > UBA1067 > DUPH01. The sequence continues at coordinate 17,624 of DAOTKE010000059.1, read as the reverse complement.
TTCTTCATGAAATTACTGCCGATCACACCCCACCGGCTGCGGTCGTTGATGTTTTCCATACGGCAGCCGATCATCTTGAAATTGACCACATGCGAGGCGCTGTAACCATAGGAGCCCATCGAAACCGGTTTCCCGGCGGCACCGATCGTTTTATACGTTTTGTGCGAATCAATCATACAGTCGCGCAACGTGATGTTGGCGGCCTCACTGCAATTCAGAAAACCGCCGTAGGGATGGCCGAACTCTCCCTCACCGATCACGCGATGCGTCATCCCCTGAACTTCAGTATTCGAGCGCGTGATGCGGATATTTCGCCCCCAGTAGTTGTACCCCTTCTCTTGGCGCATGCGATTGCCTGTGCGCGTAAAAACACCGCCGCGCAGAATGAGGGGCACGGGATCGATCGGCCGCGCGGTCACTTGGGTGATCGTCTCGTAGTCCCACATGATGGGCCCCTCGATGGCGCCATCGCACCGCAAGATAAAGGACTCTTGCTGTGCGGTGCCGTTGTTTTGGTTTAATCCGCGACGGATGAAGATTTTTTTGTTGTCGTTCCGCACCATCACCAGGCAATCCATGGGCGGCTTGAGATCCAACTGGCGCTGATCCCGTGCCAGTTTGTCGATTCTGATCGTCACCGGTTCCAGCCGCGATCGCACTTCAAACAGCGCCTTGCGGTGGTTCTCAACATCCAGGCTGTCATCGATGATGAAACGCGAAGTCCCCCAGTCTGTATCGGTTTCAATGATGGCGGTCAAAGCGCGGCGTCCCAGATGATAGGTGGCGCCGTCCTGACTCCTCACCCGCTTGCCTTGTGCGTTCGCCGCCTCGTGCGCCTTACAGATCGCGGGCAAGTCATCGGCCACGCCGTTCCCCACCGCGCCAAACGCTTCGTAGGTCACAACGTCCCCGTCGCGCTGAGCTTCTGCCAACTCAGCAGCACAAACAATCCGCGCCCCGCACAGGGCCGTCACTACAACCCCCATCATCGACCTTCTTGTCATCACGTTCCCCTCCCTGCGTCACTCAACCGGCAACGCATCATTTCTTTTGATAAAAACGGACATAGTCAATCTCGTAGCGTTGCGGGAAAATCGAATCATCAATCCCCTGCTGACCACCCCAGCTTCCGCCGATCGCCAGGTTCAGGATCAGGTAATGCGGCTTGTGAAAGGGATTGGCCTCATCCGTACCCGCTTGAGTCAGCGGGCAGGAAAAATAGAGACGTTCGTCATAGAAGAAATCCATACGGTCTTTGAACCATTCGACAGCATAGATGTGAAAACCGTCCGACGGATTCTGTTCGTGCAGCTTGCCGCCGGCTGAAGTGAGTTTCCCTTTTGCCGCGTCAAACCAGTGTACGTTGGCGTGAACCGCCGACGGCTCGTGCCCCACGAACTCCATGATGTCGATCTCACCGCAGCGCGGCCAACCGATGTCATGAATGCTCGTACCGAGCATCCAGATCGCGGGCCACATACCGCGGCCGCGCGGCAACTTAGCCTTAACCTCCACGCGCCCGTAAGTCAGCGCGAATGTGCCGTCAGTCGTGACGCTCGCCGCCGTGTAAGAGGCGCGCTTGCCGTCAGGCGCCGTATACTCCTCCTTATGTCCCTCAATGATGAGCCTGCCCCCCTCGACACGTGCGTTTTCAGCACGCTTGACGGTATAGTATTGCGCTTCTTTGTTGCGCACGAACCCCTTTTCATAAGTCCATTTGGACGGATCGGGCAATCCGTCGCGTTCAAATTCATCCGCCCACACCAGTGTCCATCCCTCGCGCGTCTGTGCCGCGATCGTCATCACGCCCAGCACGGCGACCGATACAACCAACAATCCCTGTCTCACATTAGACTCTCCTTTCCTGACTGCATGTGGGTTTACTCGACGACATATAACGCCCCGAACACCTGATCCGACAACGCGCCATCCCACGTTAAAGGCCTGACGTACACCTCCACCACGCCACGCCGCGTGAACGTGAGTGGTTCTGCATACATCGGCGAATCTGATTTCGGCAAGCTGCCGTCCAGCGTGTAGCGCGCTGACACCGACGGATCCTTCACAAGCCGGACTTGCGTCCCGCGCTGCACGCGTCCCCCGGCCGGCTCCAACCGCATTTGCCATGCGGCATGCGGCAGCTCTGGCGCGATGCGAAGATCATCAAACAGCGATTCATAACGGCCACCGCCCTTACGCGAATCGTAGGCCGCCATGACCGTGACGATGGTATTGCCGGCAAACTTTCCGAGCGGCACCGTGATCTGCGTCCACGCGCCGAGCCGGCCACGCTTCACGCCCGGAAATGTCGGCGTCCCGTCGCGATCCGCCGTATTGCTCTCTCGCAACGTCTTACCGTCGGCAAACACAAGGTCGATGACCGTGCCGCGCCCATTCTCATTGAGCGGCTTAAACCAGTAGGTCATGGCCGTGTCGGGCATCACGTAAACCGGCTGTTTGAACATCGTCTGATACGCGAAGGAGTACGTTGGATCATCAGACATTCCGCAAAGCAGCACGGCGTGTCGCCCGCCGTGCGCATCGTCGCGCTCGGCCACACCACAGTGGTTGTCGCTCACCTTGCGCAGTCCGCCGCGCGGTACGGTGATCATATCGGTGACCGCCTGGGGCTCACCCGGCTCAAATCCGGTCGCCAACTGTGTCGGCACATTTTCCGGATTCAGTGCGGGCGGCATCGTCGACAATGAATTCGCAAGGGTCCGCACATGGCGCCGATCCGCCTCTACCCGCAAGGGGCCGCGTTCAAAGAGCGTCCCTACAACTTCACCCCGCGCCGAGGATGAAAAAACAAGATGCGGCGACAGCTCGCGCTCAAAAACGCCGTTGAGCACCTCCAGACGTCCGGCCTTGGTTGTGATCGGCCCGGTCAGCGTGTTGAACTGCTCAAGCCGCACTGTGCCGCTGCCCTCCAACACGGCCGTAGCCGGCCCGGCCCAGATCTGCGAGTTCAGGAAACGCGCGGTGCCGCGGTCGTCGGGCAATGTGACGATCGCGGCCTTGGCCCAATCGCCCAGCGACACAAGTTGCGCCAGCGCCAAATCGACGCGTGCGCCGCGCGTCATCTCAAACGCCACGGCCCGGCTGCCCGTGTCTGTGCCATGCATCAGCACCTGCGCACGGCAGTCGCCGCGAAAAGCGAGACCGTCATAGGCCGCATACAGGAAGGTTCCCCGCAGCCGCGCATCCCGACAGTCTCGTACGACAATCCCCTCAAGATGCTCGCGCTGGAATTGGATGACATGTCCGCCCGTGTCGCCCGGGCGATCCCCCTCGACACGCGGCAAATCCTGCGGCAGGCGACAGGCATAATGCGGATTGAACTGCACATCCTCAATCCAGCCGGTCTTTTTGCACCCTCCCACAAACAGGCCGCACCGGAACATCGCGCCGGCGAGATAGGAGATCCGGTGGCCGTCGCTGCGATGCGTGGCGAAATCGACCGCCTGCCAGGCATTGCCGATCGTCACGTCTTTCAGCCAGCAGCGCTGCCCGAGCGCGCGAACGGCCCACGGATACGGCTCCGGCGCCTTCAGCGGCTGTTCCGGATACCAGATCGTCATGCCGCGCAGGCCGGAACCGGCCGCCAAGCTCACAAAGGGCGGGCCGGCCCCGACGCCGCGATTGTGATAGATCATCAAGACCGTTCCGCCCGACACCGTATGGTGCGGCACATCTGAACAACCGCGCAGCTCCACACCCGTCGGCACAGTGATGTCTTGCCGAAACGCATAGCGCCCGGCTGGCACATAGACCGTACCGCCGCCGGGATTCTCACCCGCCTTGTTCAAGGCCGCTTGAAAAGCCGCCGCGTTGTCCGCTTGCTCAGGCGAGGCACCGAACTCGGTCACCACAAACAGCGCATTGGAACGCGGACGCGGAAACGGCGGCGGATCGCCCCAGACAACCGGATCGCCCGCCTTGCCGCAACGTGTCTCACTGATCATCACGTCGCCAGTCTGATCCACTCTGTCCACACGCGCCTTCCTGGCATCGAACCCAAGCAACCGAGCGCGGCGGGCAGCCAGCGAGACCTTTCCCAGCGCACAATCCAGGGCCGTCATCTGCCCGCCTTGCACACACGTGACATCAGACGCCGCGAGATCACAGGCGTGAAAGGTCACCACGCCGTTGCCATCGTTTGCCGCCACCCCGTCGAACCGGCACGAATGAAACTGGACCACCGCGTCGAAAGAAGGCGTGCCGAGCCACGCGCGGTCGGTGCCGGCGAACTCGCAGCGGTACGCGGAAAAACCGACCTGATTCAACGCCTGCACCTCGCAAGCTCGGCCACAACCGGTGAGACGCGACTCGGCCATCACCGCATTGGTGGTGCCGCGCGTGCCTTTGCGGAAAACCAGACCGCGACGGTATCCGAAGATCTCCAGCCGCCAGATATACTCCCAGTCGCTGCGGCCGATCTCGACTGCCACGGTGTCTTCACGCAGCAGATAGTCGTGTAACACGGTCCTCTGCGGCACGCCTGGCAGACCGCTCTCCAGCCAGACTGCCGGCGCGACCGTGACTTCACTCATGCGTCCGATATCAGTCGTGCTGTCAATCTCGATGCCGGTCTTCAACGCGCAGATCCTGAGCCTGCGGAAGGTGTGCAACTCGTTGGCATCCGGCCCGATGCAGATCGCCTTCCAGGCGTTGACAAAGGTGCAGTCCGTGACGGTCTGGTTGTCGTTAGCGGGCATGTTGGCATTCTTGACGGTCCACGGATAAGGCACCGGATCAGGCATGCGCTGTTCCGGATACCAGAAGGTCAGTCCGACAAGACCGCCGCCGCGCTCGATCAAAAAGGTGGCAGGCGCGTCTTCGCGCCCCTTGTCCGCTGTGAGACTCAAGAGCGTCCCCGCCCCCGGAGACGGCGCCGAGAAATCGCCCCGCAACGTTACGCCTTCACGCACGATCACGCGCGAGGCGATGCGGTACGTGCCGGCCGCCGCGAACACCGTTCCTCCACCCCGCCGTGCCACCCGATCGATCGCAGCCTGTATGAGCGGCGCGGCATCGGTATCGGCTGCGGCGGGAGGTGTCAACGTCTCTTCGGCGATCACCAGATCGGGCGTGGAGAAACAGGTTGTCACAACCTGCGGCCCGGCCCATACCGTCGCGACGGCCACCGCCACGGCGGTCATTACTGTTCTTGTCATGTTCACTCCCGTACGATCTTGATTCCGTCAGGCGCCTGAACCTCGCTTTTCACCGAACCGTCACCCTGGCGCGCGTGACGCACCTTGATCACGCCCGCCGTCGTCGGGAAGGCCCCCTCGGCCCAAGACAGCCCACCCAAAAACGGCTTAACGCGCACGGTCTTGCAACCCACCTCCAACGGCTGAATGCCTAACACGTGTGCGATCAGCCAAGCGGCCGGCCCCGACGACCAGCCATGGCAGAGGCTGTGCCTGAAACCCTTGTAGCAGAATTCGCCGTAGTCGCCGTGGATGTCCTTTTTGCCCGGCACAGGCAGTTCATCGATACGGAACGCCTGATTGGTCCAGGCGACACTGAAATCCTCCCAGAAGCTGGTGGCGCCCATATCCAGCATCGCGCCCCAGTAGTCGCGCACGGTGTCGATGCCGCGCTGCACGTCGCCGGCCTTAGCCATCGCCTCCAGCATGTAGTAACCGTAGAACGTCGAAACGCCCTGCACGCCGTCGCGCGCAAGCACTTGGGCGTGCAGGGCCGACGGATCGGCAAGACCGGCGAGCGCGAGCAGCGCAGCCGCCTGCTTGCTGCCTTGCGGGTCAGGACGCACTTGACGCAGCCGCGCCGCCCCCTCCTTGCAGCGTGCGGCCAGTTCAGCGTCCCCCAGCACCTCAGCTAAACGCGCGCCGTCTTCGACCGCCATCAGCATCAGCGCCTGCATGCCGGCATCCACCGCCTTGCGGTTGTGCTGGGTCGGCCAGTCCAGAAAGCCGCTCGGCAGACCGTAGTGACCCTCGGGCTTCATGTGCTTCAGCACGTTCTCGAGCACAGCGGAAAGGTATGCCTGCTGCTTGGCCAGATAGGCCCGGTCGCCGGTGTAGCGGTACCAGTCGTGCTGACAGCGGATCCACCACAGCGTGTAGGCGGGCATGCCGTTCATCCAAGCGTCTGGCGGCGTGGTATGCCGCATGTAATCCAGCGAATCGGTCAAAACCTGTTGCGGGCCGAACACCGCCATCAACGCCATGACCTCCGGGTGCATATCCCCCATCCACACCAGCCGGTCGCGCTTGATCCCGTCCCAGATGTACTCCTGGCAGCAGAGGTGCAGCGTCCGTGCCGCCGTGGCCCAGATTTGGTTCAGGCGCTCATCGCTGCACGTGAAAGCGCCAAGCTGCGGCATGGGACGCATCAGCGACACCGCACGGATCGACTCCAGGCTCAACACGCCCTCAGAGACCAGATCCACGCGCACAAAGCGGAAGCCGGTGTTGCCCAGCTCGCGCGTGCCGAGCCACGGCAACGCCACCACATCATCGCGAATCGCATGATCATTGCACGCGCCCCGCTCGCCGAGTTCAGCCATCGCCTCGGCGGCCGACTCGCCGAACCGCACGCGCACCTTGATTCCCTTCTTGCTCGGCCCGCCCGACGCGAGCTGCACGCCGCCATGCAGTTCACGCCCAAAGTCCACCAGTACCGAAGCCGGAGCGCCCTTGTTCTCCATACGGCATCCGGTGCCTGCCAGAAAACGGCCCTCTGGCACTTGCCCGTACTTCTCCTTCAGTAGAATCTCGGCATTCTCGACACGCGACGACGGCGTGTTTCCCGAAGTCCACATCACACGTTGCGGCATGCACAAGGTGCGCACACGAGGATCCTTCCATTCGTCTTGCGCCCACAGGCTGACCGCCATACAGGTCACTGCGCCCGTCATGATGATCCCAAGCTTGCTCATCTCTTATGGTCTCCCTCCATTATCCGCAAGCGATACGCGGAAAGTCACGCACGTCCCCCGACCGGGCACGCTGTGGATGTGCAGGTTTCCGCCCGCCTCTTTCATGCGGCGCGCCATATTATCAAGCCCATCATGCCCGACGCCAGCCGGCTTCGTGGTGTCAAAACCGACGCCGTCATCCTCGACCCGCACTTCCAAGACATCGCCATCCAAGCGCATCGCGATTCTCACCTGCTTGGCTGTCGCGTGTTTGAGCACATTGCCGACCGCTTCGCGCACGGCCAACAAAAGGTGATGACGGGTCTTCGAGGCGATCGGACGTTCCACCAACTCGGCCGGACGCGTAAAGTGGAAACGAAGGCCGGAGTTACCCAGAAAATATTCGGTATACTGCTCGAAATAACTGAGAAACGGCTCCCAGCCGTCATTGGCCGGGTTCACCGCCCAAACGGTCTCGTCCACATTTCGTGCCAGTTCATTGGCCACATCGTAGATCTGATCCAGCCGTTTATGAACGTCCCCTTTTTCCACGTCATTGTGAGCCAGCTCGCTCAGCGTGGCCACGACCGAAAGGCCGTTGCCCAACTCGTCATGGATGTCGCGCGAAATACGCGCACGCTCCTGCGCCAATGCCTCCTCACGCTTGAGCAAGGCCATCTGCAACTGATAACGGTGCCAGAGCATCCACCGGGCAATCAAAAACACCACGCAGGCAAGGATGACGGCGAGCAGCAGATAGAACCCCACCGTCTGCCAGAAATAGGCGCGTACCGTAAAGGCCTGCGAGACACCATCCAGATTCCAGATGCCGCCAGCCTCAGCCACGACCTGCAGCACGTAGTTACCTGGCGGCAACCACTCAAACACCGCCGTGTTTTCCGCTTGAACCGGTGACCACCCCTGTCGCACCCCCTCCACCCTGTACCGGAAACGCACGGAGTCCGATTCTCCCGGCGCCAGCGCGGCAAACTGAAACACGATGTTGCGTGCGCCGGGGGCCAGAATCAGCGAACGCGGCTGCGGCACCGCATTGTCAAAAACCGACTGCCCGTTAACACGCACGCGCTCTAACGCCACAACCGGCGGTCGACCGGAGAACTCCACCTTGGACGGATCCACCACCGCGACACCGTTCTCGAACGGGAACCAGACACCCCCGCGACGCGGCCCGCCAAGCGAAACAGCACCGCCCATGCAACGCCCGCCTGGCAGGCCGTCCGAACTGCCCAGATGCAACATGCGCACCGCGACCGCCTGATCGCCTGCCTTCGTCCGTGCCAACCGCTCAAGGTCTTCAAGATACACACATAACAGCCCGCGAGTGGTACCGAGCCAGAGCCGGCCAAAGGCATCCTCCGTGATCTGCAACACCGCATCATCAAAGCCGCCAGCATGCCGACTGATCGCAATCACGGCATCACGTTCCACCCGAAACAGGCCGGCGGTCGTCCCGACCCAGAGATTCCCGGATGAGTCGCGCGTCACTACGCGTGGATAACCGGACAGCCCGGCCTCATGACCGATCACCAGTTTGCCGCCGTCTGGCCGAATACGCAGAAGTCCGAGACGTTCGCTGCAAAGCCAGAGGGTTCCATCCTCATCACGGTGCAGACCATGCACCGGCTCCGACACGCGCGAGCCATGAACGACGGCCGCCTCCAGCTCGCCACCGCCCGAGACACGCATCAGCCCTTGGGGCGTGCCCGCCAGAATGCCCAACGCGGGATCGTCGCACAGCGTGTACACCGTATGCACCATCGGCATGCTGTAGTCGTTTTGAGTGACCAGCGTCAACGCCCCGTCGCGATACATGAAGAGCCCGCCGCCCAGTGTCCCCATCCAGACACGCCCCGCGGCATCCTGCAACAACGCGCTGACCGGCACGTCGGCATCCAGATAAAGCGTTTGCAGCAGGCGGCCCTCCTTGCCGGTCAACCGCACCGCGCGCCCTTTGTACCCCACCCACACGCTGTCATCCGCCAGCCGCCGCAGGGCGTAGGCCGTGCCCGCCGTAGCACGCCCTTCCGCAACGAGCGTGCCGACGATCTTCTTGCGGATGCGCAGCAATCCGCCGTCACACGCCGCCCAGAGTGTGCCATCATGATCCTCGATCAGCGTATTGACCGAGAGGCTGCCCGGCGTGTCCTGCTCCTCGATCCGCCGCCAGCGTCCCTCCTCCCACCGGAACATGCCGGTCGGATTGCCGATCCACAGCGCGCCATCCGAGACTTCCAGCATCACAGTGGCCATGCCGGCGTTTTCAGGAAATCCGATCGGCGTCCAGATATTCTTCTCCCGGTACGCCACCCCGTTGGGGCCATACACCCAGAGGCGCCCCGAACGACCCGCATGCACGCCGTCGGCCGCCTCGACCAAAAAGTCGGGCAGACGCATGCTCTGATCATCGAACCGTCCGTCACGGTATTCAACAAGCCCGTTCCACGCGGTCATCCAGATGCTGCCCGTCCGATCCGAAGTCGCGCCGGTCACGGCGCCCAGCGTCGCGCGGTCATCCGGCGGCACCGGGCAGAGCTTGACGGCAAACTGCGTGGTCGTGTCATCTTCAGCGGTCACCGCTTCGAGCAGGCCACGCTCGGCCACAGCGCGCACCACGCCGTCCGGCGTCTCGACCATGCCCAGCACATGCCCGACCGTCCCCGGCAGCGACGCCGCCGACCAGACCTGCCACTCGCCAGCCAGAAAACGCGCCACGCCGTCCGGCCCATAGACCCACACGCCTTTGGCCTGGCCGCAGAAGACGCCAGAAAACCCGCCGGTTTGCTCACGCACAGCCGCCGGCACCGGCACATCATAGAACTCCACACCGTTGAAACGGATGAGCTGCACGCGCGTCACCAGCCACAGGTAACCGTCTTGGGCTTGCGCCAAGCCCACTACCGGACTGCCCGGCAGACGATCCTCCACCGTCCACAATTTAAGGGCATACTGGGCCGCCTTGACGGTCGCCCCCCACAGCAGGCCCCCCGCCAACAGCACGCCCGCCACCCACGCGCGGCGTCTCCCCCTTTTTTCAAGGACACTCATCACAACTACTGCAACCGTCACGCGCCACCGCATCGCCGCTCGCGCACGTCACGCTTCCCTCTGGACGCACCCCCTGCAACACCTCGTCCGACACAAACCCCGGGAACGACGCGAACGCCGCGTCTACCACGCGCCGATACTCATGCAACGTGCGGCACACGCGCACTCTCTTCCAGATTCGCTCGCCGCCCGCCAGCGACTGATGCAGGTAGCTCCACAGCTCCTTCATGCGTCCCAACACTGAGGCCGGCCCGTATAGCTCCTCCTCGCACGCGGCCAGGTAATCATCCAAGAAACCTTTGAGGCGCACCGCGTCACGGGCAGGCGGCGATTCTGCTGTCAAGCGCGCGAAAACGAACGGATCGATCGCTGCGGCGCGCCCGACCATCCATCGCGTGATTCGTGGAAAGCGCGACTTAAGCAAAAGGAAGTCCGCACGCGTACGCAGGTCGCCGTTGTAGACAACCGGATGCCGACACGCCGCCATCACTTCCGCAAACGCCCAAAGATCAACGGCGCCCTCGTACATCTGCCGCGCCGTGCGCGCATGAATCGTAACCTCCCGCAGCGGGAAGCGGTTGATCAGCGCCATGCGCGACATCAGCATATCGGGTCGGTCGATACCCAGCCGGACCTTCACCGATAACCCCTGCGGCATCTCTTCGCAGCCGACCTCCAGCATGCGCGCGAAAGACGCTTCATCGCGCATCAGGCCGGCGCCACGTCCCTTTTTGACAATGAACGGATACGGGCAACCGGCATTCAGGTCGGCACAGTCATAGCCCATCGCCTTGAACGCGCGCAGCAGCGTGCGCAACTGGGCGGGGTCTTTGCCGATCACTTGGGGTACGACCGGCAAGGACTGCCCCAGTTCGGGATCGACATCCTTCAGCAGCATCGGCTTGATTTTTTCGCCCGCGAAGGTCGGAATGAACGGTGCCACCGCGCGGTCGGGCGGCGTGAACCAGAGCGCGTGCAGGTTGCGGAAAGTCCGGACCGTGACTCCGCGCAGCGGTGCTAAACAGAATGTATCAGGCTGTACGGGTTCAGACATGAGGTCAGCATAGCAAACCGACTGTCGGGAACCAAGGACTCAAAGGTCTTTGATTCTCACGCGAAGGCGCGAAGACGCGAAGACGCGAAGTTTGGAATGCGGTTTTGTTGACGAACTCATCGGAGTCGTTATAATAGCTCGCCCACAGAGACAGAACAGCTCGATTTTTGTCCATGCAACTCACACTTTCATTTCTTACGGTCGGCTGTGGCGGCTTCTTCGGCTCGATGTTGCGCTATGCCCTCAGTCTGCTGGGCCAGCGTGTCTCCGGAACCTTTCCTCATGGCACCCTGTGGGCCAACCTCGGCGGCTGTCTCTTTCTTGGCCTCGTCGCGGCATTTGCCTCCGCGACAAATATCCTGTCGCCGAACCAGCGTCTTCTGTTGGCATCCGGACTGTGCGGCGGATTCACGACGATGTCGACGTTTACGCACGAGACATTCCAATTTCTTCAAGGCACTCAATATCTGTACGCCGCCGGCTATTTTTTGGCGACCGTGATCGGCTGTACGCTCTTTTTTGCTGTGGGTTACTTCGGGGTTTTACACCTGTCTCGGTGAAACCGTGCACGCGCAGTATGGAGTGCGGCGGCTAGCCGCCGCTTTGGAAAGCGGGAGCAAGCTCCCGCACTCCAACTCTACAGTCCGCCCATGATTAGGCTGGCGAAGGCGCTGATCGGCGTGGTGTCACGGAAGTTGTCGACCGTCTGGCGCACGTCTTTGATCAGGCCCTGGACGTCGGTGTAAAGCTCGTCCTCTTTCGAAAGTTTGCCGAGCGTGCCCTCGCCTTTGACCAGCCGGCCGGTCACCTCTTTCAGGTTGGCGACCGTCGCCTGCAAGTCGTTGTAGACCGCGTTGTCGTCTTTCAGCAGCTTGGCCAATGATCCTTCGCCATTCTCCAGGCGTTCCGAGACTTTTTTCAGATTCTCGACAGCCGCCTGCAAGTCGGTATAGACCGTATCGTCGGAGGAAAGCAATCGTCCGAGTGTGCCTTCGCCCTTTTCGAGCCGGTCGGAAATGGATTTCAGGTTCGCGATCGAAACGCTGAGGTTCGTGTAGACATTGCCGTCATCGTTGATCAACCGCCCCAACGAATTTTCGCCGCTGTCAACCTTGACGGCCACGGAACGCAGGCTCGCGACCGCGTTCGACAGATCGTTGTACAGCGTCATGTCTTCGGAGAACAGTTTCCCGAGCGTACCCTTACCCTGCTCGACACGCGCCGCCACGTCTTTGATCGAGACGACCGCCGCGTCCAGATTGGTCACGATGCTCTTCAGGTGCCCGCCTGCGGTCGCCTCGCGCAGGTCGGCCACGATCTTGCCCAGATCGCGCATCCAGTTGGTCGGCGTCTCGCCCTGCAAGTCGGTTCCACGGGGCACATCGGCTCCCGTTCCCTCCTCGATCAGCAGGTAATTGCCGCCCAATAGAGAGCCCGAGTTGACGGAGATCCGGTATCCTTCCTTGAAGCGCACACCGCTATCGAGGAGCAGCGTCACGCGCACACCGCTGTTTTCCAGACGCATGTCATTGACCGAGCCGACCGTCATGCCGCGCAAGATCACCGAATCGCGCACCTTGAGCCCGCCGACATCGCGGAACAGCACGGTGACCGGCACCTTGCTCTTGCCGTTCAGCACATCGATTCCCGAAATGATGATCGTGAAATAGACCAGCAACCCCAACACGGCGACCATAAACAGGCCGACGATCACCTCGGAAAAAACCTCCTTATTATTCTTCAGGCTCATACCATTCTCCCATCCGTTCAACGGTGGCTTCTAACGCGGTCTGCGTCTCCCCCACTCAGACTCCTTCAAGCCCCTTTTTTGAAATAAACTGGGCGTCCAGAAAACCGCGGACGTCCGGTTGGTCCGTGGCCACAAAAGCCTTGGGCGGACTGATCTCCACAAAACGTCCGCCGGTCAGCATCGCGATGCGGTCCGCGATCAGCAACGCCCCCTGCAAATCATGCGTCACCACCACGCTGGTGATGCCCAATTCTTCGTTCAAGCGGCGAATCAACTGGTCGATCGTGCGCGCCGTGACGGGATCGAGGCCCGAGGTCGGCTCGTCATAGAGCACGATCTCCGGTTCACGCACGATCGCGCGCGCCAGTCCGGCCCGTTTCTGCATGCCGCCGGAAATCTCGCTGGGATACTTGTCGCCGTCCTTCTCCAGGCCGACCGCGCGCAGCGCTTTCATCACGCGCGCTTCGATCTCATCTTCCGACAGGCGTGTCTTTTCGCGCAACGGGAGCGCGATGTTCTCCTCGACCGTCATCCAGCCCAGCAACGCACCGCCCTGGAACAGGTAGCCGAACCGCTCGCGCACGCGCGTCAGATCGTCACCGTCCACCGCGCTCACCTCGACATCATCGACCCACACCGAGCCGCTCGTGGGCGTGAGCAGGCGCACCATGTGCTTCAGCGTCACGCTCTTGCCGGTCCCCGACGGACCGACAATCACGAAGATCTCGCCCTTCTTGATGTCGAAGGTGAGATCGTCGAGGACGTTGCGCCCACTCAATTGCTTGGTGACATGGTCAAAACGGATCATAGGTCATAAAACATGCGCGTGACGATATAGCCGAAAATCAAGATCAGCAGGAAGGATGTGATCACCGAACGCCGGGTGGCCTGTCCCACCCCCACCGCGCCCTGCCGCGTGGTGAAACCTTCGAAACAGGAGACGCCGGTGATGACAATCCCGAAAATCAAGGCTTTAAACAATCCGACGTAGAGATCGCGCATCCGGGCGATGTCCATCGCCATCGTGATGTATTGCTCCCACGGCACATTGAGCTGGGTGAGTCCGACGATGCCGCCGCCGATCACGCCCAGCACGCAGGTGTAAAAAGAGAGCAGCGGCGTCATGACGGCCATCGCCGCCATGCGCGGCGTCATCAGGAAACGCACCGGGTCGATCGACATGATCTCCAGCGCCGCAATCTCGTCATTGACCGTCATGGTGCCGATCTGCGCGGCCATCGAGGAGCCGACGCAGGCCGCCAGGATCAGCGCCGACATGAACGGGCCCATCTCGCGCAGCAGCGAGACCATGACCGCCGAGCCGATATAGATCTCCTGGTTGAACCGGCGCAGCTCCAGCCCCACCTGTAAGCCGAGGATCATGCCGGTAAACATGCCGACCACAGAGATGACGGGCAGGCTCTTGATGCCCATCTGGTACATTTGCCGCACCCATTCTTGACGACGACGCCCTGCGAAGAACATGAACGGCACGCCCGCCAGCGCCTGGATCGTGAGCGTGCCTGCGCGGCCCACATCCGCCAGTCCCAGCAAGACCGCGCGCCACACTCCCCCCCATGCTGTGGCCGGCGCGTCCGTATAGACCGGTTCGCGCGTGATCACCGCTGATCTCCTATGTGATTTACCATCATACGACCTAGCGCAGGCCCTTTCTTTGGGCATGAATATAGCAGAGATCACGGGGGTGGAGCAAGGCACGGCTCGTGCTCACGCCAACGGGCGGGTGCCTGCAATCGAGAAAAAGACTTCTCTTGGGGGTCTTTTTTTGACACGAGACTCCATCATTACGGACGACACAGAGGCCCTCTCTCCAACAATGAAAACAAAGGATATTCAAAGGGACTCGCGGGCGGGCTCCGTCCCGACGTCAGCGGTGAGGCGGCGGTATTCCGTCGCCTCCACCGCGTTGTTGGGGCTTGTCTTCATCCAAATCGCTATCGCTATCGGGATCGCTATCGGGATCGATTGGGTTTCCGCCGTAAGCCGATGTTTCTTCTCGCACTTGGCACCCTCTTCCGCCCAGCCGACTCAGCATCGCCGCCATGCGGTCCAGTTCATTCTCTCGTGTCCGAGTGCCAGTCGGCGCTCCCTCGATAGCGATCCCGATTTCGATTTCGATGCCCCCGACCGACGCGCTTGCCGATTACAGGTCGAATGGCCGCACGCTAGGCACGGCAATCATGGTATAGTCATTGATCACCAAGGGAGAAAAACCATGCCCGAGTTACCAGAAG
Organism: Kiritimatiellia bacterium; assembly: GCA_035449085.1. Classification (GTDB taxonomy): domain Bacteria; phylum Verrucomicrobiota; class Kiritimatiellia; order RFP12; family UBA1067; genus DUPH01. Next base: position 2,610 of record DAOTKE010000059.1, on the reverse strand, counting down.
TCGAGACGATCGTGCGGGATCTCCGCGCACACGGTCTGCAGGGTTCTGTGATCCGGCGCGTCGCCGTGCGCTGGCCGCGTACTGTTGCAGAACCGGCACCTGATGTTTTTTGTCGTGAACTTGCCGGGCGCACCATTACCGCGGTCACGCGCCGCGCCAAGTTCATCGTTCTGCACCTTGACTCTGGCAGTCGCCTGTTGCTCCACTTGCGCATGACCGGCAAACTGCGGTTTGCGAAGGATGGCGAACGTCCGGGGCCGCACGACCATGTGAGCATCGGCCTGACCGACGGACGGGAACTCATCTTCAATGATACGCGAAAGTTCGGCCGGTACCGTCTGGTACAGCCTGGCACCGATCCACTGGCCGATCTCGGCCCAGAGCCTCTTGAGGCGGACTTTACGCTAGATCGCTTCAAGCAGCGTCTGACAGGCAAGACGCGTCAGATCAAGCCACACTTGCTCGATCAGACCACAGTGGCCGGTCTGGGCAACATCTACGTGGACGAGGCGCTGTGGCAGGCGCGCCTTCACCCGGAGCGCCGCGCCGACACCCTCAACGGTGCCGAAATCCGTCGCCTTCATGCGGCCATCCGCGAAGTCCTGCAGCGCGGGATTGACAATGCCGGCACTACGCTTGGGAATAGCGAGGCGAACTTTTACAGCGTCGCCGGCCGTCGCGGCCGCAACGCCGACGCTCTCAAGGTTTTCCGCCGTGACGGCCTGCCTTGCCCGCGCTGCGGCACCGTGATTGAGCGGATCGTGGTCGGCCAGCGCGGCACGCACTTCTGCCCGCACTGCCAGAAACGGCCTACCGGACCACAAAAGGCACGCACTGCGTGACGGCGATCGGTTCCCGTTGTGTGTCGTCGCGTTTGACGCACCCCAATACGAGATGCCCGGTGGCCCCCGGCTGCCATACTTGGGGATCGCACTTCAACAGGACGGCGGCACGTTCCTGCTTGTTGGTGCGCTGTACACCCGCAACGGTAAAACCGCGCGGCGGATAGATCACGACCGGCTTGTAAAGCCCACCCAAATGAGTTGCCAAACTGGAACTGAACAGCGTCAATCGGGACGCTTCCGCAGACGGCACAATCAGCGGTGTATTCGGCGCAACATTGATACGTAACGGATTCATTCCAGGGTTTGATCGCGCCGCAGGCTCCGCGAAAACCTGCTCACATTCGACATCCGCAACCGCGTAGCGACGGACCGGCAACACCGCCCTCTTCACCGTCTGACCGTTTATTTCGGCCGTAGCCGTCAGCGCCAAACTAAAAACAACGCGTGGATAGCGGACGCCGTCGGTCGAGACCGTCAGCACGCTTTCCGTTGCATCGGCAGGGATCACGCCGCCCTCGCTCGCAATACTGAGCGGTGGGAAATCGAGCGCCACGCGGATTTCGCCTGCGAATCCATTGATTCTCTGCACGCGCAGTTTCACCAGCGCGCTACCCTCCGCCGGGATATTCAAAGAAGCGGGCGTCATTGTGACCCTGAAATCAGGCGCGGCGGACTCGGCATCCAGTGCGAAGCGAAGCCCTGGCACGGCACAGGCTCCTTCGGTGATCGCCTGCAGGCAGAGCGCGCTGTTTTTCCCGCCAGTAAAGAGACGGACTCTTTTTTGCGGCAGGTTCACCCCTTCCAACCGGACATTCAGACTCTCGCCCTCAGCCGCACGCGATGGCGTGAAACCTGTAATGAGCGGCAACTCCCCCACCCGAAGCCGGTAGACACAGTCATCCCCCCACCGCGCCGGCACGGCGGAACCCACATCCAGCGAATACGTGCCATCCCGCGGCACATCGAACACAGCGGCCGGCGCACGGTCCGCCGCGTACACAGTCACACTGTCGCACGGCCTACCTGTCGCATCGCAAAAGGTCAGGGACGGCAAGAACCCCGTCGGCGGCAGAACATCAGGTTGCGTCACAGCAACGATCTTCATGCCTTGCCGCGCTTCAAACCGATACCGGTTAGGCTTCTCGTGCACGACCCGGCCATTCACACAAACCGGGAAAGACGGCAACACTTCATCGCAGGCTTCTGCCCGATTTGTCACTGGCCCGCTCCACTCGGTCACCCCGGCCTGAATCTCAAAACCGACCGGCTCGGTCAACCGGTAGGCCGTACTGGCGCGCAGAGCGCGCAGTCCCGGCACGGCATTTTTGTCGACCACCATTCTGAAGCGCAAACGGTTCGGGACTACGACCGGAATGGGGCGCCCTTTCTTGTTCAACGTCACCGTTTTGACCGGACCCAGATAGGTCAGTTTGACTCCCTCGCCACTGACCACCGCCTGGGTGACGTCCGTCAACGGAGTCCCGCCGATCTCGACCTCGCACTCACTGCCTTGCGCCGCTCCCGCCGGATAAACGTATTCAAGCGCCGGGGCCGCAAAAGAACACCGTGCCACGCACCCGATCACACCCCCAGCCAACAACAGCCACCGAATCACGTTCGCCCCCCCTTTGCGTGGAATAAGAATGGGGCGTGATCGTACCACATGTGTCTTTGGAGACGCAAGTCATGAGCAAAGCCGGCGGGGTCGGCGCCAGGGCGTTTTTATTTGAACGGTTTTTGTGCGGTGAGGGATCGCATGGCGTAC
>DAOTKE010000058.1:0-20210 GCA_035449085.1 Kiritimatiellia bacterium | reverse complement strand
TGAATTGGCAGAACGGGATCTTGCCAGGTGCCACCGACAGGGCGGTTTTCAGCAATATTTTACCTGCGGACGCAACGGTCCACATGGACAGCGACACGCCGCTGGTCGATAAAATCCGTGTGGCCAACGCGGATGACACCTATGTCCGCGTTTTCACCGGCACGCAGGCGGTCAACAACCTGGAAATAGATACGGGACGTGCCGAGCTGCGCGGCACATGGTCCTCAACGGCAAACGCGATCTCCAGCGTTGGCATGACAGCCAATCGCACCGCATACCTGACGCTCGACGGAGATGCGGTATTCGAGAGGCCCATAACGGGCACGGGCTCTATGTCGGCTATGCCGCCAACGCCAGCGGACGTGTAACGGTGCGGGATCATGCACGGCTCTCGCTCAGCACAATGGATACGGACAAGGGTATTCATATTGGGCGAAGCGACTCCTCGCTCGGCTCGTTCGTACAAGAGGGCGGACTGGTGGAGGCGGTAGGTCGTTTTTATCCGGGCTATCAGGGTTACGGTGCCTACGAGCTGCTGGGTGGGCGTCTGGTGCTGCCGTATGGCGCTGCCAATACACGCTATCGGCTGGCGGTACAGAATAATGCCACCGGCCTGTTCTATCAGCGTGGCGGTGCAATGGTTGCCGCGGCGAACGGTCTGAACGGGAGTTTTCATTTCGAAATCGGCAGCGGAAAAGTCAACGCCAACGCCCTTTATTATGCCGACGGCGGGGTCGCGCGAATCGGGGTAGAAATAAAAATTCTGTCAGGAGCCGAGAGCTCAGATGCCATCACATACAATGAGATGACGGTGGCTGGCAGTGCCGTGGTCGAAACGCCGGAGCGTGTCTACCTCCGTGCCAACAGTCAGTCTTATCCGAACGGCGCGTCCATCTTGAACCTCAACAGCGGCGGTCTCTTGCGTGCCTACAATGTCCAGCTCGGCCGCGCCGCCACTGGTAGCGGATACAGCTTTTTCAACGCGGATGGCGGTTGCCTTGAACTCACGAACTCCGGTGACGTTAGGGGATTATTAGAGACGGTAAGCGGCAACACGGTGATTTATGAAGGCGGGTTCGAGGTACGAACCTCGGGTGAGGCCGGTACCACGCGCATGAAAGGGCACCTGCGCGGCGCGAAGGGTTGGGGCGTAGAGTCCGTCAGCATCGTCTCCAGCGGCAGCGGGTATCTGGCACCGCCGCGGGTGATAATCTCCGGCGGCAGCGGCAGTAACGCCACAGCCGTGGCCTTCATCGATCACGTCACCGGCGCAGTCACCGGTGCAGTGGTGACCTGCCGTGGCGAAGGTTATACCCCGGGGGATACATTAACGGTGGCCATTTCCGGCGGCGGGGGCAGCGACGCCACCGCCACCGCCACACTGAAGCAGAACCATACCGGCCCGCTGGTCAAGAGCGGCGCGAAGCGACTGCTGATCGGCGATCAACCGCTGTTCGATGGCGAGTACCATGTGCGTGAAGGCTTGCTTTCGCAGGCCTCTGAAGGTGTTGATGTCGGCGCACCGCACGTGACCGCCATCTATGTGGGCGGTGAGAACGCTGCATTGCAGCTCGGCAGCGGCGGGAGTGCGGCCACCAACAACACTCCTGCGCGCTGGGACTTGGTGAACCCGGAGGCCACGATGCGGCTCGGTGGTGAATGCGGCGGCGGAACTTTCACGCTGGCGTGCGGAGCGTCAGATACGGTGTTCAGGCAGACCGTCTCCAAGCTTGAATTGGGCTTGGGGCGCAACGCCCTCAATACGACCGTTCAAACCCCGGCCAACGGAGCTGAACTGACTGCCGGGGATGTTGTCCGGTATCCCGGATCAATGACCAGAATGACCAATCTGAGGGTTCGGGTCACGGGCGATGTCGCGCCCTTGACCTTCGGCTCGCACCTGCCGGTGCTGGCTGGCTTCCATTCTGGCAACGGTGTGGCTTTGATGACATTGGATGCTGATGGATATATGGTGCCTATTGAAGAATACGACAACGGCTTCGGAACGGAAAGCAACGTCTGGCTGCAAACCTCGACGGCCATGGACAGTCTGGCCGCCAACAGCCTGGTGCTGGCCGATGGGGTGAATCTGACACTGCCGGCAGAGGGCGTCACCGTGCTCGGCAGCGGCATGCTGGCCGCCGACACGGCTTCGACCAGCGTCGGCACGGTGGTTGCAGGCGGGACGCTCACCAGCGGCAACGGATCGGATCTGATTCTGTATGATTATCACCGCATCAGTGACCGCCGTAACAACGTGTCGGCTCGGACTGGGCTCACCGTTGACGCGGTGATTGCCGATAATGACGATACACCGATCGCGTTGACAGCGGTTGGACGCGCCTGGTCTATAGGTAACCAAACCCTCCAGTCCGGACCTGCGATAGCGCTGCAACGCACCGACAACACCTACTCCGGCGGCACGTACATCATTGACACCCTGCTGAGTGTTGCGGGAGACGGTTCGCTCGGTGTGTTGCCTGCCACACCGACCACCAACATCTTCACCTCGGGCATGGCGATCCTGCGTACGCCTGACGAGACGGGCACCGTCACGCTGCACGCCAACCGGCATATCCGGGTGTGCGGCGGCTCGCTGACCTTCATCGGCGATAACCATGCAGAAACGCAGTATGGCCGAGAACTGTTCCACGTGCAGGGCGGCATCAGCGGCAAGGGCGCGCTGGTGATGAACCACTGGATCGGCAACGGTGTGCTCAGCGCGGTGCGCCTGAGCGGTGACCTCAGCGGGTTCGAGGGCGCGATGGGTGTCATGGGTATCCTGAGAGTACCGGACGCCGGATCGCTGCCGCGCAAGGCCGCCCTGCTGCTGTGCGACAAGAGCCACAGGAACCCCGCCGGTGGAATCCTCGAAACCGCAGGCGTGTTCACGCGCACGACCGGCAGCGGCGCCGGACAAGTGACGTGGGGTCACATCAACACGATCATGCCGGGGTTTGCCGGAACAACCGAGAATCCCGGAGGCGGCGGTTTCTCGGCCTACGGCGGGCCGCTCACGGTCAATCTGGGCGGGGATCGACGCAAGCTGACACTCGGGCAGGATGGATTCAATCCGGCCAGATTGCGTCTGCAGAGCGATTACGCCACAGACACGCTGACGTGGGAAAATCCGGTCGATGTGACGAACGACACCTTGACGGTTCAGGTTGCGAACACATCAAGTAAATGTGAGGTCATTTGGCGCGGTGGGATCACGAGCTCGTCTCCTGACGGTGGCGGGCGTTTGGTCAAGACCGGTAACGGCAGGCTGATTGTTGCCGATGCCGATATAGGGCCGATCGACTTTGAGGCGCATCCCGGCAACACAAATTCGAGCGAGATCGTCTTCACAACGACCAACCGCCAGACGCTTGCCTGCAATATCAGCGGCAACTACCATTTCGTCCACAAATACGGCCCCGGTACAACCGTGATGGAAGGCATCAACAGTTACAACAATGCTACCCGAATATACGAGGGCGTGCTACTGATCAACGGTGTCAACACCAACGGGAATCCGGTGTCGGCGCAGCCGGGCGGTGTGCTGGGTGGTTCAGGGCATATCCTGCCCAAAATCAACGCGTATGTGACGATCAAAGAGGGCGGAACGATCGCGCCGAGCGCGCAGAACGGCCCATGCTGCAATCTGACCATCGGCAGCGAGTCCCTGCCCAGCGAACTGCGCATGGAGGGCGGAGACATCGTCTTGACGCTCGACCTGACCACCCATGACAGCGTGACTGTTTACGGCAATTTCAGCCTGTATCCGGGAAGCTCTGCCGCAAGTACGCCCACGACGGTCAAGCTCACGGCGCGCGACGAGGCGGCATGGCAGATCCGGCGTGGCGAGGAGATCCCGTTGGTGACCTGGACCGGCACGAAGACCGGCAGCGGCACGTTAGTCGCCGATACACTGCCCACCGGGTGGAAGGTGCGCGAAAAACCCGGCATGCTCTATGCCATTTACGTCTCGTCCGGGACGTTAATGAGCATTAAGTAGCGGGAAGAACAGCCCGCCGGCCCGCGGCCAGTGCAACACTGGCCACGGGCCGGCGGGACCGGTTATCACGACCCCACTTTTCGCAATAGTCAAAGAGCCGGTTTTGTGACAATATAAGGCCGATGGTTTTGTTTCAAAAAGGAAAGGTGGAAGATGAGCTGTAGCAAAGCTTTGATGTTTGCCGGTGCGGCAGTGTTGACGGCTTGTGGGGTCAGGGCTGGATTGTACGGTGATACGCCGGATGCGAAACATGCGTGGGCGGTGCATGACATGAATCGGCCTGTGCCCAAAAAGATCACGGCTGAACCGGGCAAACCGCCGTCAGACGCGATTATCCTTTTTGACGGCACCTCGCTCGACAAGTGGGAGAGCACCAAGGGCGAGCCGACCAAATGGCGCCTGGTGGACGGTGCGCTTGAGTCGGTCAAAGGCGCGGGCTACATCCGGACCAAAGAGTCGTTCGGCGACTGCCAGTTGCACATCGAGTGGGCGGCCCCTGCCAACGTCGAGGGACAGGGCCAGGGCCGCGGCAACAGCGGCGTTTTCCTGATGGGCAACTACGAGATCCAGGTGCTGGACTCTTATGAGACGGAAGTCCTGCCGGACGGCAGCAACAAGAACCCCAACTACGCTGACGGACAGGCCGGCGCGGTCTACGCCGAGAATCCGCCGCTGGTGAACGCCTGCCGCGGGCCGGGCGAGTGGCAGACCTACGACATCGTGTTCCACCAGCCGGTCTGGGAAGGTGATAAGCTGAAGTGGCCGGGTTCGGTCACGGTCTTCCACAACGGCGTACTGGTGCAGGATCACTGGGAGATGGAAGGCTTGACCACGCACTGCCGCCGCCGTCCGCTCGCGCCGCATCCGACCAAGCTGCCGCTGCAGCTCCAGGACCACGGCAATCCGGTGCGTTTCCGCAACATCTGGCTGCGCGAGATTCCCTCGCGTTACGCCAACACCACGCACGGTGGGCCGGCCGTCAAGGAGGAGGATGTGATGGCCCTGCGGCGCGAGACCGCAGCGAAGCTCTATGCGAAGGCCAACCCCTCCGATCCCAACAAGGCGGCGGCGCTTCAGCGTCTGCTGGAGGTTATCTCCTACGAGAAGACCGACGCCCGCGTCAACGAGATCAAAACGATCGCCAGCGCCTACCTCGCCGAACTGGGCGGACTGGACAAGCAGAGGCTGGAAAGCCGCAAGGGCGAGATCATCGCCGTGCGCAACGCCTGCAACGTCCTGATCCGCAACAAGGTGCTGCCGGAAGAGTGCACGCTGCGGGCCGGGCTGCAAAAGATCATCGACGAGCAGGGCTTCGAGAAAAAGAAGTAAGCTGGTTCGCGTGAGTGCATGAGAGGCTAACTTTCAGCGCCCAACGTTCAACTTCCAACTCTCAAGTTATGGACGAGCCATGACCAACAGCCTGGAAGACTATCTGGAGACCATCTACCTGCTGGTGCAGGCGAACGGCGGTGCCCGCGTACGTGACGTCGCGATAGCCCTGCATGTCAAGATGCCTTCGGTCATCAAGGCGGTGTTGGAACTCAAGAAACATGGCTTCGTCACGCAAGAGCCGTATGGCGCCGTCGATCTGACCGAGGCCGGCTCTCACGCCGCCAGAGAGATTCTCGGTCGCCATACGTTGCTCAAAAAATTCCTGATGCTGCTCAAGGTCTCCGACGAAACCGCCGAGAAAGATGCCTGCGCAATGGAGCACTTTCTCAGCCCGGAGACCCTGACCCGCATCACGGAGTTTGTTAGGACGAATTCGCGTAAAGGGAGGGCCGACCGGTGAAGACGAGAACGGGGATCACCCGCATGGCGGCGGCTTTCCTGCTGGGCGCGTCCTGTGTGGCGCAGGCACGCGTGGGTGAAAGCGTCAAACAGAACGAAGCGCGCTACGGCGGTACTGGCAAAGACCTGGATGATGCGAAGCGCATGATCTTGCCGAATGCGCGCAACATCGTCTACTACCACGGCGACTGGATCATCACGACCGCGATCGTCAACGACATGACGCTGCGCATCCAGTACGAAAAGGCCGGGGTCGGGCCGTCGCCGTCACGTGCACGGCTCACAAAAGAGGACGTGAAAGAAATCCTCGATGCTGAGGACGCCGGTGGCTGGACGGTGTTCAACGAACAGAGCCGTCAGACCGGCAAGGCCTACACCGGCGAGACCCATCCGCCACCCGCGATGAAGTCCGCTTCCGGCCTCATCGCACGTTACCGCGTCTTCAGCGTGGTGGTCGATCATCCGCAGGCCGCACGCCATGAAGCGGGTCTCTTGCCGCAGCAGCCGGTACGCCGGTTGCCCGGCAAGCGCGTGGCGTTGTAAGCCCTGGTTCAATCCAGCGTGTGGATCAGCAAACCCGAGCGCAGCTTGGGCTCAAACCAGGTGCTCTTGGGCGGCATGATCTGGCCCGCATCCGCGATATCCATCATCTGAGCGACGGTCACAGGGTACATCGAAAAGGCCACCGCATCGCGGCCACCATCCACGCGGCGCGTCAGCTCGCCGGCACCACGGATGCCGCCAACAAACGAAATGCGCGTGTTGGTGCGCGGGTCGTCGATGCCCAGTACAGGCGCGAGCAGGCGATCCTGCAAGACACTGACGTCGAGACGCCCAACGGGATCGGCCTCTACCTCTTCCCACGTGAGCGCATGCCAACGGCCGGCAAGATACATGCGTACCTCACGCGGGCCGGCCGGTTCGGCACCTTCGGCCGGGGACGTGGTGAAAATCCGTGACACCTGCGCCAAGAAAACTTCGGGCGCAAGCCCGTTGAGATCCGCGACGCAACGGTTATAGGGCAGGATGCGCAACTGGCTCTCCGGGAAGAGCACGGCGAGGAACCAGTTGTACTCTTCGTTCCCGGTGTGGTTCGGATTGGCGGCACGGCGCTGTTGTCCGGCACGGAAGGCGGCAGCCGCGCGGTGGTGGCCGTCGGCCACGTAGGCCAGCGGAACCTGTTTGAACGCCTCGACCCACGGGGCGGCATCCCCCTCAACGCGCCAAACCGTGTGGCGCACGCCGTCCGGCGCGGTGAAATCGTAAAGCGGTGCCGCCTGCTGGGTGACGGCGACCCGCGCGTCGAGCGCAGCCTTATCGCGGTAGGTCAGGAAGACCGGGCCGGAGTTGGCATTCAGCTCGAGGCAGTGGCGCGTCCGGTCATCCTCCTTGTCCTTGCGCGTCTTCTCATGCTTACGGATGATGTCGTTGGCATAGTCATCGATATGGCAGCAGGCGACCACGCCGGTCTGGCTGTGGCTCCCCATGATCTGACGGTAGACGTAGAGCCGCTCGCCGGCCTCACGCAGCAGCACGCCGCGCGCCTGAAGGTCGCGGAAGGCCTTGACTCCCTGCGCATACACGGCGTCATCGTGAACGTCCACGCTGTCCGGCAGGTCAATCTCGGGACGCGAGACGTGCAGGAAGCTGTCGGGGTTGCCGGCGGCTAGAACACGCGCCTCCGCGGTATCGACCACATCATAAGGCACAGAGGCGAGCGCGGCGGCCTTTTCGGGGGCGGGGCGCAGGGCGGCGAACGGTTTGATCTGCATGGATGTTCTCCAAAAGAAGGCGGCGGGCTTTGACGCGCCCGCCGCTCACATGACAGCGCCAAAAGCGCTGACGAATCAGACTGCCAACGATTAGAAGCTCGCGTTGATGATCGGGCAGAAGGGCACGCGGCCGCTCCGGATGATGTTGATCAATCCGATCTGGTAACCGTGCATATCCTCCACACGGTTAATCAGCCCGAACTGGAAACCCTCCGCGTAATCCGCGAGGTTCACCAGGCCGGCCTGGAACCCGAAGAGACTCTGAGCCTCATTCCAGAGGCCCGTCTGCAGGCCCAGCGCGTCACCCAAACCGGTCGAGTTGTAGCAACCGATCTGCCAGCCCGCGAGGGTGTCGGCCACATCGTTACGGAACAGGTTGATCTGGATACCGTTGTAATACTGTGAACGGCCGATCAACCCGATATCCAAACCCGTGACCTGCTCACACTGACCAGAAGGGAGATTCAAACGGAGCCCGACGACATCGATATCCTCCACGTCGTTGAAGGCAAACCAGACCGGCCAACGCACCTTTTCAGCGGCACCGGCACCCAACACAACCAAACCCGCCATCAGCAAACCGAACAGCACTTTTTTCATGATCACCTCGTGTCACATGTGAAAACGGCGCTACGGCCAACCCAGAAATCGAGTCGAAAACCGTAATCAATGACGTACTATACCCGATTCCTGCCGCCATGGCAAACAGGAGAATACTGTTTTTTTCCGTCCGCGTTGCATCCCATCGCCTCTGTGCTTTAGAATGTCTCACCATGAACGCAGAACACGCCTCGCACAGCGGCGGAAAACCGCCTTGGATCCGCGTCTCGATCGGGCAGAACGACACTTTTACCGCCACCAAAAACCGTTTGCGCGCCTACGGGCTCCACACGGTCTGTGAAGAGGCCTTCTGCCCGAACCTCGGACGCTGCTGGAAGCACGGACGCGCCACGATCATGCTGCTGGGTGACCGGTGTACGCGTGGATGCCGTTTCTGCAATGTGGACAAGCGACGTGTCCTGCCGCCCGATCCCGGCGAGCCCGCGCGCGTCGCGGCCGTTGTCAGGGAAACCGGGCTCAAAGAGGTCGTGCTCACGTCGGTCACGCGCGACGACCTGCCGGACGGTGGCGCGGCGCATTGGGCACAAACCATAGAGGCCATCCGTGCCGCCGTACCCGGTATCCTGATCGAGGTGCTGGTGCCCGATTTCAACGGTGATCGCGATGCCGTCGCCACGGTCGTGCGCGCCCGCCCCGATGTCTTCGGCCATAATCTGGAGACCGTGCCGCGCCTCTATCCGCAGGCCCGGCCTCAAGCCGATTACGCGCGGTCACTCGCCGTCCTGCGGCAGGCGGCCGATGCCGGCATGATTGCCAAAACCAGCCTGATGCTCGGAATCGGCGAAACCCTCGCGGAAATCGAACAGACACTACGCGACGCCCTCTCCGCCGGATGCGCGATTTTCTATGCCGGACAATACCTCCAGCCCAGTCCGCGCCACCTGCCGATCGAACGTTACGTGGAGCCGTTTGAATTCGACCGTTTGCGCGAGATAGCCCTCGCACTCGGCTTTGGCTATGTGGCCAGTGCGCCGCTCGTGAGAAGTTCCTACCACGAGGACGGACAGACCGCCTTCGTCCGGCAACGGATCAGTCATGCAAGCGGATTTGGAAGAAGCCGCGCGTGCGCGCGGATATAGAGGGATGGCGTAGGTCGATGTTCAGCCGTCCGCCGTTCAGCGACCAGACTTCCGTCGCGCACGGTTGCCAAGTGGCAAGATCGTCGGAAAACCAAAGCTCCACCGTCCCCTCTACACCCAGAGCGTCGAGCTGTAGCACGCCGTCTGTTGCCAGGCGCGCGGCGGTGAAGAGCGCGGCGTCGGGCAACCCCGGCGTGCCGGTTGCAACGCGGCTGGGGCGCCAGTTGTCCGCACTGCTCCAGAGCGGCTCGGGCGCGTCCGCATCGACCGCCACCAGGGAACAACCGGCATCGTAGGTTTCCGGGTACCAGGTGTTTGAATAGGTAAAGGTCAGGATATTGTTGCCGTCCGGATCGACCAGCGATAGCTCCTCACCTTTGCGCGCCAGATTGCCGCTCTCCCAGGCTACAGGCATGATATCCGCGCCATGGCGCTCGGCGAAGGCCGCCGGATTCTTGGCGAGCACCAGGCGCGCACCGGGCCCCAGCGCGACCGGCCCGAACGTGTGGCTGATTCCTGACGCGAACCGCACGCCCTCAAGCGCCAGCGGGGTAACCCCGGCGTTGCGCAATTCGAGCCAGGCAAAATCATCGTTCACGTACGGACTGCCTGCCGCAGGAGCAGGCGGGGCGTACATCAGTTCGGAAACGTGCAACGGCGCGTAGTAGTCCGCCGGGCGCTCCACACTGAATGAGGCCTCGGCCAGCGCGCTCCATTCGTTGCCGTTGAAAGCGCGGGCCAGCACTGTGGTCGCACGATCCACCGTCACGGTCGCACAATAGCCGTCGGCCAGCCCCGCCGGCGGCACGGTGGTGAGCGCAAGGTCGAAGTAGAGATCGGTGCTGTTGGCATTGCATTGGTGCAGCTCAACGGCCAGTATATTCTCGCCGGCACGCAACAGGTGGGCGACGTCCAAGGCATAGGTGAAATAGGTGTTCTGGGCAGGCGCACCGACCGTGGAGGATGCCCATGTGCCATACGACACCGCGCCGGCGGGCATGTTGTCACGCAGGATTTCCGTGCCGTTGAGGAAGACGATCACACCGTCATCGCGCAACATCTCCAGCGTGAGTCCGATGATGTTTTCAGTCGATGCCAACGTGAAGGTGTGGCGGAAGTAGGTGGTCGTGACCTGCGTGCCGGAGACGCCGTTCACATAGCGCCGCGTGACGGTGGCGACCGGATTGCCGTTGTTGCCGGCAAAGCCGAGCGTAGCCGGCCCCTGCGGCCATGCGGCGGCGTTATACGTGCGGTCACGCCAAGTCACCAGGCCTTGCGCGGCGGGCTCAGATCCCAGATCGTAGTACCGCCAGGCGGCGCCACGCGTGATCAGGTTCTGCGGCAGGACGAGCGTCCGCTCGACGTTCACCGCAATGGCAGCGGGATGGATGCCGCCATTCGGCAAACGTGGATCGGTGCCATCCGTCGTGTAATAGAAGGCGTTGGTCGCGCTGACCAGCAGTGCATAGCCGGGCGGCACGGCAGCACTGTTCGCGGAAAAGCGCGGCACGTCGAGCGCAGGCAACCAGCCGCGGGCGCGGAACTGGGCGGCCACGATGTCACGGCGCTGCGTCAGATAGTTGAGTACGGCCTCACAGGCGGGCACCCAAGTGCCGTCGCGAGTACGGCCACGGCCCCAGCGGGCCGACTCGCCGATGATCGCCAGATCGATCTCATCCATACGGCTCTTGAAAAGCGCTTTCGCGCGTTCTGGCGTGAAGATGCCGTCACCGTAAAGATAACGCTGCGCGAGATCGGCGAAGCGCATGCGATAATCAGGATGAGCAGTAAGCCGGTGGTGCAACGTGGCCGGATTAAAGAGATTCTGCGCCAGCAGGTTGATCCCGAGCTGGGTGGTGTCGGCGTTGACCCCGCCGTTGGCGCCGAGCGAATGTTCGGCGTCGTGGCGTAACCATTTGAAACCGTCGGGATTCGCGCGGTTGTAGAGCGCATACATGTTGTTGGGTTTTGTGCCGCCGCTGCCAATGGGCGCGTCGGGGTCGCCGGTATAGTAGGCGCAGAGCATATAACAGATCAGGTTGTCCTCGTCGAGATAGACCGGATAGGCGGGGTTGCGCGAACCGTCCGGATTCAGCCCCTTGACACGCATGTAGTTGTCCGCATACGCACCAGAAAAGCCTTGATTGACGGCGATATCGTGAAGGGCGTAGAAGGCATCGAAGTTGCCGTCGGACGCGGTTGTCACGTAGCCGGGGATTGAGGTTTTGATACAGTCCCAGTCATCGCTGTCGCCGCCCAGATAGGTTGCTGCGTAATCGGCATCGCCACGCTCCTCGGTCTGGCAGAGGCCCCAGTACTGGCCATTGATGTAGAGATGGTAGTAGCGGCTGCGCGTGTAAGGCATGCCCATCTCGCGCTGGGCGTCACGCGAGAAGGTCTCGCGCACGAAGGTGTCGAGATCGCTGTTCTGATACGCCCACGAATAGTTCTGCGAGGTGCGCAGGTCGACCTTGTCGAACTCGGCAGCACCTTCGTCATCAAAGAGCGGGAAGCGCAATTTGCCCGCGCCGTACTGCGAGCGGAAAAAGAGTCGCAGCGAATGCTTGGGGTTATCGACACTGTGGCTGAAAGCGCCGCGGATGCGCAGACCCGCGTCGATGTGGAACTCGGCGGTGGGGCCTCGCACCGGATCGATCAGTTCGACCGAGACCGGTCGCTCCCAGCCGATGCCATCGTTGGCCGGATTGACGTAAATGCCGGTCTGCGGACTGAACAGGTGCACGAGATCGGTGACCAGCGAGATCGACGGGATCGCATTGGTCATGCCGGCCCGTAGCCGCACGGGGTCGCTGCTGACGATCTCTTGGCGCATGCCATATTCCATTTTGTGGTTGTTCACGGCGCGATCCGCAGGCCAGCCCGGCGGGGGTGCCGTGCCCTGCCGCAACACGTCCTCCAAGAAAAGCCAGGTGACGGTGGTGACACGCTGCTGCACGCTCTCCGGATCGACGACTGCGGCGCGCAATGTGGTGGTGGCGGTCACCGACAGCGGATTCGTATAGAGCAGACTGCCGGCGGTGGGCGTACTGCCGTCGAGCGTGTAACGGATTTCGGCATCCGGCCGTTCAGGACAGGCAAGCGTGGCGGTGAAAGGTGCCATCTTGTAACCGCGCGGTTCACTGACCATGATCTCGGGCGTCGGGCCGTTGTAGGCACGGCTGTTCGCGGCACCGGGAGTCGGCGTCTTGAAATAGAACGGATACTGGGCGGCGGTACGCCATGTCAACACGGGCTGGATCAGGAAGTCCCCGTCAGAAGCGGTTTGGTTGAGCGCGGTGACGGCCAGCACATTGGTGCCGGCGGTGAAGAGAGCGGGCGGCACGACGATGGTCAGCGGTTCGACCGCCTCCGCGATCGAGCGCGCGGCAGTAGCTTCGCTATTCCAATCCAGCGTCGCGGGCATGTTGAGCGAGGCGATCGGTGTACCGTTTAGCGAGGCGCTGAAGCCGTCCGCCACACGGACGGCGAGTAGAAACGTATCCTCTGGTGCAGGCGTGGTATCGAGAGCAAACCGCCACTCCGCGTCGAGACGAGAGTTGATGCCGAGCATCGCTTCCGAAACATCGACGTCGGCGAAAGCCCCGATGGCACCGGCATGCAACAGCTCCCCGGCAGGATCCCCGACCAGCCGGAACAACGCCGCATCGAACGCACTGTGGCTGCCCCGCGCGGCAGAAAATTCGAGCGCCGCCCCCCCTGTGTTTTCGAAATAAGAGAGCTGCAGCGAATAAACACCTGCCACCGGGAAATTGAAGACAGCCAGCGTGTTGCCGAAACTGCGTCCGGATGCGAACTCAGTGGAGAAAGCGACGCCATGCCCCGAGATACGTAGACGGAAGCCATCATCACTGCCGACACAGAAGGTCCACTGGTCGGCCTGCGGCACATACAGCGAGGTCTCGGCCGTGACCACAAAATAGTTGATGTTTTCTCCGACGTTCAATCCAGGGAAGGGCCGGTCATGCGTAAAAGTCCCCGAGGCACTTGACTCATAGAAGTCAATGGTTTCGTAAGAACCGGTCACCGGATAGGTTCGGTCGGTAGCCCATGCCGACGGATTTGCGACCATGTTCTCGGCGGCATCGATGCTGGCGATGTTGCCGGTCATCCTGTAGAAACGCACGGTAAAAGCGCCGACGGTGCTGCTGAAACCCAACCCACCGGCGGACTCTCGCCACCGGGGGAAACCCTCGGCTTGCGGCACGCGGAAACGTACGCGCGTTACCGCGTCAATCAACGTACGCACGCGCGGCGCACGGCCGTACGAGACATTTTTTATCTGCGGAGGAAAAGCGGGCAGATAGGCGTCATGCAGCGTCACGCCGTCGGGGCCGGTCAGGCCCAAGAACTCGCCGTCCTTTGAGAGGCTAAAGGAGGCATGCGGTTCGCCGTTGATGGAGGAAACAGGCGAACTGTCCGCAAACACCACAAGATAACCGTTGGACGCCAATAGCGTACCGTCCGGTATGCGCCACTTGGTGAGCGTCGACGCGTTGTCGCTCAAGAACCAGCCGCTGAGATCGACCGTGTCAGGGCCACTGTTGTGCAGTTCGAGCCAGTCGCTGGCCTCGCCTGCGGCTGTCAACAGCCCGCCGCCGTTGTCAGCGACAAACTCGCTGATTGTGACCGCCGCGCGCGCTGATGAAAACGACAGCAGTGTCAAAGCCAGCCAGAGTGATCGTCGCATAATGTGAGTCATACGTGCCATGTGCCAGTCAGTATGCCATACACCGTTTCAGAATGGCAACCTCACTCCGTCGGCGCGTACTCTTCCGGGAACCAGGTGCGGTAGTAGTTGTCGCGCTGCCAGGTGTTGCCGGCCGACGCATAGTCGCAGAAGAACACGGTGGTCGGCAGGCGGCCCTCGGGGTTCTCGTGGTGCGAGCCGAGCGGCAGCGTCGCGGAAAATGCCATCCAGATGTCGTCCGTCGGCTTACGTACCTCAGAGAATCCCGTCATGCGCTGCCCGTCTTTGATACCCCGTCGGAAGGGCTCGGTGAAATCGCCATCACCGAAACGGCTGTCACGGGCCAGCAGAACCGGACCGCGCGTGAAAGCGACGTGATGTTCGAGTTTGTGCGCAATGACGGGCATGTCGAAGCTGATCTCGACGATGTCACCGAGCTTCCATTCGCGCGCGATCGTGAAATAAGAGCCGGCAACGGCACCCTTCTGTTCCTCGCCGTTCACCTTCACGACCGTCGCCTCACTCCATTTCGGGATACGCAGCTTGATCGGAACGACGCCCGCGTTTTCAGTGTGGCTGACGATCCGGGCGGCGTTCGAGCGCGGATACAGCGAGTACATGTCAAAGGCGACCTTCTTGCCGGTCTTGGGAATGACACCCTGCACCAGAGCGGATGCGTAGAAATTAAAGATCGCCGCGTCACCCGTCGTCCGGAAGAGTCCCTTGAGGAAGCAGAGGAAACCGCGCGGGCCGTTCGCCGTGCAGCAGTCCGTGTGCATGTAACAGTGATGCTGGCCGTGATAACGGTTACCGGAGAGCGGCGTGTAACCGGCGAATTCAGAGCCGTCCGCCTTCATGGCGCCGAGATAGGCATTGTAGAACGTGCGCTCGATCTCATCCGCCCACTTCGGATCGCCCGTCAGATCCAGCAGCTTCTCGCAAAAACGCATCCAGGTTGTCGTGACACATGTCTCCTGAAGCCGCAGATAGGGCAGATGTTGCTTGCGTGCACCATGGAACCAGGCCTCGGAACAGGCACAACCGCCGGCGAGATTGATCTCCTCCTTGATAATGTCGTTGCCGGTCGCAACCGCCGCATCGAAAAGATCCTTACGCCCGGTCTCCTCGTAGTAATCGAGCATGCCCTGGTAGCAGCTCATCATCTCATAGGATTTCCAGCGGTTGTGCTTCATCACGTATCCGCCATGAGCCTCGGCCTTATTGCCGTAACCGTTGCGGTCCGCGACGGAAATGCCCTTCAGGGCGAGGTCGAGCAACCGCGGGCCGTCCTCCGCCTCGGTCATGTCCTTGACCAGATAGGCCGCGAAATCGAGGTATTTCTTGTCCTGCGTCCGCCGGTAGAGCCACACCACAGGCTCGAGGATCGACGAGCTGGCATATCCGGACCAGTTGCCGGTCTGATACAGGCGAACACCGCGTTTGCCGTCCGGCCCCAACTCCGCAATCACATAATCGCAAAGCCGTTTGCACGCTTCCAGAACCTTTGAAGACTTCGTCACGTCGTAGTAGTGCAAAAGGCCCATCATCGTGTACTTCATGCCCCAGACATCCCAGCCCTCGCCGCAGCGCAGCTCGTCCGGATAGTTGCCGATGTAGCCGTTCTTCTCTTGCGAGGCGAGGATGCGTTCGATGCCGCGGTCGACATTCGACTTCAGCTTCCCGGAGCCGGTGTACTGCAGGTACGGCATGGCCGAGTGCATGTACTTGCCCCAGAACTCCGTCTGCCACCAGCGCTTGGTTTCCGTCTTTTCCTGGAAGGGCGCGGTGATGTAGTCGACATCCGTCCCGATCACGTGCCGTTCGATCATCAGGTCAAGTCGCTCGCCAAGATAGCCCTTGAGCCGTACGTCACCGATCTCGCAGCGGATTGGCTCCCGGGGTTTCGCTGATTCCTGGGCGCTTACGACGAATGCGGTCATCACCGCGATGGCAGCGATCATTCTAGGCTTCATTTTCTCATGCTCCTTATGGCCACAGATGCTTACGCACACGGGTAACGTCCGTTTGCGTCGTCAATGCCAGCATCGTAATTCTCTTCTGCTGTAGAGTCAACGCGTTTCGGGAACGAACGGGCTCGAAGAACGGGCTCGACGCCCGACGGGCAGGGTGGTTTCGCTGCGGCCACCGCATCGGCTGGTGACCGCAGGCCGAAGGTCGCGGGTCGTGTCTCAAAATGCCGGATTCGTTTTTGCCAGGATGACAGTCAGAGTTTCCTCTTTCCAATCGTGCCGCCCACTGCCGACTGCGCCTTCCTCCTTCCTGCCACTTTCGCCCGTCGCTTGACGGCACGTTGCGTTTACGGCATCATAGCTCTTTTTGAAAAGGAGTCTACAATGACGGAACAGATTCAGGCCAAACTGGAAGAACTGCGCGGCATGCTGCAGGCGGATGGCGGCGACATGGACGTGGTGGCGATTGAAGGCAAGACGGTCAAACTGCGGCTGCGCGGCGCATGCGGCAGTTGCCCGCACGCCACCATGACGCTCAAGCAAGGCATCGAGCGGATCCTGCGCGAGTCGATTGACCCCGAAATCGTGGTCGAGCGGATGTAATCCTTGAGGGGGCCCTCGGGAACCTGCGGTTGGGGCCAAGTCGTTCTTGCAACCCTTTTTCTGCCTGCCTCGCGACGTCCGGCGGGGTAGAGTATGGGTGTGTCCTCAAGCGGAGATGACATGGATCAGATCGTGCAGTGGATCGTAAACACGGTGGGGCAATGGGGTTACGGGGGCGTTGTGATCATGATGTTCCTGGAAAGCTCCTGTTTCCCCTTCCCCAGCGAGGTCGTCATGATTCCGGCGGGTTATCTCTCGTCGCCCAACTATGTGAATTCCGAAGGCTATGTGGCGGGCCACGAAATGAACATCTGGATGGTCATCGCGATGGGGGTCTTGGGCAGTTGGCTGGGTGCGCTGTTCAACTATTATCTCGCATTGCTGCTGGGGAGGCCTTTGCTGTTGAAGTGGGGCAAATACTTTTTCATTTCCGAAAAAAATTTTGAAAAGGCGGAACGGTTTTTCAGCCGCCACGGCGAAGTCGGAACGTTCACCGCGCGCCTGATCCCGGTGGTGCGGCAGTATGTGTCGCTGCCAGCGGGCCTCGTACAGATGAACCTTGTCCGGTTCCTCTTTTATACCGGACTCGGTGCCGGCATCTGGATCTCGGCGCTGGCATGGATCGGTTACATGGCCGGACAAAGTGAGGCCCTGTGGCGTCCTTATCTCAAGACGGCCACGGTCGCGGCGTTGGTGTTCTGTGCGGCTGTCGTAGTGGTCTATATCCTTGTGCGCCGTGTGCGTGACAAAAAGGCAAAGGCGACGTGACGCCGACTGGCTGTCCGTATGGCGACGTACTGACGGGGCGGTTCACCCGCGCGTGCCCCTTGTTGCGCCATCTCACCGTTGCCCAAGATAAAAGGCTTTCACCGCATCTACGACGCTGTCAGCTTCTTCGTGTTTCAATGCGTCAGAGGGGAAGGCGGACGAGCCGGTTGACAAATTTCAGACAATGGACCGGATCGGGGCCCTCGTATCTGTCGCGGTAGTAGGCGGAGGCGCGCAGGCTGAGATAATGCGTCGCTGCCTGAATATCACGCGCCTTGAGAAATGCCATGAGGCGCGTGCGCTCCGCCTGCGAGCGGCAGACCAGATAGAACATGTGCGCGTTGTTGGTGGAATACGGCGGGAGCACCGGGATTTCAAAAAAGCCCTGACTTGCCAGCGGTTTCAGCGCCGAGTAATAAAGACGCCACAGTTTCTTACGCCGTTTCTGGATTTTATCTAGCGCCTTGAGCTGGGCGTAGAGAAACGCGGCCGTGATGCCCGAAGGTAAAAACGAGGATCCGACATCCACCCACTCATATTTGTTGATCTCGCCCCGCGCAAATTCCGCGCGGTTGGTTCCCTTCTCCCAGATGATTTCCGCGCGCCGGATGAAGCGCGGGTCGTTGATCACGAGCATGCCGCCTTCGCCACACTGGATGTTCTTGGTCTCGTGAAAGGAGAAACAGCCTAAATGGCCGAGCCCGCCCAACGGCAGTTCGTCCCGCACCGCTTTGAGCCGCTTGTGCCACGGATAGATCCCCTCGCCAAGATCAGCCGTGTAATAGGCGTCGATCGCCTGCGCCGCGTCGGCGATCACCAGGAGCTTGTGACGCCGCGCCACCGCCAGGATCGTGTGCATGTCGCAAGCGTAACCGCCATAATGTACCGGCACAATCGCCTTGGTACGCGGTGTGATCAGTTCCGCCAACTTCGATGCATCCATATTGGGATGGCTGGGCGAACTGTCAGCGAACACGATCCGCGCCCCCTGCCGCACAAACGCGAGCGCGGTCGAAACAAAGGTGTAGGAGGGCACGATCACCTCATCGCCGGGCTGGATGTTCGCCAGCAGCGCGGCCATCTCCAGCGCGTCTGTGCAGGAGGTCGTCAGCAGGCACTTGGTAAAACCGTACCGCTCTTCAAAAAAATGCTGGCATTTCTGCGTGAACGGCCCATTGCCCGAGAGCTTGCCGTTCGCGACCGCTTTTGCAATGTAGTCGAGCTCTTTGCCGACAATGGTCGGACGGTTGAACGGGATCACGATGCCTCACCTCCACATGTTTCTTTTACCGATGACTGCGGCTTGCCGCTGCACGTCAAGTAGAGACGGCCCAGATACTCTCCGCTCACGCCGATCGCGAAGAGCGTCATTCCGCCGATAATCAGATGTAGGACCACCAGCGTGATCCAGCCTTCCACACGGTGTTGACGCAACGCGTACTCCACCAGATAAAACACCGCCAGCGCAAACCCTCAGACCGCGCACACCATGCCGGCATACGACGCCACCCGCAGCGGCCACACCGAAAAACCAGTCGCAACCCGCAGGAACAGCAGCAACGACCTGCCCAGCGTATACGTGCTCGCCCCCTGATGGCGCAGACGGTGCTCGACGTCGATCTGGCCGACCTGACCGGTCACGCTCAGAATCAAGCCATCCACATAAGGGAATGGGCCCGTATTCGTGCCAACCGCCTCGGCGATCTCGCGGCGCATGATCTTGAAGGGAGAAAGATAAAGTCCCCTCGGCTTCCCGATGGCCCATTCTGCCATCTTGCCGTTCAGCCAGCTTCCGGCCCGTTTCCACCACGCCTCCCTCAGCACCCTGAACCGGGCATAGCAGACATCCAGATCCCGCTCACGGCACGCTGCGTACAGTGCGGGGATGTCTGACGGAGCGTGCTGAAGATCATCATCCATCACCACCACAAACGCCCCACGCGCGCGCCGCAAACCACATAGGATCGCATTGTCCTGTCCGGCATTTTTCCGTAACCGGACACCGACTCGCGACGGGTCGCCCGCACAAAGCCGACGGAGTGTCGCCCAACTTGCGTCAGTACTCTGGTCGTCGACATAGATCACCTCGTGCGCGATCTCACGCAACGCTTCTCCGAGTTGGTGTTGCAGCTCCTCCAGGCATCCTTCACTGTTGTAGACGGGGATGACGACGCTCAGCTCGACCATAAGACCTCCACGATCATGTCACGCGCCACATGATGTACGCGATACTTAAATCCGACACGTCTGCCCAACGTCTCTAGGCTCGCGCGTAGCGAGGCTTCGTCAAACCGAAAGGTCTCGGCATCTGCTCCGACACGCGTTCCCCACCGCGCCAAACCGCGGAGTAACGCGTT
This sequence comes from Kiritimatiellia bacterium, assembly GCA_035449085.1. Classification (GTDB taxonomy): domain Bacteria; phylum Verrucomicrobiota; class Kiritimatiellia; order RFP12; family UBA1067; genus DUPH01. Next base: position 541 of record DAOTKE010000058.1, on the reverse strand, counting down.
GCCGTGTGTCCAATTCCGCACCGGCTCGGAAATCAGAAAGCGTCCGGACACCGCCTTGATCCGTTCGAATAGTTCCGGCAGATTCTCATGAAAGTGGTACAACGAGCCGATCATGACACACACGTCGCTGACCGGCAGATCGACCGCATGCCGCAAGTCCAGCAGGTGCGCGTCAAACCCCTGTTCCATGGCGCGAGCAATGAAGCGCTCGTTCACGTCCAGGCCCGTCCATGTGCGCCCCTGCCTTCGACAATGCTCAGCGAACACGGTGTCGCCGAAACACAACTCCAGCACCGAACGCTCATTCACCGTCAACAGCGCGGACATTCTGTCAAAGCGCGCACGATAGGCTCCGCGATACAGAACGGCCATCGCCAAACGGTAGACCCAAATCCGTCTGTAAATGACACGCGTGAGCATTTCATGGGGAATTCTGCCATCTATGTTTCAATGATGCAAGCTCACATTACAGGCTGTAACTATTGCCGGCAGGGCGTTTTTATTTGAACGGTTTTTGTGCGGTGAGGGATCGCATGGCGTA
>DAOTKE010000057.1:0-20590 GCA_035449085.1 Kiritimatiellia bacterium | reverse complement strand
TCGCGCTATCCAGCAGCCTCGCAACTCGAAGAATTCTTGATTTGGAACCGCTGTCTTGTATTGAACGTCTGAACGGCGATTGCTGAAAAGGATCGCCCATGCCGGGACGGAGCATTCACAAGATGGGAGAGCTCATGCCAAAAAATGCGGAAAGGTGTGGAAAAAGTAAGAGTACGGGCATCAGAAGGATCCGCCCTTATCAGTGACTGTCAAGCCGCTGGTGTTGGGCGGGGCCGCACCAGCGCAGGTCGCACCTGCCAACGCGCCGGCTGTCCGCAATAAGTGACAACAAAGGGGGTGATAAGGGACGTCCGGAATACGTCTCCGCCCCGTGTTTTTGATGTGCGCGGACTGGTTTCAAACGAGCCGCACGTCGACACCGCCCTTGCGGAGACGCTCAACCTCGTCCGGCGGGGCGGCAGTGTCGGTGATCAGGATGTCGATCTCTGCGGCGGGCATGATGTGGGCGAAGCCTTCGCGTCCCAGTTTCGAGGCGTCGGCCAATACGATGGTCTGCCGCGCCTGCTGTGACATGCGGCGGCAGACGTCCGCGATGTCCGCGCTGTCCGCCGTGGTGCCTTTGGCGGCGGTGATGCCGTCCGACCCCAGAAACGCCTTGGCGACGTGAAACTGTTCAAGTTCGCGGATAGTGGCCGGGCCGGTCAGCGCCTCGATCGCGGGGCGGAACTCTCCGCCGGTGAGCGTCACCGAAAGACCCGGGTTATGACGCACGAACGGCAACAGCAGGGTGGAATTGGTCACAATGTTCACGCCTTGCCGGCCGACCAGAAAGCGGGGGATCAGCGAGGTGGTGGTGCCTGCGGTGATCATCACGTCCTCGAGATCGCCGATCAGGTCGGCGGCCGCGCGCGCGATGCGAGTCTTCTCCTCGATGTGCGCGCGCTGGCGCTCAGCCACGTTGGTGTGCAGCGTCGGCAGGCCGCCGCCATGCTGACGCAGCAGATAGCCTTGGGCCTCAAGCTCTTTGAGGTCACTGCGGATCGTGACCTCCGACACGTGGAAGTGAAGGCTCAGCTCGCTGACCGAGAGCCCTGGCCGCTCCATCAGCAGTTCAATGATCTGTTGTTTGCGATTACGCTTTTTTGTCATGGTTTCAGACCTCAGTATACCATCATTCGCGCGCCTTGCGGCGTATAAGCCGCCGCGAGCGCATAGTTTTTCGCCAGATAATGGCCGATCATGTTTTTTTGCGCGCGCGAGAGTGTGACTCCCTCAAAGATCAGCATTTCGGCCAGATATCCCTGCAGGAAAAAAGTGTCGTTGCCGTTGATCCGGCAGCAGCCGATCATCTGGGTGTCGGCGGAAAAGCTCTGATCGCCAAAGTCGTAAGTGTCAACCACCTCCTCGCCGCCGTTCACCGAGACGGCATGACGGTCGTTCACGGCGTCGAACTGGAACATGGCCACGTTGAAGGTGCCGTCGGCCCGAAGTCCGGGGGCTGTTAGCGTGCGCAGCACATTGCCGCTGCCGCGCAGTTGCAGCACGGCGTTGGCGGCATGCTGGAAGGAGGCTTGGACAAGCGGCGTGGTCGCGCTGCGGTGGGTGAAAAGCATGCGCTGTTCCGTATCGCCGGGGATGGTGCTGAAAACGGCAAACACGGTGAGCTGACGCGGATCGGGCGAGATCGGAGGCTTAATGTGAAAACGGTCCTGGTCGCCCACGGTAAACTCCATCGCGGGCAGGCCGTTGACCGCGTTGGTAATCAGGAGCGGGGTGTCCAAAGCGAGCGCGTCGTGGTCGTTCCCCGTGGCGTCGGCCCACAGGCGTGCCACGGTGAGATGGCCGGCGGGCTGTCTGGCGAAACGGTCCTGGTACACGCAGGCGTCGGAGCGGAACCAGGCGGACGGGCGCGGCAGGCCGGCCCACGCGGCGGGGGGGGGCGCGACATGCCGGATTTTGTAGCGGCCGGCCAGATAGTCAAGGATGCCCTCCATCTCCTGCCTGCTCAACTCGCGCTCGTAGATCATGATCTCCGCGATCACGCCGTTCCAGAAGCTCCAGCTCAGGCCGCCGATGTACTGGGTGCCGGAGGTCAGATCGGTGAGGCTTCCGAAATCGGCTGAAGCCGTCGCCACCGGAAGGGCACTGTTGACGTAAAGACGGCTGGCCCAAACGGTGCCGGAGCCCTTGGAGAGCGTTCCGGCGAACATGACGGGGAGGCCGGTGCGGATCTGCGCGTACTCGGCGCTGGCGGTCGTTCCCGCCGCGTTCCGCACGATGAAGCGCGGCCACCCGGACGCGTTCTGATCCAGTTGCACGAAAGGGGCGCCGCTGCCGGTGCGGATGCCGACGATCGACGGGTTGTCGTTCGCGTCGGGGCGCACCATGGCGATGATGGTGCAGCCCGCGATGCCGTTGGTCAGGATGCGGTTGGCGACGGTCATGCGTTGATTTGTCCCATTAAACCATAGGGCTGGGTGACAGTTGAAGTCCGGCTCATTAGCAATAAACATCGGCGCTTGCGCGCTGCTGGCTGCCGTATGGTTCCCGCGTCCGGACAGGTCGTTCCATGCGATGACGTTACCGGACGCGTTCGTGGTCACGCCGAGGTCGGCCCTGAACCAGCAAGCCAGACCTGGAAGCTTGTCTGGACGGGTGCCGCGTTCAGGCGCGTTACTGTAATTGTGCGGAAAAAAATAAAGCCAGTTCAGCGTGGTGTTGGCGCCTCCCTCCGGGCGTCCGATCATGACAGTCAGAAGGCCGTTTGTCACGGTAACGGTCGTGTTGCTTTCACAGTAGATTCCCGGGGTGGTGTCGATGTTTTGCAGCACGGTGATGCCGCCGATGATGATGTTCTGTCCGGGCTGGTCGTAATTAGCGTCACCCACGCAGAAAAACACGTCGTATGTGCCGTTGCTGACCGCACACTGCCAGGTGTCCTGATAGCGGGTGAAAACAAAGGAGTCGCGCAAGGTTTCAGGGTAGATGTTGCGCAGGCGGGTGTTGGCCGACAGGTCGGCCAGCCAGCCGTATCCGCGGACGTGGGTGTAGCATTGGCCCGAATCCGGTTCAAAAGGCGAGGGCGTGGACGCACCGGCCGTCGTGAAATTGAAGCCGCGCCCGCCGGGGATCAGCCACACGTTGGCCGGCGGAAGCCCGTCCTCCGCGGCGGGCTGCGAATATACCCAGTACACGGCGTTGGTGTTGAAGGGCAGGGGGTCGTCGGCATCCGCCACACCGTCCAAATCCGCATCATCGGGTGCGAGCCGTGGCCATGCGGGGGACGGTTGTGACGCAAGCGCGGACCAGACGGCGACTGCGGCTGCCCCGCGTGTGGCAGGAGGAGGTGTCAGCACGGAGGCAGGCAGAGAATAGCCCGCTTTGGCAACACGGTTGGAAAGCGCGTTAAGCCAAGTGGCGGTCGGTACAGTGTCGGCGCGGAAAGAGGTGTCGTATGGTCCTGCCGGCAGCAGGCCGCGCACGGCGAGCTGGTTGACGGATGGAAAGGCTGTATGCTCGGGCGGCAGGTCGGCGAAAGGCCAGAGTGCGACCGGCACAGCGCCGTCCACGCGTTGCAACAGGCCATCCCAAATTTCCGCCATCAGACCGGCATCCCAAGGCAATTCGCGCACCGGCACACCGCGCCGCAACGCGACCGCCGCCGCCGCGCCAGCCGCCTGGCCCACGGCCATGCTCTGGTCGTGCAGGCGCAACGAAGACGCGACGATGCTGGTGTATCCCAGATTCTTTTGCGCGCCGAGCAGGCCGTCGATGCGTTCCGGGATTAGAGCGCGCAGCGGGAAAACCGCCTTGCCGGAACCGCCGTTACCGAACCCGCGCTTGCCGACAATGCTGGCGTACCAAGGCCCGGCAGGGTTTTGGCTGTCGGAAAAGACACGTTGTGTCGGATGGAAATCGTATTCGAACTGCCAGCACATGACGGCATCGTGGAACATCATACGTGCAAACGTACGATGATCGGAGGTGCCGGATGGTGACCAGCCCATGGTGTCCTGCTGGCGCACGATGTAGGCGGCCTTCATTCGCAGGCCCTCGCGGACATAAGGTTTGGGCGGGAGGCGATCCGGGGTTCCGAACTCATCGCTCAGCGCGAAGCGCAAAAAACTGTGGGTCTTGTCGGCAAGGTTACTGTGCACCACGGTCTGCAGGTAATGGAAGTATTGCAGCGAACGCCGTTTGGCATCTTCAAAGATAACCTGTCGCTGCGCGCGTGTCATCTCGACGATGTTTTTTGCGGAGGCACCGGGGTCAAGCGCTTCCAGCGCGAGCACCACATTCGTCGGGAATGGCACCAGCGGGTAATCGTTATGCGGATTGTTAAGCAGGATCACGTCAGGATGGTGGATGTACGGGTATTTGTAATGATCAACCAGCCGGCGGGACGTGTAGGCGTCCGCGAAGCCCAGCCAGCTCCACGGGCCCAGTGTGAAATGACGCGGATCATAGCCGGCCGGTCTGGGAATCGGGGATGCGTCGGGCTGTTCAACCACGACCATGCAATAGGTGATGGGGTTTATGTCGGTCAGCGGGGCGGTCGAGCGCGATACTGGAGCCAACGGTTCGCCGTAGTCCGACTGCAATTCGGGGCCGAGCATGTACGCCGCGCCGGAGAGCCGGATCGCGTCACCCCAGTCGGAGGCGTCGAGGGTGATCGCGGCGTGGACAGTTAGCGACGCGCCGCCGGCGGCGACCGGCGCGAAGACGCAGCCCTCGAGTGTCCGTCCGTCGGCGCGGACCAGGGCCTGGGTCGGGTAGTAACCGGAATAGCGCGTGATGACGCCGCTCGATTCGTAAGGGGCGAGCAGTTCGCGGAACACCTGTTCGGAATCGGCCGGACGGCTGGTCGTGATCACCAGCGTGTTGCCGGGGCGGGCGATGCCCGCGTATTTGTTGCGGTTCAACGTTTCGATACGTTCGATGACCTCGCGGAAAAGCCCGCTGCGCGGGATCGGCACAGTGCCGTTGTATCCGGATTCGCGGTTTTCATCGATGGCACCGAGCGCCTCAGCCGAGAATTGGCCGCCCAACCATTCGATGTCGTTGACCAATACGATATTGGTGACACCCATACGCGCGGCCTGCACGGCGGCGGCGCAGCCGGATTCTGTGCCCCCGACCACGAGCAGGTCGGCACGCCGCTCAAGGGGAACGGCGGCTGCCGCTGACAGGGCGGTAACCAATACGCGGATCACGAGAATGGAAGTGAGCCGGGCAAGAATAGTCGGGTCAAGGTAACGGTTAAGTGTGGTTGAAAACAGGATCATTCATACACTTCCAGTTCGCCTATTGACATCTGCCCGCCGGGCTGTCCGGCCTCGTCGGGTTTGAGTGCGCAAACACGCACGTAACGGGTTTTCACCGGATCGAAGTCGGCAGTAAAAGGTTGGCCATCCGGTGTCTCAGCAGTGGCGACTGTCTGCCAAGTTTGGCGGTCCTGCGACACACGGATACATGCGCGTGTGGCGAAGGCTTGGCGCCCGTAGACAACCTTGACGCGTCGTACCGCGTAGGTGTCCAGCAGATCGACTTCGTAGCTCCACGGCCACTCCATGCCGGCGCGCGCGGCGGTGCCGGGATAACCGTCCACGCCGAGATCAGGCTTCATCACGCCGCCATTGGCCGGCAGTACGCGCTGGCCGTCCAGGCTCAGCAACCGTGCGGGTTTGCCGAACGCCAGATTGCCGGGAGGGATCGGAGAAAGATTTTTTTGGAGGATAAGTGCCGGACGGATGGCCTTCAGCACTTCAAGTTGGGAACGGTCGATCCCTCCGTCGCGGAAAAGCAAGACATCGATGGAAACCACACCGCCCTTCTGATGGACGGCACGGACGTATTCGGCCATCTCCCGCTTGCTGTATTTGGAGCCCGGTTCGCCCCAGCCGGCGGAGAGGTAATTGTTGGAGCGCTCCGGTCCGAGGTACGAGAGCACATGCCACTGCTTGCCGTCTAGCCAGCGTGACGTGGGAAGTTCAAGAAAGGCGTTCTGCTCGCCCGCCGTGAAATCGTCGTGGACGGAATAGGCCGACAGTTCCACGCCTGGGTTGAGACCGATGATACGCCCGGGATGGCCGGCCTTGAGGGCACGCACCAAAGGCGCAAGCTTGGCGTCGTTGTACCCCAGGTTGCCGTGTTTGGCATAGCAGCCGTCCACCCACCAACCCGCGACTTTCTCGCCGTAACGGCGGCCGTATTCCTCAGTGATGGCCGCCCACTTTTCAATCCAGGCATCGTGGATGGGGGTACTCCAGCCCATGGCGGCATTGGCCTGAGCGTCCGACGAGGGGCCGTTGCCGGTCCAATAGAGCATCAGCGGGATGTTGCGCTTGCTGAGCGACTGGTAGAGATCCTCAATCAGGTCGCGTGTGGCGCAGGCCTCGCCGGGCCGGTAGCCGGTGATGCGGTCGAAGGTCGCGTTCGGCGCGATCAGGAAGCGCGTGCGCTGATGCGTGGTGAAGATCACGTAACCCGCGCCGGCCTCGGCCATGGCGGAGGCGAACCGTTCCGTGTCGAACTCCCTGACACACTCATCCCAAGTGGTCGAACGTCCGAGGCTCTGGATCGTGTCCGCGTTGTTCTGAAGCTCGTTCAGGTAGTGCACGAACACGCCGTACCCCGCGCGGCTGAACCAGTCGGTCGCAGGGTTGTTGGTGGCGGCGTAGCCGACGCCGCACAAGAGCAATGCTGCTGGCAAGAGAACAGTCTTCAAGATTACTCCTCAAGGGCTCCACGGGCTTGCCGTCTTTCCCACACTCGCCCATCCGGGCAACACCTCACTGGATTCGGATGAGCGTGCCGGTCGGCGTGTAGCCCGTATCGAGTCCGTATTTCTGCTCAAGATAGAAGCCGATCGCGTTCTTTTCCTTGCGCGTCAGTGAGACACCTTCGAATACAAGAATTTCTGCGAGATAGCCGCGCATGTACAAGCCGCCGCCGCCATCCACAGAGTAATACCCGATGCGCTGGGTGTCGGCGATAAAAGTCTGATTGCCGAAATCATAGGTGTCGACCGTTTCCGGGCCACCGTTGACGGAGACCGCGTGATAGTCATTGACCGCGTCGAACTGGAACATGGCCACGTTGTATGATCCGTTGGTGAGCAGACCGGATGCTGTTATGTTGCGTAGCACATTGCCGCTGCCGCGTACCTGTAACATCGCGTTGGTCGCATCCAAGAAAGATGTTTGAACCAAGGGAACAGAGGTGCTGCGGTGCGTGAATAGCATGTTCGCCGCAGTGTCTCCGGGGTACTGCCGAAAGACGGTGAAAACCGTAAGCTGGCGCGGATCGGTCGTGATCGGGTTCTCAAGATAGAAACTGTCCCCACCGTTATACGTGAAGCCCAGTGCCGGCAGACCGTTGACCATGTTCGTGACCAGCGTCGGGGTGTTCCGGGCGACCGCATCGTGGTCATGCCCAGAGGCATCGCTCCACAGGCCTACGACTATGCCATGCCCGGCCGCATCGTTTGCGAAGCGGTCGTTATAGGCGAAGGCATCTGCTCGCAGCCACAAGTTTAAGCCCGGAATATCCTCGATAATTTTGGGCAGAGGGGCATTCCGGCTCATTTTGTAGCGGGCCACCAGATAATCCAGAATGCCACTCAGTTCAGTCTCGCTCAGTGAACGTTCATAGATGATGATTTCGGCGATGTCGCCTTACCAGTACACGAACGACAGGCCGCCGATGTATTGATCGCCGGAGGTCAGGTCGGTGCTGGTGCCAAAGTTCGCTGCCGCGCCCGCTTCAAACGTGGAGCTGCTGAAGTAGAGGCGGTTGCTCCAGACCGTGTCTGGACCTCTGAACAAGCGCCCCGCATACATGCCCCAGATGTTCGTGCGGGCCTGAGGGCCGACGGCGTTGGCCGTGGCGCCGGCCGAGTTGCGGACGATGAACCGCGGTTTTCCGGTGTTGTCCGTATCCAACTGAAAAAAGGGATTACCCCCTCCCGTGCGCATGCCGATGATCGTGGAGTCCTCGATCTTGGTGGCCTTGGCCATGGCGATGACGGTGCAGCCCTCGATGCCGTTGGTCAGAATGCGGTTCGCGATTGTCATGCGCTGGCTGGTGCCGTTGAAGCGCAGGGTGGGACGGCTGTTGAGTTCCGATTCGACCGCGACGAATTGCGGCGCGGCAGCATCTGCCGCAACCGCGTGGTTGACGCGGCCGGACTGGTCGGCCCATTCCGTGACATTGCCCGAGGCGTTGGTCGTCACGCCGGTGTCGGCCCTGACCCAGAAGGCCAGTCCGTCCAAGGCGTCAGGCTGTGTGGCCGCTGCGGCACCCAGACAAAATACGGCGGCTATCGAACTAACGATTAACACGGATTTCATGATTTTCACTCCTTGTGGTCAACTTGAATGTCCGTCATCTGCATTGCGCATGCGTTTTCACTCACACTTCGGCACAAACTGGTCGATATGCTCCGACATCACGCGGCGGATTTCTGCAGCCTGCACCTTGCGTAGCGGGACGTTATCTGCGCACGACAGATGCGCGGCCGTGCCGGCCGCCTGCCCGAGCTGCATCATGGTACGGGAAAGGCGACAGCTTGACGCCGCAATGGCGCTGAAGCTGGCGGCCCGCCCAGCGATCAGGACATTCGCGGTTTTCAACGGCAACAGGCAGCGGTAGGGGATGCCGTAAGGGCCTTTCAACTCGCCGCCCGGGCCGCCGCCGCCGTGGTTGTCCATCGGGTGGTCGGCGATGGCGATGATGTCGTCGTGCTTTTGATTGGCAAGCGTCGCGATCAGGTCGCGCTGGTTGAGCACATACTCGCCGCGCACACGGCGGGTCTCGCGCACGCCCATGACGGGAAAGATCGATTTCAGCCGGAAGCGGCGGAACTCGTCATAATTCTTCTGATACCAGTGCCAGTGGGCCAGCACGCGCCGGCGGCACTCCGCATACGCTTTCTCAGGGCCTAACTCAAGATACTCCTCGCCACGCATGGTCGGCAGCATGTTGATAAAGCGGTCGCCTTTCGGATATTCGCCCACGAAGCCGACCGGGAAGCCGCCTCGCCACCAGCATTTCTCGGGAATGTCCGCAGGCAGCGGTTCGATCAGGTCAGGATCTTTTTTGCCGATCGGCGTAATGCGGTATATGAGGGTGGCGCCGTTGAGACGCATGACTGGTTCAGGCGGCGCGCCGGGCTCGTTGAAGTCGGTGCGGCGGTCGCGCCCGGTCATCAATTCGCAGCCGAGCCGGGCGCAGAGCGCGGCATCGGTGGCGTCGATGAAGATTTTGGCGCGCACGGTCGTGCCGTCGCTGAGCGTGATCGCGCTGACCTGTCCGTTCTCATGCGTGGCGGCGACGAAGGCGGTTCTGAGCAGAACGCGGCAACGTCCGGTCTCGTTCAGCATCGCCAGCATGGTTTCCGCCATGGCGTCCGGCTCGAAGATCACGCCGCGGCAGTGCTCGCGGAACCACGCCTCGTTGCCCTTGCCGGGGCCGTGGCGGCGCAGGGTGTGGGCGTAGGAGACACACGGATCGGTCTCGATCATGCCGCCCGGGAATGTGTATTTTTCCCACGGCTTGCGCCAGGAGAGATGACGGTCGAAGCGGTAGACGCCGGCCGCGCCGGGGATCTGCCGCAGACGCTGGTAGACGCGGTAGGGCACGCCGGTGCCACCCATGCCCGGCTCCCAGTTGTTGACGCCGCCGAGGGTCGAGGTCCCACCCAGCATGGACTCTCTCTCGATCAGTACAACCGATGATCCCAGATGCGCGGCAGACCATGCCGCCGCGAATCCGGCGCTGCCGCCGCCGATGACGGCGACATCGCAGGTGAGCGCGGTTTTTTGTTCGGCTGCGCATGCCCATGCGGCGCACAACAGCGCCGGCAAGATCCGTGTGTATTGTTTTGTCATCGTCAACGGCCTGTTCACAAGATAACAAAGCGAAAATAATAAATAATATTTCCGAAAGCAATAAGAAAAAAATAAAAAATAAAAAAGAGGGTCCCTGTTGTCAGAATGGCGACAGCGTGGTATAGTCTCGAACATTCAATCGGCAACGGGCCGGAGATGAATTTTTTCGGCATGCAATGACCGGGCACAGGCAGGGAAAGGAAACCATCATGAAGCGCAGTACGATGTGGGCAGGCGTGTTTTGCGGGCTGGCGGCGGCGGCAATGCAGACGGCGGAGGCGGCGGACGCGGTGAACGCGCAGTATCGGCCCCGGCTCTTCAAGCAGTTCGGCGATCACGTCAACACGCCGGACGGGCTGGCGCAGGACCGGCACGGCAACATCTACATGGCCGCCCCGAACTTTGTGGATGCCTCGTATCCGGGCGCGATCATGAAGATGGACAAACGGACCGGGAGCTGGTCGGTCTTTGTGACGGGGCTGAACCATCCCGAAACCGGGCGCGGTTTTCCCATGGGCATGGAGTTCGGCGAGGACGGTCACCTGTATTATTGCGACAACCAGTATTTCGGTGACAAGAACTACAAGTCGCGCGTGCTGCGCGTGGTGATCGACAAGAACGGCGAGCCCCAGCGCATCGAGCCGGTGGTGGAGAACATCAAGCTCGCCAACGCGCTGCGCGTGCGCGGCAACGCCATCTACTTCACCGAGACCTTCTTCGACCTCGAAGGCAAGAATCTCGGCGGGGTCTACCGCGTGCCGATCAGCACCTTCAACGAGCGCCCCGTGCGGCTGCTGGCAAAAGCCCAATGGCAGCAGGATCCCTACTGCATCGGCGTCACGGAAACCACCCCGCTGCCGCACCGCAAGGACGCGGCCGCCGCCGACGGCATGTGTTTCGACAAGGATGGCAACATCTACACCGGCAACTTTGGTGACGGCCATTTTTACATTCTGCGCTTGCAGCGCGACGGTTCGTACGCCAAGCCCGAGACCCTGATCCATGACCCTAACGTTTTCCCGTGCTGCGACGGGATTTGCTATTACGCGAAAAAGGACTGGATCATCATCACCGATTCCGAACGCAACGCGGTGCGCTACTGGGACATCAAGGCCGGGACGCTGGGGCTGTTGTGGGAGAATGGCGACACCGACGGCGCCGACGGTCTGCTGGATCAGCCGTGCGAGCCGATGGTGTGGGGCGACAAGCTGATCGTCGTGAATTTCGACATGAAGTTTCCGGGGCTGCTGAATTCGGCGAACGACAGCGTGCATACGGTCAGCGTGATCGATCTGGATAAGGGGGGATGCCCGTTCCTGAACCTGTTCAGGTAGCGGGTAATCAGCGGCTGGAGGCAAGCTCGCCGCGCGGCTTTGCCGCGAATGATCGCGGGGGAACTTTCAACGCTCAACTTTCAACGTTCAACGCTCAACTCTCAAGTTATAGGTAAGCGCAGGCGTATTTTGGAGTGCGGCGGCAGGCCGCCGCTTTGGAAAGCGGGAGCGAGCTCCCGCACTCCACAAAAAGGTGGAATCATGCGGAATTTCTTGGATTTCAAGGGCAAGACAGCGCTGGTGACCGGCGCGGCAGGCGCGATCGGCAAGGGCGTCGCGCAGGGACTGGCCCAGTGCGGTGCGCGGGTGTTCGTCACCGATCTCAAACAGGATCAGGTGGACGCGGCTGTGGCGGAGTTGGCGACCGCAGGATACGACGCGGCCGGCAGGGCCGCCGACGTGACGGACGAGGCGCAGGTCAAGGCTGTCGTGGACGCGGCGTCTGAGCGCTTCGGCCAACAGCTCGATATTCTGGTGAATGTCGCGGGCGTGGCGGGACAGAAGCCGATCGAGGAGATCACCGAGAAAGAGTGGGATTTTGTCTTCGCGGTCAACTGCAAAGGCACCTTCTTCTTCATCAAGCACACGGCGCCGCTGATGAAGGCGCGCAAGTCCGGCAAAATCGTGAACTTCGCCTCGAAGTCCGGCAAGACCGGTTCGGCGCTGTGCAGCCACTACTCGGCGGCCAAGGGCGCGATCATCACGCTGACGCAGTCGCTGGCGTATGAATTCGCCAAGGACGGCATTCACGTGAACTGCGTCTGTCCCGGTATCACGGACAATACGGGCGTCTGGACCTTCATGTCGTCGAACTACATCGACAACCTGAAGCAGGAGCGCGCGCAGGTCGTGAAGCAGTTCACCTCCAAGGTGCCGCTCGGCCGCTTGGCCAGCATCGAGGATGTGGTGGATGTGACCGTCTTCCTCTGTTCGTCCGGTGCGGACTACATGACCGGCCAGGCGATCAATATCACCGGCGGGCGGGAGATGCATTGAGATTGGCGATTAGCGATTGGCGATTGGCGATTAGCGATTGGCGATTTTGGATTGAGTTCTGGGGCCGGGGTCTCGAGTCCGGATTTCAAAAGGGAAACGATAAATGAGTGACCAAGCGATCACGAAAGAGGCTGTGGCGAAGATGATGGACCATGCGGTGCTGAAGCCGGCGATGACCGATGACGACATCCGCAGGAACGCGGCGATGTGTGCGGCTCGCGGGATCGGCGACCTGTGCGTGCGGCCCACCGACGCGGCGCTGGCCGCTGCGTTGCTCAAAGATTCCGGCACGACCGTCGCCGTCGTGATCGGTTTTCCGCATGGCGCCAGCCGTTCTGAGGTGAAGGCGCTCGAAGCCCGGCTGGCGATCGAGGATGGCGCGGACGAGCTGGACATGGTGATGAACATCGGCAAGTTCCTCTCGGGCGACTATGATTACGTGAAGCGCGACATCGAAGCGGTCGTCGCCGTGGCCAAGCCCAAGGGCGTGCTAGTGAAGGTGATCCAGGAGTCGTGCCTGCTGACGTTGGAGCAGGTGGCGAAGGCTTGCGAGATCTCTATCGCGGCGGGTGCCGACTTCGTCAAGACCTCTACTGGCTTCAACGGCGACGGCGCGACGGTCGAGCAGGTCGAGGTGATGCTGAAGACCTGTGCTGGCCGTGCCAAGGTCAAACCCTCGGGCGGCATCCGTGACTGGGATCGCGCTGTGATGTTCGTCAAGATGGGCGCGGACCGTTTGGGTGTGGGTTCGGCCGACAAGATTCTCGACGGCGCGCCGGCCGGAGACGGGTATTGAGTCGAGGTGCTGAGAGGATTACGATAGTGAGCGATATGATGCGCGCCGTGGTGTATCACGGCCCGATGGACGTGAAGGTGGAGCCGGTCGCCGTGCCGCTTTGTGGCGACGGCGGCCTGTTGGTCAAGGTCGAGGTCTGCGCCGTGTGCGGGTCGGATCTGAAGGCGTTCCGCAGCGGAAATCCTCGCATGCGTCCGCCGGTGGTGATGGGGCACGAGTTTTGCGGTGTGGTCGTGGAGAATCGCGCGGGCACGGATTTTGAGCCCGGCGCCCGGGTGGTGATGGCGACGTCCGTGGCGTGCGGCGAGTGCGCGTATTGCCGGAACGGCTGGCGAAACCTGTGCGTGGAGGTGCGGCCGATGGGCTTCGCGTACGACGGTGGCATGGCGGAGTACGTGGCGATTCCTGCGCTGGCTGTGCATGGCGGCCATGTGATTAGGGTGCCGGAGGGGGTGGCTGCCGCGCGTGCGGCGTTGGCCGAGCCTTTGAGCTGTGCGGTGAACGCCTGCCGGAACAGCGGGGTGTCTGACGGTGACACAGTGCTGGTGATGGGGGCGGGGCCGATGGGTATTTTGAACGGGCTTGCGGCGCGTGCGGCGGGCGCGGCCAAGGTGATCGTTTCCGAGATCAATCCCGCCCGCTTGGCGCAGTGCGCCGCCTTTGGGTTTGACCGGATGGTCAATCCGGCCTGTGAGGATCTGACGCAAATTGTGAAAGACGAGAGCGACGGACTGGGCGCGGATATCGTGATCGTGGCGGCGCCGGCGGCGCAGCCGCAAGAGCAGGCACTGGCGCTTGTCCGCAAGCGTGGCACGGTATGTCTCTTTGCCTCGTTACCGGCGGGAGGAAGTACGCTGAACGTTGACAGCCGGTTGATCCATTACGGCGAATTGCGGGTGGTCGGCAGCAGCGACTCCACGCCGGAACATGTGAAGGAGGCGGTGCGGTTGCTCGCCGGGGAGCGGGATCTGTTGGGCAGGCTGATCACGCACACGTTACCGTTGGAACGTTTTGACGAGGCTTTCGGCTTGATGGAGCAGGGCGCGGCGTTGCGGGTCGTGCTGGGAACAAGGTAAAAAGTAATGGGTCTTGCGTCCTGGGCCCTGAGTCCTGACGCGGGCTAGGGGCCCGCAACCCCATTCAATCTCACACAAAGGCACAAAGGCCGCAAAGGCTTCTTTTAAAACGGCATCCACCTTCGTGCCCTTCGTGGCTTCGTGTGAGAAACAACTTTTTTTATTGGCTTTGTCGGCCGGCAAGGCATTAATGTGCGTGAGTAATGACTGCGAGGTTTGTTTATGAAGCTGGATTTACAGGGCAGGGTGGCGCTGGTGACCGGCGGCTCACGCGGGATTGGCGCGGCGATTTGCCGCGGGCTTGCCGCTGAGGGCGCGCGCGTGGGCGTGGGTTGTTCCGGCAGTCCAGAAAAGGCGGCAGATGTGGCGGCTGGAATCGAGCGGGATTTCGGGGTGGAGGCTGTGGTGTTGAGGGCCGACCTGGAACGGACGGGTGAGATTACCGGCATGTTCGATCGACTGGAAGATCGATTGGGGCCGGTGGATATTCTGGTCAACAACGCGGCTTATTGTCCCGGCGGTCCGATCGAGTCATACAGTGTTGAAGAGTGGGAGAAGACTTTTAGGATCAATGTGACGGGGACTTTCATTGCATGTAAAGAACATGTGCGTCGTTTGTTGTCGGCGGGCCGCAAGGGTAAGATTGTAAACTTGGTTTCGCAGGCGGCCTTTCTGGGGTCGACTTCCGGACATCTGCCGTACGACGCGAGTAAAGGCGCCCTGGTTTCGATGACCCGCGCCATAGCGCGCGAAGTGGCGGCCAAAGGCATAAACGTCAATGCCGTGGCGCCGGGCATGGTGCGGACCGAAATGGTGGCGGACAAGCTCGCGGCGAATCTTGACAAATATCTGAACCGCATCCCGCTCAACCGCATCGCGGAGCCGGAGGATATCGCCAATGCCGTGGTGTTTCTGGCCTCGGCCGCCGCCGACTACATGACCGGAACGACGCTGGACGTGACCGGCGGCATGCTCATGCGGTGAAGAGGGGGCGGAGCAGACGGCAGGCCTCACTGTAGCGCGCGTAACGCGCGGCGTGCAGGGCGCCCCGCGTGGGGTCGGGCTCATGTGTCCGCTCGATGCTGGTCATGCCGCGCGCGGCCTCTTCGAGCGAGGCGTAACTTCCGCAGGCGACGGCCGCCGCGATGGCGGCGCCCAAAGCGCCGAGCTCCTGCCCGGCGGGGATCTCAACCGGCACCTGAAGGACATCGGCGAACATCTGAGACCACACCTTGCTGCGTGCCGCGCCGCCGGTGAGCCGGATCGTCGCGGGCGGCGCACGAAACGCATACAGCCGCTGCACGTGCCGGTTGTGCGCGAAGATGCATCCCTCGTACACGGCGTGCAGCACATCGGCGCGGGTATGCCGTCCCCTCATGCCGAGCAGGCAGGCTTGCGCAGGATGGCCGAGGTTGGAACCGTAAAGAAAGGGCAGGAACAGGGGGGTGTCCGGATTGAGCGGGGTTTGTTCCACACTGCGGTCCGCCCAAGTGAAAAGGGATTCTCCGCCGGTCTGCGCCAACAGGGTCTGGGTATCGCCTAGGAATTCGCGCGCGAACCAGTCCAGATTGCCGGCACCGGTGGGGCTGCCTTCCAGCATCAGGAACCAGCCGGGTATGCAGTAGCGCGAGGTCATGAACAGGTCGCGGTCGATCAGCGGCTGACGGGCGATGTACTGGTTGTTGGCCCAGGTGCCGGCGACCATCACGAGCGGCTGGTCGTCGATGCAGCCAGAAGCGAGTCCGCAGGCGTCGATGTCGAACATGCCGCCGGCGACCGGCGTGCCGGCGCGCAGGCCGGTCGCGGCAGCGGCGGCCGGGGTCACGGTGCCGCAGATTTCGGCGCTTCTGACCAGCGGCGGCAACAGACGCTTTACATCGGGGATGCCGAACCATGCCAATAACCGGTCGTCGTAGGTTCCTTCGGGCACGTTCATCAGGCTGGTCGCGCTCATGTCGGTCTCTTCCATGGTCGCGACGCCGGTCAGGCGGAAACGGATGTAGTCCTTGGCCATCAGCAGGTGGCGTGCGCGCGCGAGGCCTTGCGGCTCGTGTGTTTGCAGCCAGGCGAGCAGGGCGTTCGGCTGCGCGGCCCAGAGGGATTGGGCGGTCAGCGGCAGAACCTGCTGATCGAGTCCTTGTGCCTGCCATTCCCGAACGATGTCTGCGGCGCGTTGGTCGGTGGAGTTGATCGCGTGGCGCACCGGCCGGCCGTCCGCGTCGATCAGATACAGGCCGTTGCCGTGCCCGGTGCAGGCGACACCGCCCACGGCGTCGCCGGGAAGGTGTGCGGCGGCCAGCGCTTCGCGCACCACCGCGCAGGTGTCGCGCCACATCGCCTCCATGTCGCGTTCCGACCAACCGGGCTGCGGCTCAAGGACTTGCACGTTGCGTGTCGCCGTGCCGAGCGTCTGGCCCTTCAGGTCGAAGACGGCCGCTTTCGTGGCGGTGCCGCCGCAGTCGATACCGATCAGAAAGCCCATTCTTTATCCTCCACGATCATTTGCCGGATTATCTGGTGCTGACGTATGCCTGTCAAGACGTCGGGATGTTCGCCCTGATCCACGCTGAGGCTTCGGTTGTCAGAAAAACAACTGCGTGGTATAGTTCCAGGCACTCAATCGGAAACGGGCAGGAATGATTCCGTTTCAGACATGTGACGGCCGGATAAGGCAGGGGAAGGAGACCAGCATGAAGCGCAGTACGGTGTGGGCAGGCGTGTTTTGCGGATTGGCGGCGGTGACGGCGATGCGGGCGGCGAATGCCGCAGACGCGGTGCAGGAGCAGTACCGTTCCAAGCTCTTCAGGCAGTTCGGCGAGCACGTCAACACGCCGGACGGCTTGGCGCAGGACCGTCACGGCAACATCTATATGGCCGCCCCGAATTTTGTGGACGCCTCCTATCCGGGCGCCATCATGAAGATGGACAAGCGGACCGGGCAATGGTCAATCTTCGTGACGGGGCTGATCCATCCGGAGACCGGACGCGGCGCGCCGATGGGCATGGAGTTCGCGGAGGACGGCCACCTCTACTATTGCGACAACCAGTATTTCAATGACAAGAACTACAAGTCGCGCGTGATGCGCGTGGTGATCGACAAGCGCGGCGAGCCGCTGCGCATCGAGCCGGTGGTTGAGAACATCAAGCTCGCCAATGCATTGCGCGCGCGCGGTAACGCCATCTACTTCACCGACACCTTCTTCGACCTCGAAGGCAGGAACCTCGGCGGGGTCTACCGCGTGCCGATCAGCGCGTTCAAGGAGCGTCCCGCGCGGCTGTTGCCGAAAGCCCAATGGCAGCAGGATCCCTACTGCCTGGGCGTCACGGAGACCGCCCCGCTGCCGCACCGCAAGGACGCGGCCGCCGCCGACGGCATGTGTTTCGACAAGGATGGCAACATCTACACCGGCAACTTTGGTGACGGCCATTTTTACATTCTGCGCTTGCAGCGCGACGGTTCGTACGCCAAGCCCGAGACCCTGATCCATGACCCTAACGTTTTCCCGTGCTGCGACGGGATTTGCTATTACGCGAAAAAGGACTGGATCATCATCACCGATTCCGAACGCAACGCGGTGCGCTACTGGGACATCAAGGCCGGGACGCTGGGGCTGTTGTGGGAGAATGGCGACACCGACGGCGCCGACGGCCTGCTGGATCAGCCGTGCGAGCCGATGGTGTGGGGCGACAAGCTGCTCGTCGTGAATTTCGACATGACGTTCCCGGGATTACTGAATACGGCGAACGACAGCGTGCACACGGTCAGCGTGATCGATCTGGGCAAGGGCGGCTGCCCCTTCCTGAACCTGTTCAGGTGATCCGCAGGAACGCGGCAATGTGTGGCGCGGGGGATCGGTGACCTGTGCGGCGCGACATCGCGGCGGCTGTCGCTGAGGCTAATGCATTCGTGCGTACACTCGTCATACTATGGATCTGTGCCGTTGTCGCGCTGGCTGTGCGCGATGTGCAAGCTGAGCCATCGTTGCTGGCTCCCGCTTTCGCGAATGACTACACAAGCACAAGTTGGGGGCTTGATGACGGATTGTCCGACAGCCAAGTCTGCGGCGTAATCCAGGGGCAGGACGGATATCTGTGGGTGGTGACGGCGCGTTCTCTGCTGCGGTTCGACGGGCGGGGTTTTGCGAACGTGGCGCTGCCGTCGCAGACAGCGGTGGGACGAAACGAAGGGGTCTTTCAGGACAGCCGGGGCGGCGTCTGGGTGTTCGGTTATCTGGGCGTTGTGCGTCATGAGAAGGGCGTGTGGTGGCAGAGCGAAAAGGGCGGCGTGCCGCGCGGGCGTGTCACTTCCGTGGCTGAAACGGCCGACGGAACAGTGTATTTCTCGCAAGAGCGCCGGGTCTTCGCCTGGCATAACGGTGATGTCAAAGCCGTGTTGGATGCGTCAGCTTTTCCGGAAGAATCGGTCGGTGTACGCCAGATGGTCGTGTGTGATGGCGGAACCTTATGGATGGCGGTGGGGTACGGGTTATGGCGTTGGGTACCTGAATCGGGGCAGCCGCCGGAGCGCATGACCGGCATCCGTTCTGAGTGGGTACTCGGCATTGACGCAGATGGCGCGCTGGTGGCTCACGGTTCGTTTGTGTGCATGCGTCGTGTCGGCGAACGATGGGAACGGATGCCGATGGAGGGAGCGGTGTCGGCCCGTTGCCTGTTGGCGATGCCGGACAAAACCTTGTGGCTCGGGCATGATGCCGGTATCGATGTGTTTGCCGGCGGCACGTGGCATGGGCACGGTTCGGGTTTCCCGTATGGGGCAACGCCCGTGTTGGATTTCGCGAGAGACCGGGAGGGCAATGTTTGGCTGGCGACGTCTGGGCAACTTATCCGCATCAGTCGGCGCGTATTGCGCCCTGTGCCGATACGGGGCTTGGCGGATCGTAGAGTCTCGGCGGTGTGGGTCGAGTCAGATGGCCGCGCGTGGGCGGGGTTGCACACAGGTGGACTTGCGGTGGGTAACTGGATCAGACTGGAGCCGCAGCGTATCAATGATTCTGATTTTGCACGCGTGGTTCCGCAGGCGTTATACGTCCAATCCGGCGGTACTGTGTGGTGTGGGGGGGCGGACGGGAACGTGTGGAGAGTATCCGGGTCGGCCGCCGAACGGATCGACAGTGCGAACGCCGGGGCGGTGCACGCGATTGCGGGGTTGGGGGGCGTGCCTTTGTGGGTGGCGACATCCCGAGGGTTGTTGACACAAGATCCTGACAAGGGGCATTTTGAGGAGTTGGCGTGGCCGGTAGATCCTGTTTTGTCTTTGTGGCTAGAACGTGATGGAGTTCTGTGGGTGGGGCATGAAAGTCTGGGCCTCGCCGTTTTGTATTCAGGCGTACGCGACGACTTCCTGCCGGATACGGCGTTGCCGGGGCGTGCCGTTCGGACGTTGTATCGCGACAGCGATGGGGTGCTCTGGATCGGGGGACAATCGGGGTTGGCGCGATGGGCGAACGGCAGCAAGTTTGTGTTTCGTCGTGAGCATGGGCTCTGGAACGAATCGGTGCGTCAGATTGCTGAGGATGCGGGCGGCGGGCTGTGGATCGGTTCTGCTGATGGCCTGATGCGCATCGAAAAACGAGATTTGGCGGCGGTGGCCGACGGACGCGCAGCGCGATTGGCCGTACGGACGTTCGGGACGGAGGCAGGGTTTGGACGCGACAAGGCGTGCGTGGGCGGCGTTTTTTTCCCGGTGCATGATCCGCACTATGATCGGTTGTGGTTTCCGACCGCAGAGGGGCTCTACACGGTCGAGACACGTGCGTTGCCGCCGTTGCGGCCTGCACCGGAAGTGCGTGTGACGGCGGTGGGGGCTGGCCGATTGGTGAGGCCGCGCGTCACGGATCGTCTGCACACCGGGTTGCCGGATGCGCCGCGCGACGTGATGGTCGGCTACACGGCACTTGATTTTACGGCGCCAGAACGTGTCGGGTTCCGATATGAGCTGAAGGGCCCCGTCGTCCAGCATTGCGCGTGGACCGAGACTCGTCGTGTCCGGTTTGAGCGATTGCCGCCGGGGTCGTATCGATTTCGTGTCATGGCATGCAATGGCGACGGTGTTTGGAACATGGATGGCGCGACGGCGGAGTGGGAGATCAAGCCATTTTTTTGGGAGACGGTCTGGTTCAAACTCGCCTGTTTGTTTATCGGGGGATGTGTGTTGGCAGGCGCGGCTGTTTTTTCTGAACGGCGTCGGATGCGTCAGCGGCTGCTCGCTGCCGCGCGTCGCGAGGAGTTGTCCAATGAGCGTGCGCGGATCGCCCGTGATCTGCATGATGAGATCGGGGCCAAGTTGACCAAACTGGCGTTATTGGGCGACATGGCGGCTGAAGACGCCAAAGACAATCCGGTACTGCGCCGCGTGGTTGAGGAGATGGCCGGTGCGGCGCGGTTGACGCACAGGGCTTTCGACGAGATCGTCTGGTCAGTGAGTCCCCGTAATGATACGGTCCGCCGGCTCTCGCATTACATGTGCAAATACGCTGAGGAATTTTTCGCTAAGACGGAGGTGAGATGCCTCTGCTA
>DAOTKE010000056.1:0-20737 GCA_035449085.1 Kiritimatiellia bacterium | reverse complement strand
ATCTTCGCCATCGCCACCGGTCACCACTCGCGTCAGCCCGGCAAGTTAATTCTGATCGACCCGGCACGCGGACGTCAGGAGGCCGAGGGCGTCACGCTCGTCGCGCCGGTGCGCCCCACGAAATCGGTGATCATTGACGCCTACGGACAGGATGGCGACCTCTTTGCCTATCCGTACCCGATCGACGAGCGGACGTTGCTGGTGACCTATAACCCCGATGGTTGGACGAAAGTCGATGGCAAGCGCCATGAAGACCGTATGACCGGCTTCGGCGTTTATTGGATGGATATTGACGGACAGCGCGAGTTGCTGGTCTCGCGCCGCGGGCTGGCCTGTGGGCGCGCGCGGTGCCGCTGCGCCCGCGCCCGCGTCCGCCGTCCCGTCCGAGCCTTGTGGACTACGCCCGTCCAACCGGCACCTTCTATGTGCAGGATGTTTATGAGGGGCCGGCCATGGACGGCGTGGCGCGTGGCACGGTGAAGACCTTGCGCGTCATTGGTCTCGACTATCGTGTTGCGGGGATCGGCAGCAACGGCAACGGCGGGCCGGGTGGCGGGGCTTTGGTCTCCACGCCGCCTTCCGTGGGCAACGGCGCCTGGGATCCCAAGATCCTGATCGGTGATGCGCCCGTGCATGCGGACGGGTCCGTCTTCTTCACAACCGAGGCGCGCACGCCGCTCTACTTCATGCTGCTTGACGACAAAGGGCGCATGGTGCAGACGATGCGCAGTTGGACCACGCTGCAGCCGGGCGAGAACGCTTCGTGCGCGGGCTGCCACGAGTCCAAGAACAGCGTGCCGCGCGCTTCGGCGCGTCCGACGCTCGCGCTGGCTGCCGGGCCCCGGCCACTGGCGCCGATCTTCGGTCCGCGACGCGGCTTCAGTTTTCTGAAAGAGGTTCAGCCGATCCTCAATGCCCGTTGCGCCGGCTGTCATGATGGCCGCCCCGACCGTCCGGATCTGACCGCGACCGTCGTCACCGACCCCGCCGCCAAACGCCACTGGACCCGCGCCTATCTGACGCTGACGCATGCCCGGCCCGATCGGCAGGAGCCGCCCGCATGCTGGCGCGGCGATCCCGACCACGCGCTGCTCAACTGGGTTTCTGCGGCCTCGGCACCGCCCATCCAGCGGCCGCGCTCGGCCGGTTCGGGTGCCAGCAAGCTCTTTAGTGAAAAGCTGGACAAAGGGCATTGCCCGGCCCTGACGCCACCCGAACTCGCGTGTCTTGCGCTCTGGGTCGATCTCGGCGTGCCGTTCTGTGCAGACTACACCGAGGCCGCCGCGTGGTCGCCGGAAGAGTGGGCGAAGTATCGCCGCTATTTGGCCAAGCGCGAAGCCGCCGACGCGGCGGACCGCGCTACGCTACGCGCACTGGCGCGAGAGAACTAACCCGATCACATCTTTCATTTCACATCCAACGAGACGATCTCGTGAGTCTCCACGCGGGGCAGCACCACCTCGGCATCGCCCTTGACTTTGCGTACACGCAGCGAGGTGTCCGCCGTCACAGCGCGTGCCCGTGCGACCGAAACATGAAGCGGCAGGTTCAAACGCACGCGCACATCGTGGAGCGGTGCCGGCGACTCGAAGACCTCCGGATGCCCCGGCGCCTTACGGTTCGCGGACCAGTTGATCACATGGATCAGATAACGTTCCGGCCGCCGCAGTGCCGCATCCGCAAGCTGATACGTCACGGTGATTTCGGTCGAAAGCGGCGCGTCCGTGTCGATGAGCCGTGTCGGCAGGATCTCGCGCAAAACCTGCTCGAAAGCAGCCCGGTACACCCAATATCCCTTGCGGTAATAACTCTGTGCGACCGGAAAGCCCAAAACACCAACACGCCCGGTGCTGGCGACCGCCGCATAGTCGGTCAGATGATCGAAAGGCGACTGCTGATGGCTGGTGTAGTGCTCACTGCTTCGCTGAAAGAGCGGCTCGCCCAAAAGCGCGTGAACCTTTGCGGACGCCGACGTCTTCCACTGTGAAGCCCCTTCATAGAGCGCGTATTCGTAGGTCGGGATACTCCCAGTAAACGGCTCCTGCGGCACCAGATAGGCGGGCTTGAACGGTGAGATCCCGGCATAGGCGAAACCGTAACGGTCGAGCCATGTCTGGCCCGTGCCGGCCTGCAAGCCGGCCAAATGGCTGACAATCACCGCGCCGCCCGCAGCGATGTAGGCATGGAGACGTTCAACAGTCCCGGCATCCGGACTGAACCCGTCAGGCAACACGACCAGCCCATACCGTTCCCAAGGCTGTCCGGGCTCCACCACGTCGAATTGGAGCCGGGTCTCGAGCATCAGTTTGGTCATCCCGTACAGGTATTCGTCGCGCAGACGGTCGAAAGGAACCGCCGGAATCATCAGTGCCGCCTCCGTAACCGGCGCGGCCCCTTCCAGCCAAGGCTCCAGTCGCTTGATGCGCCCGAAAGATTTTCCGAGCACATGGTAGACGGCGGCATCCAACTGCCCCGAAGGCGGCATCTGATCGCCCACGTCGCACCGTGCGGCATTGGCCACAATGCTGGCCAGTTCGACATCGAGCTGCTGCGGCAACTTCAGCCCGCCGAAATCAGCCCAGGACGACACGAACCGTCCGGTCATCCCATACACGGGGATGCCGAAATTGCGCTGATAACGGATCTGTGCCGGGGCATAGAAATACCCCCAGCCACCAGTCGGCAGCGCCTCAATATCGATGTTGTCGAGCGTCTCGGCGCGCTGGCTGACGCACGCCAACCCGATGTCGTTGAAATCCGTCTGACAACCGGGACGCGTGGCACGGACGAGATCACGGATGCGCCGGTGCCAGTCGAGAAACAGGCCGTTCTTATGCGCGCGCTGCACCTCCGCATCGTTCGGACCCTTGCCCAACGCTATGATCTGCCGCCTGCATTCGGGGCAGAAACATTCGCTGGAAATCGGTGCGGCCATATCGAACCATGCGCCGTCGATCTCATACGTGGAAACGAATTCACGCGCGTGGTCATCCATGAGTTGGAGAAAGTCCTGATGCGCCAGACAGAGCGCCGTCCAACCGGGAGTCTGCCCCTTTTTCGGCATATAGTCCGACCCGTCGCGTTTGATGACGCGCCACTCGGGATGCTTTTCCGCCAGATGATGATCCCATGTCGTGCAATAATAGGCATAGACGGCGATTTTGCGCTGCCGGCAGGCCTTGACCTGCTCACCCAGCAGATCAAAGTCCAGTCCCGGATGTACCGGGCCATACTTGCTGGGGTAATAGAAGAGGCCATGCATATCCTTGGCAAAAACCACGATCGCATTCACGTTCCCCGTCAGCAAACGGTCACCCCACTCCTCCGCGTTGAACTTCGAGCCGATTTTCGGGATGTGTGTGGAATTATGGAAATCCAAATGTACTTTCCGCCACGGACGCGGCGGTATCTTCCCGAAACGCGGATCGATCCACAGTTTTGGCGCCTCCCCTGCTGATACAGGAGTCGCGGAAAAAGAGGGGCTGACCTTCAAAGCAACCGCCCCCACACCCAGCGTCATGAGAAACTCGCGCCGATTGAACCTGTCCATAATTTCTCCCTTACGTTGATGCGCACATGGCCTAGATGATGTAAGAAAAATCGGCCGTGCCACAAGCATCCGGTAAGCGCCGCAACGCGACAGTCTTCTTCAGTGAAACGTTCCGCAGGCCAGCGGGGAGCCTGCGCCGCCACCTGGCGCATGATCGCGCCGAAACCGGTTTTGGCCGTGACCTCCCGCAGGTTCTCTGTCAGCGTCTCGAACAGGCCCGCCATCCGGTTTCTCCCGGTGCCGCTGGGCGGCTGGCTTGCCGATTACGATTGAACGGCCCTGAGGATGGCGTCGGCCATGACACGGTCGATGCCGGGAACCGCTTGGATCTCTTCGGCAGTGGCGCGGGCCAGGCGGTAGACCGATCCAAAGTGTTTGAGCAGTGCGGCCTTTCTGGCCGGGCCGATGCCGGGAATCTCATCAAGCGCGGACTCGCGGATCAGGCGGTTGCGCAGGCGGCGGTGGTAGTCGATCGCGAAACGGTGAGCTTCATCGCGCAGACGGGTGAGGACGCGCAGCGCATCCGAGTCGCGGGGCAGCAGGAGCGGCGGACGGCCGTCGTCGAGCACGATCTCCTCCATTTCTTTGGCGAGGCCGACGGTGGGGATGTGGCTGAGACCGAGACGGGCGAGCGCCTCGCGCGCGGCGCGGAGCTGGGTGACACCGCCATCGATCAGGATCAAGCCGGGAAACGGTTTGCCTTCGTCGCGCACACGGGCATAACGGCGCTCGATGACCTCCGCGATGGAACGTGGGTCATCGGCCCCCTGGACGGTACGGATGCGGAAACGGCGGTAGAGGCGGCGGTCGGGCAGGCCGTCGACCGCCGCCACCATACTGGCCACCGAGTGGGTGCCGAAGAGATTGGAAATGTCGAAGCCCTCGATCAAGGTGGGCGCCGCAGGGAGGCCGATCTGCTGTTGCAGGGCGCGGATGCCGGCGCGCGCATCCGCCGCGTGCATCTCGGGCGTGGCAGTGACCCGCACGCGCTGCTTGACCATCTCGCGCAGGGCGATCCAGGTGTCGCGCAGGGCGGCGGCCTTTTCAAAGTCATGCGCGTCGGCAGCTTCCTGCATGCGGGCCTTGACCTCTTCAATCACGGTGAGCCGTTCACCACGCAGAAAGGCGCAGGCTTCATCGAAACGCGCCCGGTATTCTTCAGGGGAGACCCGGCCCACACAGGGCGCGGAACAGAAGCGGATGATGTCGTTGATGCAGTGGCGGTAGGTCTCGGCATCTGGCTGGATCGGCATGCATTTGCGCAGGCCGTACCGTTTCTCGGTGAAATCGAGAACCGTGCGGACGACGGCGGCAGAAGGGAAGGGGCCGAAATAGAAGGCGCCGTCATCCCGCAGAATGCGGCAAGTGGTCAGGCGTGGTACCGGTTCACGCGGGTCGGCACGCAGCGCGAGATAGCGTTTGTCGTCGCGCAAGACGATATTGAAGCGTGGGCGGTACTGCTTGATCAGGTTGCTCTCCATCAGCAACGCCTCGGCCTCGTTACGTACAGTGATGGTTTCGAGATCCGCCACGCTGTTGATCATGCTGCGCAATTTGGGCGGGGCGTCTCGCAGTGTCGAGGGACGGAAATAGCTCTGCACGCGCCGACGCAGTGAAATGGCCTTGCCGACGTAAATGATCGTCCCCTTACGGTCACGCATCAGGTAACACCCTGGCTTGTCGGGAAGGGCGGCAAGTTTCTCGCGTAAAGCGTCTGAAAGTGGCCTTGTCACAGCTTCAACATCGCGCGGGCGCGTTCGAAGATCGGCGACAGGTCGATCTTACGGGCCGCGTTGCCGAGCGTTCCGTCAAAGAGGTGGATCGCCCCCTCCTGTTCCAGGTTACGGAGGAATCGGCTGAACTTGGAATGGCCGCTTTTAAGGGTCATCAACACCTCAACGGCTGCCGTGCCTCGGGTGACGGCTTCACTAATCATACCAGTCGAATCGGCGGTCACGAAAAGACGCTCGCAAAGTGTGACAAAAGCGGGAATCGGATTGAAAGTGTCTTTGCTGAAAAGAAGGGTGTAGTCGAAAGGATAGCTCGCGATCAGCGCTTCAATCTCCGGCGGTGTGCGGCGCGAGGTGGTCACCCAGCGCTCGCGTCCCTCGGTCAACGCGAAGAGGCGGTCGAGATCACGTTGGATCGCATCCGGGGTGAGCGTGGCGACGGCATTGGGCCCTCCGATGATCACGCCGACTGCCGGACGGGTGGGCGTGTGGCATTCACGGAAGGCGGCGGTGGCCGAGGCGTAAAACTCGTCGCTGGTGGAGGTCAGATTGACCGGAATCGGAATAATGTTTGGGAATGCGGGCGGACGATCGAAGACCGGCGCAAGGATACAGTCGAAGTTGAGCTTTTTATAGCCGCTCGGGAACAGGATCGCCGCGACTGGGATGCCGCGGCGGCGCGCGGCGATCTTGCCGGGGTAGAAGGCGGTCGAACCGGTGCAGACCACGGCGTCATAGTAGCCATCGGTTTTCTCGATGGTGAAGGGGAAATCGAGGAGCAGCCCCAGCCGGTCGATCAGATAGGAGAGGGCTTTGTGGAAGCGGGTCGGGTAACTCGCGCGCACGCAATCATACCCGTACCCCAAGGCCGAGCAAAAGGCTTTGGATTGATTTTCATGCCCGGCCTTGCCGTCGGTCACGATCAGCAGTTTTTTTGTCATGACGCCATCCGGTTAGAGGATCAGCGAACGCCACTCCGCAATGTCGCGGCGGCGTTGGGCCGCCCAAGACTCATAATCGGTCTCGGGCGGCAGTGTATTGGCAACCCGTGCGCCACCGCACGTGGGACAACAGGCGCCAGTCGTTGTCACCGCAGCTCCGCAGTGCGGGCAGCGGCGTTCCAACAACTCGCCGCAGACCGCGCAGTGTGTGGCCGTCGCCAGGCCCCCCGTTCGGGGGCGCGGCCAGAAGTGCAGCTCGCCGTTTACTACATACGGCACGTTGGAAAAACAATCGGCATGCGGGCAATAGGCGTGGGTGCTCGCGGTGGCCGGACTGGCGGTCGGGGCGTGCGTCATGGCGGCTGTCTTTTCCAGCGGGACATCCAGCAACGCGGCGATCTTCTCCACCGTTTCCTGGGAGACCTTGGCGGTGTGCCCGGCCTCCAGCATGCTCAGGGCCGACTGTTTACACCCCACCGCCTCGGCCAATGCACTCTGGGTGAGCCCCTTGACACGCCGCGCCTGCGCGAGTTGCCGGCAAAAAGCTATGGAAATGTCAGCCATCTTGTTGTTCGGATCCTGTTGGTAACAACCACCACGTAGTATGCCGCAAAATCGGGGTTGCCGACAAGGGGAAGATATCAACAAGTTATTATAACCTATAACTCATTGATTGATAACATTTTGAGAGTTATCAACAGAGTTATTATCACCTGTTTATAACCTCGTGTGGTATCCGGGTGGGCCGGATTATTCCCGGTGCCGCCGGCTATGGTTTCATTGCGTTCAGATCACACGTTGACAGGGCTGCGGTCAGGGTCTCAAGGACTTGGGTCAGGGCTTGGCCGAAGGCTTCGGAGGCGGCGGTCGGTGTGCCGGGCGTGTAGGGGACACGGGCTTGCGCCTCGTGCGTCGCCAGCACGGTGAACGACGGCGTCCGTTCGTCCAGCACCGACAGGCGCAGCGCCACGACGGCGGCGGGGTTGTCGCCCGAGTGGTCGAGATAGAGCTCGGTGACCAGCCCCTCCAGCCCGAGCGGCGCGACCGTGCCGCTGGCGCTGTCATGGACGGCTGCAAACAGTCCGGTGGCCTCGAGGTAACGCGTGGCCTGCACGCGGATCAGCTCATGCGGCGCGGCCAGCCAGCCGTTGTAGTAGTCCGCGGTGAATTCGCCACCGGGACGCCGCACGATGAAGGTGCGCGCGTCAAACGGAGGCAACGCGCGGAAGGCGCGCACCTTGACGGCGGCCGCGCGTGACGCGGGAGCGAGCGGTTCCGCCTCGCCGGCCAGCGGCACGAAGGTGCGTTTCTGTGCCAATGCCTGACGCTGCGCGTGGCGCCCGCCCAGGCATCCCGTCATCAGTACGCCGATTGTGAGAACGATCGTGGAGACATGCAATGCAGACATTCTTTCACTCTCCTTCTTCTTATTTCGTCTCCGGCAACGGCTGCGGGGGCTGCCCGAACAGCAGGGCGCCCGGATTCGCGCTCAGCTCGCCCACCAGACGCTCCAGCCCTTCCGCGGCCGTGCGCAGGCTTTGCACCAGCTCGCCCAGCGCTCCCTGCTGCGTGAGCGCGGTGCGGTTCAGCGTCTGGGCGGTTTGGTTCAGCGAGCCCACCATCTGGCCGATCACCGCGCCGTTGGTCGCGAGCAGACCGCCCGCACTGTCGACAAGGCCGCCCGCACGATCCAGCACGCCGTCGGCACGGTCAGCCACCTGGCGCAGGCTGGCCGCCAGCGGCAGGATATTGGTCTCGATCCCCATCACCGCACCCCGCGCACTGTTCACCGTCGCGGCGAGATCGGCCGGCAGAGCCGCAAGTTCGGGCGAGTCGGCCAGCTGCTTGATTGACCGGTTGGTCTCTCGCAGTTCACTCAGCAACCGCGTCGCCTCGGCACTCAAGGCCGCAACGTCCGCTTTGTTGAGAGTTTTTTGCAGCAGGTGGAGCGTGGCGAGCAGCTCATCGCCCAGTGCCCGCAGATCGACGGCGCTCAACTTGACGAAAACATCGTCGACCGCTTTTTTGAGATTGGTCATGGTGCTCGTCGTGGCCGGGATGAAGGTGCGCGCCGGCTGCCACGCCAATGGGAAGGCTTGGGCCGCACTGCCGGGTTGTGCAAAATAATCCAGTTCGAGGAAGGCTAGCCCTGTCACGCCGGAAGAGGCGATCTTGACACGCAGGCCCTGCTGGACCAGTGCATGCAGCACCTGATCCGCCGCCTGGCTGCCGAGCAGGCCGAAGCGTTCAGGATCCAGCGCCATCACCACGAGTACCTGCCGTGAGCTGGTTTCGGTCAACAGGTCATCGTTGTGCCTGCCGTACTCGCTAAAGACGAAACCGATACGCTTGACCTCGCCGACCGGCACGCCGCGGTACTTGACGGGGGAGCCTAGATCCAGGCCGGTCACAGACTCGGCAAAGTAGGTTTCGGCTTCCACCACCGTCTTGTTGAAAGTGCGAGCCCCGGCAATCCCGATCACCAGCACGATCAGGGCCGCGCCAGCCAGGACAAAAAAGCCGATTTTGGCAAAGTTGGCCTTATTTTCATTCATGGCGGTTCCTTATCCTTCGCGGTTGAAAAAGGCGCGCACGGACGGCCGTTCAGAGTGATCGCGCAGTTCGGCGGGCGTGCCGGATGCGATCAGCCGTTGCGCCTGCTTGTCCAGCATGACGCAGCGGTCGGCGATGGCAAAGATACTGGCCAGCTCGTGTGTCACCATCACGACCGTCACGCCCTGCGTGTCGCGCAGGCGCAGGATCAGACGGTCCAGTTCGGCCGAGGTCACCGGATCGAGACCGGCCGAGGGTTCGTCGAGAAAGAGAATGCGGGGATCCAGTGCCATGGCCCGTGCGATCGCCGCGCGCTTTTTCATGCCGCCGCTGATATCCGACGGGAAGTATCCGGCGTACGCCTTCAGTCCGACCAGCTCCAGTTTCATCTCTCCCAACAGGTATCGCGCGTCGCGCGGCAGGTCGGTGAACGCCTCCATCGGCAGGCAGACGTTCTCCAGCAGCGTCATGGAGCCGAAGAGCGCCCCGCTCTGATAGGTCACGCCGAAACGCCGCAGCGCGCGTTGCCGTTCCTCTTGCGATCCGCCGAACAGGCGGTCGCCCATCAGCCGGATCTCCCCGGCCAGCGGCGGGTTGAGGCCGATCATGTGCTTGAGCAACGTACTCTTGCCGCAACCCGAACCGCCCAGAATGACAAAAATTTCGCCCGCGCGCACCTCGAACGAAATATCGCGGATCACCGGGGTTTCGTATCCGGCATCCACACCTTTGACTGTGATGACTGTATCCTGCATGCGCGTCAGATCCCCAGCACATGGAACAGGACGGCGAAGATGCCGTCAAACACCGTGATCAGGATGAGGCTGCCGACGACTGCGGCGGTGGCGGCGCGCCCCACGGCGTCGGCGGTGCGCCCGGTCTGCAAGCCGTGCGAACAGCCCACCAGCCCGACCAGCAGGCCAAAGACAGCGGCCTTGAAAAGTCCCAGCAGGATATTGCCGAGCGTGGTGGCCTTGATCACATGCTGCCAATAGGTGGTGGCCGGAACACCGATCGAGGTCATCACCACCGCGCCGCCGAGCAGACCGGCCATGATGGCGAACATCGTCAGCAGCGGCATCACCAGCGTAGCGGCGATGACACGCGGCAGGGCCAGGAACACCACCGGCGGCAGTCCGAAGGTCTCCAAGGCGTCCACTTCCTCGTTCACCTTCATGGTGCCGATCTCCGCCGCAAAGGCGGATCCCGAACGTCCCGCCAGAATGATTGCGGTGATCAGTGCCCCCAGCTCGCGGAACAGACCGATGGCAATCAGATCCGCCACATAGACCTCAACGCCGAACTGGCGCATCGAGGTGGCCGACATAAAAGCCAGGATCAGTCCGAGCAGGAAGCCGATCAGCAACGTGATGGGCAGCGCATCGATACCGGCCCGCTCGAAATGCAGCAGCGTGTCACGCAGCCGCAATCGCCCGGGGCGCAGCAGCAGGGTGAAGGCCGCGGCCGACGCCTCACCGAGAAAGGCCATCTGTTCGCAGGCATCCCGCCAGATGCGCACGGCCGCCTCGCCCAGTTGCACGGCGGTCGAGGTTCTGCGCACCGGATTGGCCATGGCCGGATCTTCGGCGAAACGCTTGACCGAGAAAATCTCCAGCGTACGCGCCACGACGCCGCGCCCGTCACGGCACGTGATGGCGAACCCCTGACGCGCCGAGCGCCGGTACAATTCAACAATCAGCGCCTCGCCCGCACCGTCGCACGCTGTGACCGTTCCGGCGTCCAGCACCAGGGTGTCGTTCTTGCCCAGACGCGCGACTTCCGGCAGCGTGGACCGCCACAGCTCGGCCACCGATTCCGCCGAACAAGACTCTGGCAGCATTATTTCCATGGTTCCCCTTGAGTCGTCGGCCAGTCGGGCGACACGAAGACCTGCGTCGAGAGCTGGAAGTCGCTTCCATCCTCGGCGAAAGAGAATTCGGCCATGTAGGCTGCGAACCCTTCTGATGGAGCTTCTAGAGAGACGGTCGCCCGCAGACCTTGCGCATCAAGGGCGAGCGGCGCACTTTTCCAGACGGCCTTGCGGAAATCACGGGTCGGCGCATGTGCCCTCCAGAGCCGCGCGTCACGCGCCCGGCGGTCGGCTTCGACATGCAGCGTTCCCGACGCGTCGCCCTGTCGGCGCCAGATCATCTGCGGCGGCGTTTGACCCTGCGCGATCATCTGCAGAAAAGCGGCGCGGGCACGCGCGGCACCCTCCGTGCCACCGGCACCGTGGCCGGCGTTGGGGGCCTGGTAGACCAGCTTCGGCCCCGGCAGGTCATGCCAGTAGTGGCGGAGGGCATCCACGGTCCAATAGGGATCGTTTGTGCCGAGCACCAACAGTTTGGGCATGGTGAAAGCGGCCCGATAACTGAAGGGATCCACAATGTCTAGCAGACGGGCTGCCTCAGGCTGGTCCAGTCGCTCCATCAGGCCGAAGTCGGTGTAATCGCTGATTTTTTCGCTCTGTCGCCCATACACGCGCTGCGACCACCGGGTCTGCGCCTTCATATTGAGCATGTCGATCACCATCGGCACGATCGCGCAGACACGCGGATCCACCGCACCTGCAAGCCAGGTGGTCCAGCCGCGTTTCGAGGCGCCGGACACCACAAAGCGTTCGACCTGCTGCCCATGTGTGGTGCGCGCCCAGGCCTGCACCGCATCCATGGCCCGTACGGCACTCTTGGTCATCGGCAGCAACAGCGGCCACGAACTGTCACCGCTGCGCAGATACTGGTCGAAGGTGTACGCGATCAGGGCATCCTCGTAGCGGTTACCGTACAGCGGCTGATTGGGCACGTCGGTGAGCACCGCGACCAGCGTGCCGCCGGTCTCGGCCAGACGTTTGACCGCAGGCAGATTCTTGCGGCTCGCGCTGTGCGTGATTTCGAGGAAGACGGTCGCGGGATAACGCACCGTGTTAGGACGCGCGATATGGAGCGTATGCGTCCAACGGCCGCCGCGCCACGTTTGCGAGGTCAGATCCAGCGTGGCGACCTCGATCCCGTCGAGCGTCTGCGTGTCACGCAGTCTCCACGCGAAGGAGTCGTCCGCTTGCCGCACATACGCATCCAGCGTACCCGCGTCCACGCGGAGCACCATGCAGAGGCACAGCGCCACGAGCGCAAACCCGTTGCGCCGGCCGGATCGTCTCGCCATACGTTCCGCCTTTCTTTGTTGACGGTCGCTGCTTCAACCACATCAGGGTGCTGCGCGTCGATTCATACTCCAGCACCACCTCACCGTTCTCGGCTTTGATCACGGCATTGTAGCCTTTGCCGCCGCCGTTGGCGAGTGTCCAGCCAAAGAGATACTCCTCACCGGTGATGGTCAAGATCGCCGACCAGCAACCTGTCGTGGGCAGTGGGCGACCATAACCAGGCGTAGACCGTACCCGGCGCGAATGCCGACTGTTCGGCCATGCGCGTTGCACCGGCGGGAGTGCTGGCGTCGTCGCCGGCCGACACCCGGTCATGCACGGTCAGCGCACCGCGGATATAGCCTTCGCCAGAAAGCGTGCGCACGATATTCGCTGCGCCCTGAGCCGCAAACGTCGCACCGCCAACCACGCGCAGATCAGGGCATAAGCCGGCGTCACCTTGCGGATGATGAGGATGATCGCGATCGCACGCCCGATCAAGGCACCGTAAGTCGTAAACATAGGAAAGTGAGCGGTTAAAGGTTTAGAAGGCGGAAGGCCTGGCAGACCGTGGCTGAAAGGTTCACGGCGGCATGATCGACATCAAGCGCATCTTCAAGCGTCGTAATCCTGCGGAGAATCGGGAAGAAGGCGTCGATACCCGCGTCGTTCACCGCCTCAACATCGTCGCCGACGCAGCCGGAAAAGGCGATCACCGGCTTGTCATATCTCTTCGCAAGACGTGCGACGCCGATCGGCGCCTTGCCCATGACGGTCTGTCCGTCGAGACACCCTTCGCCCGTGAGAACAATATCAGCATCCCGAATAAACGCTTCAAGACGCGTCTCTTTGAGGATCAGCTCGACCCCAGGCACCAGCTCCGCCCCGAGAAAATGCCGGAACGCGAAACCGAGTCCGCCCGCCGCCCCATCACCGGGTGTTGTGGCCGGATCGCCGGCCTCCTCCGCGAACTTCATCAGACGCTCGTCTAGGTGCTTCACCATCTCCGGCGTCGCGCCCTTCTGCGGGCCGAATACCGCATTCGCACCATTCGGGCCACAAAGCGGGTTCTTCACGTCACAGGCAATGCGAAAGGAGAACCGGCGGAGATCATGCCCCTTCAACGCCTCCAGCATGCCGCGTCCGGCATCATTCGTGGCGCTGCCGCCGATACCGATGATGAACTTCGTCGTCCCGCGCCGGACAGCGTCGAGAATCATTTCGCCCACGCCATACGTCGTTGCTTCGAGCGGATTACGCTCGGCAGGCGGCACAAGCGTGATGCCCGCAGCCTGGGCCATTTCCATGACTGCGGTCAACGGCCCGTTCGATGTTTCCCGAACGAGCGCATATTTGGCATGGGTCGGCTTGCGCATCGGGCCGGCCACTGCCACCTCGACAAATTCGCCACCCAGCCCCTCCTTGAGGGCGTCAACCGTCCCCTCGCCGCCGTCAGCAAGCGGACGCACGAGACACACAGCTTCCGGACAGGCACGTTTCACACCTTCCGCAGCGGCATGACCGGCGGCCATCGACGAAAGCGACCCCTTGAAGGAATCGATGGCAATGACTACTTTTATCGGCCCCGCTCCCCCCAACCGCTTCATTCGGCCCCTCTACTTGCCCGTCCCGAGATCATGAAAAATCACCCCGCCACTTGTTCAGTTTACGAACCCATTTCAGTTTGGCATGCAGGCAGAACAGAGGCAAGGGGAAATCAAGGACTCACGCGTACCACTCACGCGTGCCCCAAGATTAAATCGGGTGTCTCATTGACAAACCACAAAAAAAGCGAAATGATGACACCCCGAACGGTGTGTACTCTGAAATACCGCATGCAATATGCTGGGCTTCAGAGGCACGCGAATAAGATGGAGAATGATATGTCGATCCGTAAAGGGTTCCTTCTCGCTGCCGGACTGGGTCTGGCCGGTTTCGCTCACGCTCAATCATCCGGTGGTTCTGCCTCCGCGGCGGCGGTGACGGGTACGCCGGGGATCTGGTGGATCGCGCCGTTGGGCGCGTTGCTGGCGTTGGTTATGGCCGCACTCTTTTACAAGATGATGATCAAGGCCAATCCCGGCAACGCACGTATGGTGGAGATTGCGGGATATGTGCGCGAGGGCGCGATGGCCTACCTGCGCCAGCAGTACAGCCGCGTCGGGATGGTCTTCGCGATTCTCGTGGTGGTTTTTGCCGTATTGGCGCTGTTGGGCGTACAGAATCCGTTCGTGCCGGTAGCCTTTCTGACCGGCGGTTTCTTCTCCGGCCTTTGCGGTTTTCTGGGCATGAAGACCGCGACCGCCGCGTCGTCGCGCACCGCGCAGGGCGCCAGCGAAAGCCTGAACCGCGGCCTGCAGGTGGCGTTCCGTTCGGGTGCGGTCATGGGCCTGGTTGTGGTGGGTTTCGGTCTGTTGGATATTTCCATCTGGTATTGGCTGCTTGACCGCCTGGTTTACACCACCGAGCACATGCTGAACGGGTTCGGCCACATCTGGCGTGACATCTGGCTGGTGCATCCGGGCATGGATCCGTCCAGCAAGCTGGTTGAGATCACGACGACCATGC
The DNA here is from genome assembly GCA_035449085.1 of Kiritimatiellia bacterium. Taxonomy (GTDB): domain Bacteria; phylum Verrucomicrobiota; class Kiritimatiellia; order RFP12; family UBA1067; genus DUPH01. The sequence goes on along the minus strand of DAOTKE010000056.1, from coordinate 6,253 downwards.
TGACCTTCGGCATGGGCGCCTCCACGCAGGCGTTGTTCGCGCGTGTCGGCGGCGGCATCTACACCAAGGCCGCGGACGTCGGCGCGGACCTGGTCGGCAAGGTTGAGTCCGGCATCCCGGAGGATGACCCGCGCAATCCCGCGACCATCGCGGACAACGTGGGCGACAACGTGGGCGATGTGGCGGGCATGGGCGCCGACTTGTATGAGTCGTATTGCGGCGCGATCCTCTCGACGGCGGCGCTGGGCGCGTGCCTGCCTGCCACCAGCGCGCTGGCGGGCGTGGACGCCGTGATTGCGCCGATGATCATCGCGGGTATCGGCATCGCGCTCTCGGTGGCCGGTATCTTCGCCGTGCGCTGCGACGACGACAAGGCCAGCATGATGGTGCTGCTCAAGGCGTTGCGCCTCGGCACCTGGGGGAGCTCTGTACTGATCGTGGTCGCGGCGGCCGTGCTGGCCGCAACGGGCATCATCACCTGGGGCGTTTTCGGTGCCGTGGTCGCGGGGCTGACGGCCGGCGTGATTATCGGCTACTCGACCGAGTACTACACTTCGGATGAATACGAACCCACGAAGGGCGTGTCTCGGCAGGCCGCGATGGGCCCCGCCACCGTGATCATCGACGGTCTGGCGGTCGGCATGATGTCGGCGCTGGTGCCGGTCGTGACCGTGGCCCTCGCGATCCTCACCGCCTTCGGTTTGGCCGGGGGCTTCCACGACACGATGGCCGGTCTCTACGGTATCGCGTTTGCCGCGGTGGGCATGTTGGCCACGCTGGGTATCACGTTGGCGACCGACGCCTACGGGCCGATCGCTGACAATGCCGGCGGCAACGCGGAGATGTCGCACCTGCCGCCGCACGTGCGCGAGCGCACCGATGCGTTGGACATGCTCGGCAACACCACGGCGGCGACCGGCAAGGGCTTTGCCATCGGTTCAGCTGCACTGACCGCCATGGCGCTGCTCGCGGCCGAGGTGCAGGAGGTGGACGTCTGGACGCGCAAGCTGGCCGCCAAGGGTGCGGTGGCCTTTGACAGCGCGGCTTACGAGGCGGCGACCGACAAGCTGGCGTTCTTTATCAACACGCTGAATCTCAGCATCCTCAACCCCTTCCTGCTGTGCGGGCTCTTCATTGGCGCCATGATGGCGTTCGTGTTCTGCGCGATGTCCATGAAGGCTGTCGGTCGCGCCGCCGGCTCGATGGTGGAGGAGGTGCGCCGCCAGTTCAAGGCTCTGCCCGGCATCATGGCAGGCACCGACAAGCCGGACTACGCGCGTTGCGTGGCGATCTCGACTCAAGGCGCGCAACGTGAAATGCTGATGCCTTCGCTGCTGGCGATCAGTGTGCCCGTCGCGACCGGCCTCGTGCTTGGCGTGCCCGGCATCATGGGCCTGCTGGCGGGCGGCCTCACCGCCGGTTTCTCGCTGGCCTGCCTGCTGAACAATGCCGGCGGCGCGTGGGACAATGCCAAGAAACACATTGAAAAAGGGAATTTTGGCGGCAAACGTCTGCCCGACGGCAGTAAGAATCCCGCGCACGGCGCGGCGGTGATCGGCGATACCGTGGGCGATCCCTGCAAGGACACCTGTGGCCCGTCGCTCAACATCCTGATCAAACTGATGAGCATGGTGGCCGTCGTCTTCACGCCGGTGATCATCAAGTTCGCGCCGGTCATCCAGCAAGCGCTGGGGCTGGTCTCCAAATAAGGGGGGAATGCGCATGCGGCGATACGGCCTGTGGATGGCGGCGGCAATCGCAGGGTGCGCGTTGCTCCTCCATGCGGGCGAGATTTTGCCCGGCGGGGGGCACCGCGAAACATTTGAGACCGAGGCAGCTCGCGCGTCCTTCACGCTGACGCCGCATGCGCGCTGGATACAGGCAGAGGGGCGCGGCTTCGTGCTGGAGGTCGCGAACCCGCCGACGCAAGGCCGCGCCCCCGGAACGGCTCTGGTGACGGCCCCGTTCGACCTCAAGCCGTACGCCGGCAAACGGGTGATTTTGCAGGCCGACATTCGACAGGAAAATGTCTCTGTCCCGCGGGATCGCTGGAACGGCGTGAAGTGCATGCTTCACTTTGAGACTCCCACAGCCGGCAAGCGCTGGCCGAATGTCGGCTGTCCCACGGGAAGCAGCGATTGGACGCGGCGCTCGACCATGGTTGATGTGCCCGAAGACATTGGCGACGCGATGCTGAGCATCGGTCTGCAGGATAGCACGGGCACGATCTGGGTCGACAATCTGACGCTCACTCTCGACCCGCGGCAGCGTATTAAACATCCGCAGCCGATGCGCAATCCGCCGCCGGTCTCGGCCGGCCACGACGGCATCGACCGTCTGCGCGGCGTCATGATCCGGCAGGCGTACGATCCGGATGCTCTGAAGACGCTGGCCGCATGGAACGTGAACCTGATCCGCTACCAGATGACGCGCAACTGGGATGCCGTGGGCGACGTCAACCGTGATAAAGCCGAGTTCATGCGGTGGATCAACAACAGCCTCGACACGCTGGACAAGATCCTGGCGGATTGCGCCCAGCTCGGCATCCGGGTGTGCATTGACCTGCATACGCCGCCGGGCGGTCGCGATGAGGACAAGAGCATGCGCATGTTCTTCGAGCCCGAGTATGCCGATTTTTTTGTCGAGGTTTGGCGGCACATCGCGCGGCGTTACGTCGGGAATCCGACGGTCTGGGCGTATGACCTGATCAACGAGCCGTGCCAGAACCGGCCTTCTCCCGAGGGGTGCGACAACTACTGGGCGCTGCAGGAACGCGCCGCACGCGCGATCCGCGAGATCGACCGCGACACCGCCATCGCCGTCGAGGTGGACCAGTGGGACGATCCCGACGGCTTCCATTTCGTCCGCCCGATGAATGTGCCGGGCGTCATCGTGTACCAGGCGCACATGTACCGCTCCCACGCCTTCACGCACCAGGGCGTGCACGGCACCAAGGATCGCTGGGCCTATCCCGGCGTAATCAGCGGACGACATTATGACAAGGAGGCGCTGCGTAGCGAGTTACAGCCGGTGCGGGATTTCCAACTGGCTTACAATGTGCCCATTTACATCGGCGAGTTCAGCGCGATCCGCTGGGCACAGGGAGCCGCGCAGTATCTTCAAGACGTGACGGAGATTTTCGAAGAGTACGGCTGGGACTGGTCGTACCACGCTTTCCGCGAGTGGAGCGGCTGGAGTCTGGAGCACAGCGACAACGAGTCTGACCCTCACCCGGCCGCGACGCCGCCTGAGCGCCAGAAGGTGATCCGCAAATGGTTCGAACTCAACCGCAGAGCGGCGCGATGAGCGAGTTTGACAGTCCGAGCGCGGTCCGCTGCGCCTGGTGCGGCAGCGACCCGTTGTATCAGGCGTACCACGACCGCGAGTGGGGTGTTCCGCTGCATGACGACCGGCGGCTGTTCGAGTTCCTGATCCTCGAGGGCGCGCAAGCCGGACTGAGTTGGCTGACGATCCTGCGCAAACGCGAGAACTACCGCGCGGCGTTCCACGGCTTCGACATCGCGCGTGTCGCGCGATACGGCGAGGCCGACACGGCGCGTCTGCTGGCCGACCCCGGCATTGTGCGCAACCGGCTCAAGATCGGTGCCGCGATCCGCAACGCACGTGGCGTGCTCGATATCCAAGAGACGCACGGCTCGCTCGACGCTTTTCTATGGCGCTACGTGGACGGCGCGCCGCGGCAGAATGCCTGGAGCCGGCTGAAGGAGATACCCGCGCGGACGCATACGTCGGACCTGCTGAGCCGCGATCTCAAACGCCTCGGCTTCGCCTTTGTCGGCTCGACCATCTGCTACTCGCTGATGCAGGCGGTCGGCCTGGTGAACGATCACACGATCGAATGCTTCCGACACCGTGAGCTGGCGTTGCCCGACACGCCGCCGAGCTTGAGCACCAGCCAGGCGATGGGGTGAAGCAGTGCCATGATGACGAACCATGGCGCATAGCCTTGCCCCTGCACACACGCGAGCAGTGGGCCGAACACGGTCTCTAATGCCTGGTCAAGGAATCCGCCGGCGCGCGCGGCCGGACCGGCGACCATCGTTGCCACCAGCAGATTCATCGCGATGCCGCCGAGCGTGCTGCCCGCGGCCACGACGCTGAAGACTGTGCCGACCGAATGGCGCGGAACTAGATCCACGACAAGAGCGCTGATGTTGATGAGCCATGCCAGCGAAGCCGCCACAATCACGGTTGCCAGCACCCGTGCCCCGTTCACATCCGGCGCGAGTGTGATGAGTGCCGAAAGCGGCATCAGGCAGGCGCAGATCAGCATCACGCGCATGCGGCTCTTGGCCGGTGCGTGACCCCGCCGGATCAGATAGCCCGAAAGCCAGCCACCCGCCAGACTGCCCACCCCGGCGGACGCATAGACCAGCCATGTGACACTGAGTTGCGCCTGTGAAAGCTGACGATCAACACTAAGATACTTGAAGAACCAGAACTGGAAAAAAACCAGACGGGATCGGTCAGAAGACGCCCGGCCAGCAGCAGCCACAGCCCTTTGAAACACAGCACCTGTCGCCAGCCCCAAGTTGGGGCGTCCGGGGCCGACACCTCACGCATGGGCTCATCGGGCAACGGGCACACGCGCGGCAACCGATAGAGCCGGAGCCAGGGGATGAGAAGGAGAAAGCCCGCCAGCCCCGTCACAATAAAGGCTATCCGCCAGCCTGAGCCTGGGCCCAGCCACTGCGCGAGTGACGGCCAAACCTCGGCATAGGCCACCGACGCCAGAGGGATTACCGCATACGGCGCGATGGCGGCGCCCAGCGTCGCGCCGGTCGTGTAGGCCCCGATGACAACCGCACGCCCGCGGGCTGGGAACCATTCAGACACCGCCTTCGAAGCGGCCGGCCACATGCCCGCGCCACCCAGGCCAAGCGCGAAGCGGGAAACCCCCAACGAACGCGGCCCTTGAGCTAGTGCCGACAGCATGTTCGCGAGCGACCACCCGATCACGAACAGCGACATGCTTGCGCGCGTGCCGATGCGGTCAACCAGCCTCCCGGATAATAGAGACGCTAGGGTATAAGCGATGAGGAAGAGATTGACCACGTTGGCGTAATCGCGGTCGTCCATGCCGAGGTCCGCCTGGATCGTGGGGGCCAACACGGAGAGTGTCTGGCGGTCGACATAGTTGAGGATCGCCGCGCCGGTGAGTAGCGCGGCGATCCCTAGCCGCAGACGTGGCATGTTTCGCTTCACCGCAAGCGGATCACTGTGCCGCCCTTGCCGTGACGGACGCTGAGGACGCCTTTCCCCAAGAAGTGTTCGTCATCAATGATAGCCGCACCACTGCCCGTTGCGCCGTAGGTGCCGCCCATGCGCAGCTTGTCGCCGAAATACAGATAGCCGACGGTCTCGTTCACACCCTCCGCGAGATTGACCTTTGCAACGCCGTCGTTCGCGATGAACAGTGAGGCTTCGTCGGCCAGCGCAGACGAGTTCTGCAGCAACAGAATGCCGGTCGCAACGGTGATGTTCGTGCAGTTGGGGCCGAGGCTGCCCGTAGAGCTGATGATCACCGTTCCGTTGCTGACGATCAGATCGCCAAAAGTGGAGCTGGTGCCGGACAACGTCAAGTCGCTGGCGCCGGTCTTGACAATGTTCAGATTGCCCGCGAACTCACCTGCAAAGGAACGCGCCGATGTGGTGTTGATCGTCAGTGTCGAAAAAGTCTCTTCCGTATTTGTGACGAGATGGTGGTTGTCAGATCCGGAATCGACCACCCCCGCCAGGCTTTGATTGAAGCCGGCCAGGTCGAGCGTCGCGCTCTTCACGTCCGTTTGGCTCGCATTCAATCCCAATTGAAGCACAGTGCCGGTCGGCAACGCATTGTCAATGCCGAGCTTGACAGTGCCGCACCTGACCCAGGTGTTGCCGCGCCACGTATTGTTGTTCGAGAGCAGGAGTGTGCCGCCCGCGGTGTTTGGCATGCGCACCACAAGATCATAGTTGTTGGTGCCTGAATCAATGACGCCGCTGATCTCCAGCAGCCCGCCGCCGAGGCATCCTAAACGAGACGAATTCTGAAGGGTGACAGGTCCGCTCCAGGTGTTGGTTGTGCCGTTGACGGATCTGATCGCGCCCTCGCCCGAGCTCGTGGCGCCAACGCCTTTGATGCTGACAGCGTTAGTGATGGTCAGATTGCCGGTCAGGTCCACTTGTCCTCCGGAAGCCACGGTGACGTGTCCGACGCCCAGCGCATGGTTATGCTTGGGGCTTAAATAGC
>DAOTKE010000055.1:0-21005 GCA_035449085.1 Kiritimatiellia bacterium | reverse complement strand
GAAGTGTTTCCCTGATAAACAACGCGCGAGCCCAGTTCAAATAAAAACGCCCTGCATTTTTTACATCGGACACCCTCCTACATGGATTGTAACTCGATGCCAACCACATCCAGCGAGGCGCGGGGGCTCACGTAGTTGAAAAGGATATCGCAGGTGTCGAGTCCGGCTGCGGGCACGGTGAAATCAAAGACATACCGCAACACGCCCGGCTTACCGGGAACTGTCTGTACCTCCGCGAGGTTCGGCCCGCCCCCGCGTGCACGCAACGCCGCACGCCACGCGCACCACTCGCCGTCCGGCTGCTCGGCGTCGAGATCCAGCACCACACGTGCACGCGCTCTTGGCACAAGGGCCTTGAAAACGTGCTCCGACAGACGGAGCGTACCCTGTCCGCTCGACGGCACAAAGCGACCATCCGCAGACCGTTCCACCGGTTTGCCATACTGGCTAAACGCCAACTCGGCGCGGGGATCCGAACACTTCCAGACACACTTCCAGGCCGCGTGCGAAGCCGTGAATGTGGCGAAGATCGGCGCCGTCGGGCGATAGAAAAAGTCCAACGGCGTCACGGAGATACGGTAGGCCTCGCCGGGACTGAAGAGTCCGGCACTCAACGTGTAGGTCATCTTGCCCGTACGATCTTTCGCGGCTTTCCAGAAGTCCCCGAAAATATCGTCGCGAGAGAAAGTCTGCCACGTGCCGTCCGCAGATTTCCGCTGCGCCTCAAGCCGGTACATGAAGGCGTCGCCGCCTTCACGCGCTTCGGGGAACGAGATCGCGTATCCTTTCTCGACTGGGCTCACTGCGGCCGCAGCTCCCGTCGCAAAGGCGGCCTTCGGACACCGCTGCGCGTGCACACTCGGACGGAACGGCGCCTCCTGCGCGGCGAACGGCACCGGCACCACCCACGGCGCGCCGGATTGGGAGTGATCACGCACGTCGTAACGCGAGAAGACGAGTCGGTCGCGATAGACATCCATCACCAGCACGCCGTAGTTTTCCTTCGCCTGAGGCGGCGGCGTGGAGCCTGGCGCGAACCCGCCCCAAGTCTGGAGGCAACCGACGTTCACGGCCGTAAACTCGCCTTGCCAGATCTGGCGCTCGCTCGCCATGGAACCGTGGACGTGTCCGGAGATCTGCACGACCTGAGGGAACTTGTTCAGCACACGGCGGCTCGCGTCACTGCCCCAGTGGCGGCTGTGGAAGGTCGTGCCCGCCGCAGGCACGTGCTCCAGCACGAAAACGGGCTTGCCGGGATGCTCCGCGCACAGACGCGCCACGGTCTTTTCATAATCCTCCCACGAGAGGAAACCCTTCATGCCCGTCGACTGGGGGAATACGGCGAACGGCAATCCCCGCCAGACAAAATCGCAGGTGTGCGTGTTGGTGGCCTCGAGGCGTGTATGCACGTCCGCGAAGGCGGGTTCCGCATCACGCGCGACATTCCAGCCGCTCTCAGGCTTGTAGTTGAGCACGTCGTGGAATGCGTAGACAAACACCTCTTTCGGGCGCGACGCCGCAGCCGGGTACACCTCATTCACCGTGCGGCGGTAACAACGGTAGCCGTCGGGGAAATGTTGGTCGGCGATATCGCCACAGTTGACCACCATCTCCGCGCCCTGCGCCTTGAAGAGTTCCAAGGCGGCACGCACCCTGGCGCAGCTCGCCATCGTTTTATGCACATGCGTGTCGGTCACCAGGCCCACACGCGCGATGCGCGGATTGTCTGCACCCAACGCCGGCAACACCCCCGCCGCCAGCATTTCCCCCAGAAACGTCCTTCTCCTCATGCCCCACTCTCTTTTTCTCTTTAGCGGACCATCATCTGCATGCCCGATTTGATCGTGCCGAGGTCAGACCCGTAATCCGTAAACAGACGCGCGCCCATCGTGATGGCGTTGTTTACCTTGTCCCAGAATACCGGTATTCCTTCCTGCGTCATGACCGGACGGTAATCGCGCACGAGTGCGCCGTCCTGCCAGATCTTCAGGCTGTGCACCCGGGCCCGCGCCGGGAACGCGGCCACACCGCGATCATTGATAGCAAAGAGATAGAGATTGAGGCCCGTGTCGATCGCACCCGCCACCTGACCCGACCAGACCGGCGTGCCATCCAGGGCCACCGTCTGTGCACCGGCGGCGAAGTCCGCCACAACGGTGTGCCTCACGTTCGTGATGACAGCGGTGGCCTCACACCCGAACGTTCCATAGGTGCTGGCGAGCACACCGTTCGTGACATGCGCCAGACAGAAGGCGTTCTCACCGTAGAGGGCGCCGCGCGCGCCGAGGAGGCCCATCGCGTTATTGCCAAGGTAACTGCTCCCGTCACCCCACACCCCCGTGAAAACGAGTTCCGCCTTCGTACCGCTCTTCGCCACCACACCCGTGTCGAGCCAGTTGTCGGCATCCGCCGCGATATAGTCAATGTAGCGTTTCGGCGTGAACGCGGTGACGTTCGTAATGGGACCAATCAATGCTCCCGTGATATCGTGCCCGTCGGGGAACGCCATTTCGTCGTTCACGGCATCGTAGAGGGCACCCTTCCCGTCCTTCACGCACGGCAGGAAGGCGCGCGCGAGGACGCCGTTCGTCCACAGGTTCAGATTGTAGCAGCGCGCGCTTGCTGAAAAGCTGCGCACGTTTCGTCCATTACGCACGGCGAAGAGTCCCAAGGTGCCGCCGCCGTCGACGGGCGTTGCGAGCGCCTCACTGTAGACGTTCGTGCCGTTCAGCGTGATGGTCTGCGACGACGCGCCGTAATCCACGACGAAATGTTCTTTCGTTCCCGGCGCATATTGAGCCTTGACCCCCGTAACCACGTTCGTGAGATAGTGCCTCCCAACATCATCACCATAAGCCGCCCAGGCGCGCGTGCCCACCTTGTGAACCATGTACATGCGATTTCCGGCATACATTCCGAGGTAGGTCGCCTCGGCCTTATTCTCCAGCCACATGAATTCGCCCTCGGCCTTGACGCCCGTGGCCGCCCTGACGCCCGTGTCGAGCAACTGACTGCCGTTCGATTCGATGTACGCCACGAAAGCATCCGGTTTCCCGGGGACGACGTGTGCAGGCGAAGGCAAAGTGAGGCCCGATGACTGGCCAAGGATCTCGCCGGTCACACGGTCATAGAGCGCGCCCAGCACATTGATTCCGTCATGATAAGCGCACGGCCTGAGATCGCGCACAAGCGTGAAAGCGGTGTCGTACGCATTTGTCGTGGGCGTCTGCCAGATCTTGAGCCCGTAACTGCGTGCCTTGGCATGATACTTGGCGCCCTCAAAGTTCACCGCGAACAGATAGAAGTTGACCCCCGTGTCATACACGGTCATATCCGAATTGTCGCACAACGTTTGACCGTCTACGACGATCTTCTGACAACCCCATCGCAACTCGCTCGTGATCATGTGACGCACATAATCGGCGAAGAGGTTCTGATTCTGCGCACTGATATACTTGAAGGAACCGTATCCATAGGAATAGGCTTCGAAAGCGCGGTGCAACAGATAGACGCGCGTGGCACCGGAATCCTTACGCGCGCCGATGTAGGCGGTATCGCCGGAAGCGTTGCCCGTATACATCATGTCCATCTCGGCCTTTGTGCCGCTGCGGCCCCGCACCCTCAGGTCGACGTACTGCCCGCCGGTCGCCTCCACATAGTCGGCGAAGCTGCCGGGGAAGCCCTCCGGATGGAGCGGCGCACCCCGGCCATAGAAAGCCTCACCCGCCGGGAAGCAGACCTCGTCGTTCACCGTGTCGTAGAGGCCCGGACGCCCGCCTTTCACGCACGGGCGGTAGTCGCGCACAAGCTCTCCGTCGAGCCACATCTTGAGCCCTCTGCAGCGCACGCGTGACCAATAGTACGGCAAGCCGAAACGCCGCACGGCAAAGGCCGTGATCGTGCAGCCGAGATCCACCATCTGCTCGCTCCCGAGCGACCAGACGTTCGTGCCGTTGCGCGTGATGGACTGGGCGCCGTGCGAGAAGTCCACCGTGACCTTGTTGTACACGCCGCCCGCCCAGAGCGCGGTCGTGCCGGTGCCGGGGTCGTCAAAATAGGTACGCGTGGATCCGTACGCCGTCCACATCCTGCGCCCATTCACAAGGTGCATCATATAGAAGCCGGCGTCGTTGTTCACAGTCGCCCCCAAGAAGGTCTGTTCATCGGTCTCATTCATCCAGCGGATTTCCGCCTCGGCCTTCACCCCCGTGCGCGCCCTCACACCCGTGTCGAGAACCTGTCGGCCGTTGCTTTCGACGTAATCCACGAAATAGTCCGGCTTGCCGGGCACCGCCGTGCCCCATTTCGTCCAGTCGGCGGGCAGCGCGAGCGCGGCGGAGGAAGCGCCGCTCGTTTTGTCCCCGTAAAAGATGCGTCTGGAGACGGTGTCGTAAAGACCCGCCACGCCGGCCGTCACGCACGGCTTGAAATCGCGCACCAGCTTGTAGTCGGTATCGTCCGCGCCCATCGTGGCCGTCTGCCAGATCTTGAGCCCGTAACACTTCGCCCTGATGGGATACAGCTTCGCCGATGTTGACACGTGGTTGCAGGCGAAAAGATAGAGGTTCGCGCTGGTGTCGACGGTCTCCGTAATTGTCGCGTTCGTCACGGTTTGGCCGTTGAGCATCAACGTCTGGCGGCCGGCCCTCAGCTCGCTCTCCATGAGATAGCGGTAGTCGCCCTTCAGTGCGCCGAAAGCATCCTGGCGATAGTACTCGGCGTACCCGTAGGCGGCGAAGCCGGCGGAGGAGTGAAAGGGGTAGAACCGGGTTGGGCCATCGTCTTTGCGTACGTCGAGGATGGCCCGGTCGCCTCCGATATAAGACGGGTCGATGGAGATCTCGATCTCGGCCTTCGTGCCACTACGGCCGATGACTTTCGTGTCGACGTACTGTCCGCCTGTGGCCTCCACGTACTCGATGAACATGTCCGGCGTGTCGATAATCAGCGTGGGTGGCGTGGTGACCTCTGCCGTAATGGCCGCGCCCTTGGTCGCGTACTGTCCGACAGGCTGCACGGCGAAACGGTAGGTCGTGCTCACCGCTAGGTCGTTGGCAGGGAACGTGTAAGTCACCGTGTCGCTCCGTTCGGACGGCGACTTCCAGTAGTCGCTGAAGATTTCGGTGTGCGCCGCTTCGACCCACGAGACGCCATCCGGGCCGAGCGTCCGCGCCTCGATCCAGTACGTCATCGCGTTGTCGGTGACCTGCGGAAATGTGAGCGTGTAGCCCGTCGTCTGCTGGCCGCTCGTCACAGCATTGACGGTGAGCACTGCGTCCGCATTGAAAGCGGGCGGGTTCGCCTGTTCCGCCGTCACGAGATGCGTACGGTTGAAAAGCGCCGTCGCCTCAGCGTGCGGCAGATTGATCTGCCAGCGGTGATCGGGCCCGATCTCCGTACCGTCCAGTGCGTCCCAGCGTGAGATAACGATCTTGTCGGTAAACACATCGACCAGCAGAACGCCATTCGATGTCTTCCCCGTGGTGGCGGCTTTCCCATCGAGGAGTCCATACCATTGCTGGAGGCAACAAGCGTTCACCACGCTGAACTCCCCCTGCCAGAAAAAGACATCGTTGTACAGCGAGCCGTGCACGTGGCCGGAGAGCTCCACCACCTGCGGGTACCTCATGAGGATCTCCCTCGATTGCCGGTATCCCCACTCGCTGGCGGTGTTGTACACCGTGCTTTGCGGCGGCTTGTGCTCAAGCACAAAGACCGGTCTTCCCGCGCCCGCCTCCTCGCAGGCGTTCGAAACGGCCGCCTCGTATTCCTCCCACGAAAGGAATCCCTGGGCTGTATCGCCCAGCGCATACGGCATCACAAGTAATGTGTAGCCGTTGACCGTGCGTTTGTCCGTGTGCAGATTCTCCGCGCCGAGGATTCTGAGGACCTCTGCAGCGGCGTCGATCTGGCTCATCTCACCCAGGTTGTTCTGTGTGTCGTGATTCCCTACGGCGTAGATCTTGCGCGGCACGGCCACCGCATCGGCGAACACCTCCTCGAAACAGTTGGAGTAGGCGGCGTAACCGCCGGGATAGAACGCGTTGCAGATGTCGCCGCCGTGCACCACGAGATCCACATTGTTCGTCTTGAAAAGCGTGAGCGCTTTCCGCACGCGGTCGAGGTTGCTTCCTTCCGCATCGATGTGCGTGTCCGTGAGGAAACCGAACCGGAGCGCGGGTTCTTCGGCCGCCGCCGCGAACGCCACCAGCATCGCCACCACCGTCACGACCTTCTTCATCCTCACACCCCTTCCATAGAATTGCAGGCCGAAGTCTTGAAGTTGCTGCAGGCGCAACGCTGTGTCGAAAATCCCGTGTCGGAATACCTTACGCCGCCCGTCTCAACAAAACAGACACCGTACCCATACATGAAAACCGACTACACCACTCCGAACGCTATGAAGCTACATTTTATTTCACTACCATAGGATAGACCGGATATACACCGATTCCCATGATGGTTACTTGTTATGCGGGGGGGCACGAAAACAGTCAACCCCTGAATTTTTCGGTGACGTGCCTCGCCGACCGCGCCTACACGGGCTTCTCCTTCCTCAACGACCTGCGGGCGCGCGGCGTCTTCTTCGTCATCGTCTAAATACCTGTCCCTGTCGTCACAGCCTGGCGGCGAACTTCTCCTGGGGCAGCCTCCCGGATCAGTGCCGCAGGATCATTGCCCTGGGTCAACACGGCATCTCTCCACGGGACTTTCCGTAACCGTAATAGAGGAATCGGACTCTCGCGCTCCCGCGTCCCGGCGCCGCGAACGGCGACGGCGTGAACGACGGCGCGGAAGGTCTCTCTCTTCTTCGGCATCGCGCGCCACGTCCGCGCCTTCCGGTGCGGCAGACTCGCGCGACGGCGCTCCGTTCCGTGCCTGCTGCGCCACTTGCTGGTTGTAAAGCGCCTGCCATTCGTTCAGGCAAGAGAGATCCGCCTTCTCCGCGGTCAGCAGGATGCGCTGGAAGGCCAGAGCCTCCGGGAAACCGGGGTGGAAAAGGAAACGGTGACCCCGTCCCTTAGTCGGCGAATCGGCAAACCGGCGCGGCGCGTCCATCAAGGCCAGCGCCGTATACAGCGTGGTTTTCGGGACGTGCAGCCGCTGCGCCACGGCGTTCAACACCTGACGCGCGACATGCTGCCGGTTGACGCGGCCGTTCGGGCTGTTCCGTTCTGCCCGCCGCAACTGGTCGAAAAAGGCCGGATAACACAGACAGGCGAGACGCACGCCGTTGGAATGCTCCCCATTGGCGGTATCGGCGTCGAGCGCGGCCAGATAAGTCCAGAGCGGCGACTTCTTGCCGCCCGAAGCCTCGATGTAGGCGTTCAGCTCCGGCAACAGGTCGCCCAGCAGCTTGTACTCCCACAGCAGCATGAACGCCGCGCGGGATGAACCAAACGTAAAAAGCCGGAAAATCTCTTCGCACACGCGGGGCACGGAGGCGTTGAGAATGTCGGCGTGGTGTTTCAGGATGGCCTTGCTGCTGGCACGGTCGACCGTGAAACCCAGGCGCGCGGCGAATTTGACGGCGCGCATCATGCGCACCGGATCCTCGCGGAAACGGATGTTGGGGTCGCCGATGCAGCGCAGCAAACGCTTTTCCAGATCCCTCAGGCCGCCCACATAATCGATCACGGAAAACGTCTTGATGTCGTAGAAGAGCCCGTTCACCGTGAAATCCCGGCGTTTGGCATCCTCCTCCGGCGAGCCGAAGGTGTTGTCATCCGTTTGGTACAGGCCGTTTTCGTTCTCCACCGCATCGGGCTGGCGCCGGAAGGTGCTGGTCTCGATCACCTTGCGGCCGAAGACGATGTGCGCCAGCCGGAAGCGTCTGCCGATCAGGAAGCAGTTGCGGAACAGGCGCCGGATCTCATTCGGCCGCGCGTCCGTTCCGATGTCAAAATCCTTGGGCTGACGGCCGAGCAACAGGTCGCGTACGCTGCCGCCGACAAGGTAGGCGGTGTGTCCGGAGTTTGCCAGGCGATAGAGCACTTTCAGTGCGTCAGGATCAATGTTTGAACGCGAAATACAGTGTGCGGCGCGTTCGCGGATCACAGGCACATTACGTCTGAAAAATGAAATCATTGTGCGGGTCGTTTGTTCATGTCAAACAAATGGGCGTGATTGTGACAAAAATCGTGTCCGGAAACAAGACGGCGTTTCGCCACTTATTCGTGCCGCAGGGCGTCGATCGGGTCGAGCGACGCCGCGCGCATCGCGGGGTAGAGACCGAAGACGATGCCGATGCCGGCGCTGATGCCGAAGGCGAGCAGCAGGCTGTAGGGCCGCACCACGGTCGGCATCCCGCTGAACGCCGTAATCAATAGCGGGATCGTGACACCCACCAGCAGCCCCACCAACCCGCCGCCGATCGACAGCACGCAGGTGTTGATCAGGAACTGTACGACAATACGGCTGCGGCGCGCGCCGATCGCGCGCCGGATACCGATCTCTTTGGTCCGTTCCGTGACCGAGGCCAGCATGATATTCATGATGCCGATGCCGCCCACCAACAGGCTGATTCCGGCGATCGCGCCCAACACGATGTTGTAGGTGCGCTTGGTGCGTTCAGCCTCGCGCAACAGGGTCAGCGGCACATCGATGCGGTAATCCTTCTTCTTGTGGAAACGCGCCAGCACGGTTTCGATCGCCTTGCTGGCCGCCTCCACAACATCGGTATCGGCCATGCGCACGATGATCTGGCTGAGTTCAACCTTTTCACCTTCCATGCCCCCGGCAGAGTAGCGGATGTTGGCTTCGCCAAAGAGCTTGGTGCCGGTCGTGAGCGGGATGTAGACGTCGGCCTCGCTGTCGGGTGCGCGCACCGTGCCGCCGGTCTCGTTCTTGACGATACCGATCACTTCGAACACGCCTGACGAGATGCGGATACGCTCGCCGACCATGTGCTCGCCCGCCAGCAGGCGGCGCACGCCGTGCTCGGTCAGCACGCAGACATTGGCGCGCATCTGAAGGTCGTTCGGCGCGAGAGTGCGCCCGGCCAGCACCGGCCGCTGCACCACCGCAAACCAGTCGGGCACGGTCTCCACAACCCGCAGCTCAAGCTGACGCTCGTTGAGCCGCGCCACGCGACGGGTCATGCGCGCCGGAACGGTGAGCACCACGCCGGGCACGGTCTCGCGGATACGCGCCTCATCGTCGTACAACAGGCCATAGACCGCCAGCCGACCGCGCTGCGCACCCGTGTTTGAGCCCTCCTCATCGGTCGGCTTGACCGACATCACCATAATGTTTTCGCTGCCGAGGCGCTTGATGGATTCCAGTGCCTGCAGGCTGGCCCCCTCGCCGACGGCCAGCATGGCGATCACGCTGCCGACACCGAACACCATGCCCAGCATCGTCAGAAAGGAGCGCGTCTTGTGGCGCCAGACATCCGTGAGGCCCAACTTGATAAACGGCCAGAAGTAGAGTACCTGGTTCACGGCCTGCCCTCCTCGCAGGAGAGAATCACGCCGTCCTTCAACACGATCTTGAACTTCGCGTATTCCGCGATGTCCGGCTCATGCGTCACCAAAATCACGGTCTTGCCCTGCTCATACAACTCCTGGAAGAGCGCCATGATCTGCACGCTGGTCGCGCTGTCCAGGTTGCCGGTGGGCTCGTCGGCCAGCAGCACCGCAGGGTCGTTGGCCAACGCACGCGCCACCGCAACACGCTGCCGCTGGCCGCCGGAGAGTTCCGACGGCAGATGGCGCAGACGGTGCGCGATGCCCACACGCTCGGCGAGCATCTCCGCCTTCTGGCGGCGTTCGGCTTGCGGAACCCCGAGATAGAGCATCGGCACTTCAATGTTCTCGCAGACCGTCAATTGAGGGATCAGATGGAAACTCTGGAAGACAAACCCCAGGTTGCGCAGACGGTGGTCGCTCAGCTCATTGTCGTCCATCTCAGCGACATTCACGCCGTTCAGCCAATAGGCTCCGCTCGAAGGACGGTCGAGGCAGCCGAGAATGTTCAGCATCGTGCTCTTGCCCGAACCGCTGGGGCCCATGATCGCCCAGTAGGAGCCCCTGCGGATTGAGAACGAGACCCCGTCGAGGGCGCGCACCGTCTCGTCGCCGACGCGGTAGTGGCGCTTCACATCATCCAGCCGCACCACCTCATCCGCGCGCGGCCGTTCACGCTCTGTGGTGCGGACGATCATCCCTGACCGACACCTCCGGCAGGCGGCGTGGGTTGCGCACCGGACTCACCGGCACGGCCGGCAGGAGACTGGCCGCCTGCTTTTTTCGGCTTGCGCGGCGTTCCATGATCGGGGCGCACGCCGTTGCCGCGAGACGGATCCTTGGAGCGCTCGCTCTCCTTGACCTCATCCTGCTTCTGCTCTTTCACAGGCGGCGCCAGCATCACCTCTTCACCGGCGCGCACGCCTTCAAGCACATGGATCATACGATTGTTGTCGAGCCCGACGCGCACGATGCGCGGCACCCACTCGCCGTCGTCCTTGACATAGACGCGCGGCACACCATCCACACGCACCACACACTGCACCGGCACGAACAGCGCGTCTTCGTAAGACTCCTTGATCAACTCGACATCACAGCTCATGCCGGGGCGGATCGTGACGTCCTTGAAGTCGCACTCGATCTCGCACTTGTAGAGCTTGAGGTCGGGATTCAACTGCGTACTCTGCCCGTCCGGCAGGATGCCGATCTTGACCAGACGCCCATCGAAAACCCGCCCCGGGAAGGCATCGACCTTGACGCGCGCCGGCATGCCGGTATCGATCTTGTTGAGGCTCGCCTCTGGAATCATGACCTCCACGACCATGCCGGATTCAAGCGGGATATAGATCAGCTCCTGACGCTCCACCGCCGTAGAACCGACTTCCAAAGGCTTGATCCACCACTTGCGACTGGCGATCTGAACCGTCGACGCATAAAGCACCATACCGTTGGTCGGCGCGTAGATCTTGCTTTTTGAGATCTGGAAATTGAGCTCCTCCAGCCGGTTGGTGGCGCGGTCGCGCTCACGGGTTCGTGCGTTCACCTCGGTTTCCACCTGACGCAGGGACGCCTTGTTCTGCCATTTGACACGCGCCAGCGCTCGATCCGATCGACGGCGCGTGCTTTCTAAGGTCGCCTTTTGCTGCAGCACGGTGTAGTTGGTCAGGACATTGATCTTGGTGATGGCCATCTCGAGGTCGAGCTGCTTGCGCTGCAGGGCCAGTTCGTCGGCCTGCAATTGCGTGCGCGTCAGGAAGCCTTCCTTGGCCAAGCGTTGCGACCACTCCAGTTGCTCGGCGGCGCGCTTGAGCTCCTCATCGGCAAGGGCAATGTCGGCCTCATACTGACGGACCTGTTGCGGGTAATCGCCCTTCTCATATTTTTCAAGGGCCATATTCGCCAGCATCAAATCCACCTCGCGATCCAACAGCGCCGCCTCGCAATCGCCCTCGGTGATCCCGAGCTTTTCATTGGCGATGATCAAATTCGCTTCAGCATTCGCGACCACGATTTCCTGTTCGTTTCTTTTTTCAACCAGGTCACTGGAATCAAACTCCAGCAACAGGTCGCCGGGCTGAACATTGACGCCTTCGTTGATCACCCAGATCACGGTGTTGTTTCCCTCGAGCTCGCTGGAGATCACCACCTTATCGCGACTCTGAATCGAACCACCCGATGTCACGGCAATCGTCAACGGCCCCCGCTGTACGGTAAAGACGGGCACCTGTTCGTCCGCCGTACCGCCCTTGCGCAAGAACAGCCAGGCCATCAGAGCCAGCACCGCCACAAGCGCGCCAATGATCCACTTCCTCTTTGAACGCTGCTTAACCATGATCCTCCCCGCTCGCCTCGAGCCACATGCCGGCTTCCGAAATCTTCAACACCCCCATGTCACGCTGCAACTCGAGATCGCTTATCTGCCAGTTAATCAGTACCGAACACAACTCGTTGCGCGCGGTCAACAAGTTCTTCTGCGCTTCGAGCACGTCGCGCATCTCCGCGCGCCCCGACTGCTGGAACAGCGCGTTGCTCTCCACACGCAGGCGCGCCACCTTGACCGCCTCAATCTGATTCACGTAAGAGGCGCGCGCCGCGATCAGGTTACGCAACCCATTGCGCACCGCCTGCTTGACGGCGTCCTCGCGCTCCTCCAGCGACCGCTTGGCCTGCTCCAAGGCGATCAACTGCTTACGGAACGCGTTGCGTTCACGCCGACGGTTCCAGGGCCAGTCGACGCGCACACCCGCATCCCAGGCCTCCCCGCCGTCAAATCCGTTTTCACCGGTCGCACGCGCCCGATCCAGCGTCGCGCCGCCTGTGAGTGTGACATCGGCGCGCAGCGCATCCGCCGCGATCTTGACGGCACGCGCGGCATCTTCGACACGGCTGCGCGTGACAAACAGGTCATGCCGTTCAGCCAGCGCGATGCGGCAGGCTTCCGCCTCATCCGGATAGGCCGCCACCGCGTTGTCACTCGCCTCCGCCCAACGCGCCATTTTCCGCTCCAGCCGCTCGACCTCCGCCAGATCCACCTCAACGCGCGCCTCGGGCGGCAGACCGAGCCGGACCTTCAGGGTGTCGAGCCTGACCTCGTAACTCTTGCGCGCGTCGATCACGCTCTTGTTCGCCTCCAGCAGATCCGAGCGCGCCTGGTCGACCTGAATGCGCTGCATGCGTCCGGCCTCAAACATCATCTCGGCGCGGCGGTAGTTCTCCGCCAGATTACGCTCGTTGTCCAACGCGTTCTGCACCCGCTGTATATCCTCGAGCACATCGAAATAGGCACTCGCAACCGAGACCGCGTACGCCTGCCGGTAATGCTCAAACGAGCGAATCGCGTAAATCAGGTTCCGCTCCGCCTGGGTCAGCGGCTCGCGCACGATATCACGTCCGGCGCCGCGCATCAGCGGCAATGTCATGGTCAGATCGCCGGACAATCCGAGAGACCGCCAGTCGTCACGCAGCAGGCTGACAACATCAAGCGCCAGGCTGCCCGCGATCTCCGCACCGTTCTCAAACTTACGAGCGAACCCGCCCGTCGCTCGCCCACTGGCTTTCTCGACCCCCGGATCACCGGACAGCAACCCCAGCATCATACCGCTGAAGGTGGTTTCGAACTGATACTGCTGATAATCGAGATCCAGCGCGGCGGTAAACACCGCTTCCTTCATATTCTGATAGGTGCGGTCATTGCGTGCCGCCACGCACATGGCATCTGACAGCGAGAGCGTCAGCACGCCATTCGATACGGCCAGCGGGCCCGCTTGCGGAATCTTGGGGAACACGACACCCTGCTCGCCCCGCACGACCGCCAACAGCGCGATGCGCAACGTCAGGGCGTCCGCCGGGCGGTGAACGTCAAACTCCCGGTTACTCCCGCTCTGCTGTTGCCAGAACTCCGTCGCCAAGCGAACGCCCGTCTCGTTGCTCTCACGATAAGCCTTTTCAGGCGTCATGCACCCGGCGACCGTCACAGCCAGCGCCACAACGGCACAGCCAGCCGCAACCGACCGCCCAATCACACGTTCTCGCAGGCTGTTTCCTGCTGTCCGCATACACCCATTTCCCCCAATGAACACTCCGCACGGCGTGCGCGTTCCCCCCAGACCGCGCACCCCGTGCCCTATCGGTTCCAGCACGCCGAACGGATCCGTTCTAGACCTGCTTCGCCCGGTACGATTCGACTTCCCAATTCTCGATGAACTCGCGCGAACGGTCGCTCAAATAGCGCAGACCGCCGAACGCGCGCGCCAACCGCTTCACGCAAGCCCCGTCACGCGCCAACTCCAGCGCCAGCCGCGCGACCTTTTCGCTCGCGCCGACGCCCAGCACCGCGCTGTCGGTCACGACCACGCGCGGCGCGTAACCGCGCACCCGCTGGAACGCGCGCAGATTATCGGCGGTCAGCACGCCTTCGTACGGGTACGACTTCGCATACACAATATGATCCGGCGAGATCGGTCCGTCGCCGACCTCAAACCGTCCGGCGGCCACCACCGCGCCGGCATCCGGCCCCAGCGCCTCGGACAGCACGTCCCGCCACGCCGCAACCTGTGCGTCCTCCGGCTCCGGCCCCTCCGGCACGATCCCATCGATGCCCGCCGCCGCGTAGGCTCCCGCCAGCGCCTGCATCACGCGCGCATACGCCGCGCGCACCGCCTCCGCCGTATCGCCAGCGACAAAGACGCCGTGGTTCTCCAAAAAGATCAACGCCGGCTCGCGGCCGTGCTGCGCGCGATAGTCGCGGATCGCCGCGCGCACCGCCATGCAGAGCGTGTACCCCGGATCGGTGTACGGCACCCACAGCGCATCCGGAAAAAGGCGCTCGGCCGCCGCGCGGCCGCCCACCGCGCAGGTCAACCCGTTGACCGCCGCCGGATGGGTATGCACCACAAAGCGCGCGGACAGCGAGTCGTGCAGCGGCGCCTCGACCGAGGCGCGCCCCGGCGTCTCGGGCTTGACCGCCGCCGCCATCATGTTCTTCACCAGCTCCTCACGCGCCGCCGCATCGGCCGGCGTCTGCGCGGTATAGAGATGTGCCAGCTTCGCACGGTCCATCGCCACGAAACGCTGCGGCGTCATCGAGGCCAGCGTGGTGCCGGACGGCTTGACCCACAGCGTGTCGTCGGTCTTGCAGGAGGTGTTGCCGCCTCCGGCCTTGACGTACTCGCCGCTGCCGAACTCGTGGGATAACTGCGTGATGGTGTCTAACAGATTCGTCATCATGTATCTGATCCGGGAAAATGGTCATGCCCGCAGGGAAGGCAGGCCGCGTTCCCTGCGGGGCTACGGCTATGACCGTTTCGCCAGCACGTTGGCCTCGTAGCTCTTGACCTCTTTGAGCCACGCGGTGTCCAGCGGCACATCCTCGTCTGCGCAGAACTTGTCCCAGATCGCGCCGAACGGCAGTGTCTTCGCGGTCTCGGTCCAAGCCAGGCGCGACGTGAGATCGTCGCCCTTCTCGGCGTCGGTCATCAGCTTGATCGGCTCGAGCATCGCATAGAGCAGCGCCTTCTGCATGGCGCGCACGCCGATCACCCACGCCGCGATACGGTTGATGCTGGCATCGAAATAGTCCAGTCCGATATGCACGCGCTTAAACTGGTTGAGGCGCACCAGTTCTTGGGCGATCGCGATCAGGTCATCGTTCACGATCACCACATGGTCGCTATCCCAGCGCACGCCGCGGCTGACGTGGAGCAGGATTTCCGGCACGAACAGCAGGCACGAGGAGAGCTTGTCCGCGATCGTTTCCGTCGGATGGAAGTGGCCGGCGTCCAGCGTCAGCAGCTTCTGGTTCTTGACGGCGTAGCCCATGTAAAACTCATGCGAGCCGACCGTGTAGCTCTCAGCGCCGATACCGAAGAGCTTGGATTCAACGGCATCCAGCATGTGCTTGGGATTCAATTTCTCTTCGAAGCAGGCATCCAGCGCGTCGTTCAGGATCTTGCGCGGCGTCTCGCGGTCGGCCGGAATATCCTTGTAGCCGTCCGGGATCCAGACGTTGTTGACGCAGGGCGTGCCCAGCGCCTTGCCGATGGCCGCCGCGATGCGACGGGTGGCGATGGTGTGGCGGATCCAGAAATTGCGGATTTTCTTGTCGCGGCTGGCGAGCGAGAACCCGTTGAACATCGGGTGAGAGAAGAGCGTCGGGTTGAAATCCATGCCCAGCCCGTTCTTCTTGGCCCAGTCGACCCAGCCCTTGAAATGCTCAGGCTGCAGCTCGTCGCGGTCGACCTTCTTGCCCTTTTCAAACTCAGCGTAACAGGCATGCACATTCACGCGGTGCGAGCCGCCGACCAGCGAGAGCACGAACTCAATGTCACCGCGCAGCTCCTGCGGCGAACGGGCGCGTCCCGGATAATTGCCGGTCGCCTGGATGCCGCCCGTGAGATCACCGTCCGGACACTCGAAACCGCGCACGTCGTCGCCCTGCCAGCAGTGCAGCGAGATCGGGATCTTACCCAACTTCTTGAGCGCCGCTTCCGCATCGACCCCCAGCTCCGCATACCGCTCACACGCGAGTTTAAATGTCGTCTCAATGCTCTTTTTGCTCATGGATCCCCGGCTCCTCTCTGGTTTCCGCGGTGGACGGAAACGGATTCACTTGACCGTGACGGCGGGCGGCAACCGCGCCCCCGCCTTCGACGCCATTAATGAAGTGCTTTTTATCTTACACTTCACACTCGCTTACTTCCAGCCCGAATGTCATCGAGCGAAAAGCCGTAATCGGAAAATGACAAGGGAGCGGCGAGCAGTGACTGCCCAGCGTCAACAAAAGAGCATTGACAGCGCAAAACCGATCGTCTAAAGTGGCCCCCGTTTTGTGCCCAAAAAGGGGTTCTTTGTGTTGCGTGGCGAGGTAGCTCAGTTGGTAGAGCAGCGGACTGAAAATCCGCGTGTCGCCGGTTCGATCCCGGCCCTTGCCACCATTTTTATGCCCTGAACCATCGGCAACAAAGACGATCCGCGAAGGACCGGAGGTCAAGCTGGCGGAGCCCCGGACGGGACGGGCGAGCGCTTCGCGCTCTGCCGCAGCCGTGACCGTGCGGCCAAGGAAAGGGCCATGCTGGAACGCCAGGTCATCCGGCTGCGCCAGGCGCCGGACAAGGTCGACGCCGCTTTGCGCAAACCGCCGTCTTCCGATGCGTAGAAGATCGAACGCCGGATCGGCCGCTGGATGGGGCGCACCCCGGCCGCGGAGCGTCTTTTCGATGTCGCCGAGGGCAGGGACACTGACGGGCCTGCCTGTTCATTGCGCGTGGATGACGTTGTATTGAGGTTTTCAAATGGCGCCCCTGGCAGGACTTGAACCTGCGACCCACGGATTAGAAATCCGTTGCTCTATCCAACTGAGCTACAGGGGCCTCGTCGTCATAATCTGTTGACGTGTAGCTATTTACTGCAATTAATTCATGATTATGGTACCACTTCTAATAGGGCGTATTCAATCCCGAATTATGCATCAGTTAGGATTTCAGGCGTAATCGATTCAATGGCATGCGAGTCGAGCGGGACACATCTCCGGTTCACTCGCTTGGAAGGCAGGGGGAAGCTTTCGTGTTTTTCGCCACCCGCCAGCTTCGAAGAGTGGTCCGTTCGACGCTCGGATTTCGGTTGTCTTCATTCACTGGGGGGGATAGGCATCCAGCCTGTCATTCACATGTACAGGCAGGATGCCTGTACGCCCAGTGCCCGCGCTCCCGACTCGCCCGCTTCCTTCTTTCATCAGAAACGCATGAACTTCGTGCATACCTACCCCTGCATCTGTCGCTGACCGACTCCTTATTAGACGTCCAGGTTACGGACGTTCAGAGCGTTGTCCTCGATGAATCTACGGCGCGGCTCGACCTCATCGCCCATGAGCAGCGTGAAGATCGCATCGGCCTTGACGGCGTCTTCCAAGCGCACGCGTAGGAGACGGCGCTTGTTGGGATCCATCGTCGTGTCGTAAAGCTGGTCGGGATTCATTTCACCGAGACCTTTGTAGCGCTGAATCGTCAGGCCTTTGCGGCCACGCTCGCGCACGGTGTCGAGCAGGTCAGCCAGCGCCTTGACCGGAATCTCGCCGCCGTCCTCGATGATGTAGGCCACCGGCGCATCGCCGCCGACGCAATCCGCGGCCGAGAAGCCCATATCGCAAATGCTGTCGACCTGTTTCTTGAGCAGGCTGTTGCGGTAAAGTTCGAGCCAGCGGAACGGCATCTGCTGGGTGGGATGGTAGACCTGCACTTGAGTTTCGGCGAGGTCGATGGAGCTGCCCAGACGCGCCTCGGCCTCGGCGCGCGCGTGCGCCAATTCACTGTCGGAGAAGGCGTAGCCGAAGACCGCATCGTCACCGGAGCCCACAACGGTCACGAACCGCGGGAACTCGCCGGTGTCGGGCTTGCGCTGACGGAAGAGGGCCTGCACGTCCAAGCCGCGGCGCGCCACAGCATGGGTGGTCATCTCCAGTTCAGCCAACAGTTCGAGCAGCGTGCGCAACTCATCTCCAGACATCACACGGCCGTTGGCCATACGCACGCTCATGTCGTCCGCGCCAAGCAGGAGCAGCTTGGAGGTCAGTTCATCGTCGCTCTCGATATACTCCTCGCGCTGCTTGCGGGTGATCTTGTAAAGCGGCGGCTGGGCCAGATAGATGTAGCCGTTCTCCAGCAGCTTGGGCATCTGACGGTAGAAAAAGGTCAACAACAACGTGCGGATGTGCGCACCGTCGACATCGGCATCGGTCATGATGATGATCTTGTGATAGCGCACCTTGGCGATATCGAACTCATCCGCGCCGAAGCCCGCGCCGATGGCGGTGATCAGAGTGCGGATTTCATTGTTGTTGAGGATCTTGTCGATGCGCGCCTTCTCGACGTTGAGCACCTTGCCGCGCAGCGGCAGGATCGCCTGCGTCTCGCGGTTGCGTCCCTGCTTGGCGGAGCCGCCAGCCGAGTCGCCCTCGACGAGATAAAGTTCGCATTTGGCCGGATCGCGCTCCGAACAGTCGGCGAGCTTGCCCGGCAGGGCGAGTCCGTCGAGCACGCCCTTGCGGCGCGTGAGGTCACGCGCCTTGCGCGCCGCGATGCGGGCGCGGGCGGCGAGCACAGCCTTCTCGACGATCTTGCGCGCGACGGACGGATTCTCGTCAAAGAAGGTGCCGAGCTGGTCGTTGACGATCTGCGCGACGATGCCCTCGACCTCACCGTTGCCGAGCTTGGTCTTGGTCTGACCCTCGAACTGCGGCTGCGGCACCTTGACCGACACGACCACCGTGATGCCCTCGCGGATGTCGTCGCCGGTCAGCGGCTCCTCGTTGCTCTTTTGAAGGTTGTTGTCGGCGATGTATTTGTTGACCGTACGGGTCAACGCCGAGCGGAAGCCGGAGAGGTGCGTGCCGCCCTCGATGGTGTTGATGTTGTTGCAGTAACTGTACTCCGTCTCGTTGAAAGCTTCGGTGTACTGCAACGCGATCTCACACTCGACCATGTCGCGCGCGCCAGAAACATAGATAACCTGCTCGTGGACCGGCGTCTTGTTCTTGTTCAGGTAATGGATGTACTCCACGATCCCGCCGTTGAAGAGGAACGATTCATCGCGCTCGTGCTCGTGCTCAAGATCGCGGAAACGGATCGACACCCCGCGGTTCAGGAAGGCCAGCTCGCGCAGGCGGTTGGCGAGAATGTCCCACTTAAAGGCGTGGCACGTGAAGATCGTGTGGTCCGGGAAGAAGGTGACCTTGGTACCGGTGCCATGGGTTTCGCCGATGACCTCAAGCTGCGTCACGGGATGCCCTCGCTCATAGCGCTGCCGGTAAATCTTGTTGTTGCGGCGAACCTCGACCTCCATCCACTCGCTCAACGCGTTGACGCAGGAAACACCGACACCGTGCAGACCGCCAGACACCTTGTAGTTCGAACCGTCAAACTTGCCGCCGGCGTGCAGCGTGGTCAACACAACCTCTACAGCAGGACGGCCCTCCGTGGGATGCATGTCGACGGGAATGCCGCGCCCGTTGTCGATCACCGAGAGCGAGCCGTCTGGGTTGATCGTGACGTCGATATGCGTGCAGTAGCCGGCCAGCGCCTCGTCGATTGAGTTGTCGACCACCTCATACACCAGATGATGATACCCGCGTTCGCCCGTGTCGCCGATGTACATGGCCGGCCGTTTCCGGACCGCCTCCATACCCTCGAGAACCGTGATGTTGGCCGCCGTGTAATTGCCTGCCGGCGCCCCTGCCGGCAGCGTTGCGTCTGAATCGTTACGAGTATCTTCTGACATACCTATTTCCGTGAATGGGTTGATTTTGTCATCTTAACAGGAGAGAGGGCGGAACACAAGCTTTTGGGGCCCGCCAGCCAGCGGCCAGTGCAACACTGGCCGCTGGCTGGCGGGTGAATCGTTCCCTCGTGTGAGAATGAGGGCATTGTGGCACAGGGCGGCAGGGATTTCAAGCGTAGGGCGGGCAGGGAAGGCAGCGTCGGGGCCGCAAGGGCACGGAGAGGCCGCCTTCCCCCGCCCCCCGTCCGGCGGTATTCCGACGGACGGGGGGCGGGGGAAGGGAAACAGGAATCATCCTTTACTGGCCGGCGCCGCTCACGCGGCTGCGGCGAGGAAGGCGTCCATCACCTCCCTCGGCGTCTTCCAGCCGAGACACTTGCGCGGACGGTCGTTCAGGAACGTGTCGATGCGCCGCAGATCCAACTCGCCGATGGCCGCGAACGACTCGCTCTTCGGGTACAGGCGCCGGATCAGACCGTTCGTGTTCTCGTTCGTGCCCCGCTCCCACGAAGGGTACGGCCTGGCGAAGAAGACGTCAGCCTTCAAGGCCTTTGCGATTTCGGCATGGCGGGCGAACTCCTTGCCGTTGTCGAACGTGATGCCCGTGCAGGCTATGCCGATCGCGGCGAGCAGCCTGATGATCACGCCTGCGACCTCATCCGCCTCCTTGGTCCGCGACCAGCCCACCAGCGTGTAACGCGTCACCCGCTCCACCAGCGTCACCAGATAGCCCGTCGCGGCCGCGCCGACCACCAGGTCGCCCTCCCAGTGCCCGACCGTGATCCGCAGCTCGACTTCGGGCGGGCGCGTCTCGATCCCGCGCCGTCCGGGGATCACGCCGCGCCCGCGCCCCTCCTGCCGCGGGCAGCGCCTCCTGCGCTTGCGCCTCGCGCGCACAAGCGCCTTCCACAGCTCGCCGCCGGCCTTGGCGTCCGCGTAGACGTGCTTGTAGACCGTCTCCTTGCACACGTGCGCCCGCCCTTCAAGTTTCGCCCGTCCGCAGATGATTTCCGGCGTCCAGCCCTTCCTGAGCTTCTCTTCAACGTCCCGCCTCACCTCTTCGGTGAAACGCCTCGGCCCCGGCCGCTTTGCGCGTTCCCCCGCCTTCCGGTGCGCCTGCTGGTGCCGGTAACCTTTCTGGCCCATGTTCCGCCTCACCTCACGGCTCACGGTGCCCTTGTCCCGGCCGATGATCCGGGCGATCTCGTTGTTGCCCCAGCGGTTCCAAATCAAGAATTCTTCGAGTTGCGAGGCTGCTGGATAGCGCGA
>DAOTKE010000054.1:0-21510 GCA_035449085.1 Kiritimatiellia bacterium | reverse complement strand
GATTCGCTGGCCACTAGCCTGGCACACCCCTGTCACTTTCTTGACACACACCCATTGACTTCCCCACCGAAAATGCGACAATCAGGCCATGAAAACCGCCCTCTTTTCGCTTCTGATCTCCATCGGATGCCAGGTTGTTCTTTCAGCATCTGCACCGCCACCGAACTATGACGAAGCCAAAGCCGCGCCATTCACCCTGCCCGACAAGACGTCTGACGTTGCCATCGATTGGCAGCCGACGAGAACCGACACCTGGAAACGTTTCACGCGCCATCACTTCACAGTCGACGGTAAACCGTGCTGGGTGGCGGTTCCGCCCCATCCACGTCCCGGCAACCCGTGGATCTGGTGCATGGAGTTCCCTACGGCCTTTGATGACCGCACCGGCGTCGTATTGCTGGTCGAGAACGGTTTCTATTACGCCCACATGAGTGTCGGCAACACCTTCGGCTGTCCGGCCGCACAAAAGCATTTTGACCGTTTTTACGCGCACATGACCGCCAAGGGACTCAGCCCGCGCGTCTCGCTGATCGGCGTCAGCCGCGGCGGTCTCTACGCCTATCGGTTTGCCTTCCGCCACCCCGAGCGCATTGTCTGTATCTACGGCGATGCGCCGGTCTGCGATTTCAAGAGCTGGCCCGGCGGCAAGGGTAAAGGCAAAGGCAGTGCCGGCGACTGGCAAAGCCTGCTCACGCACTACGGGTTCAAAGACGAGTCTGAAGCCTTGTCTTATACTGAAAACCCCATCGACGTCCTCGCGCCTTTGGCGGCCGCCAACATCCCGCTGATTCACGTGGTCGGCGACACCGACGACGTCGTGCCGGCTGAAGAAAACACGGCGATCATTGAGCAGCGTTACAAGGCTTTGGGAGGCACGATCACGGTCTTTCACAAGCCCGGTGTCGGCCATCATCCGCACGGTCTTGACGATCCAACACCGGTGGTCACGCTGATTAAGGACTACACGGCACGCCGGGATCTCGAGAATCGCCAGTGACGCAGAACACCCCCGACATTCTGCTGGTGGCCGTCAACGCGCGCTACAGCCACTGCGCCTTCGCCCCCCGAACATTGATCGCCAACTTGGGGCCCCTCGCGTCGTGTGCCAGCCTGCTGGAAAGCGACCTGGAGATCACGCCGCTTCAGCTTGCTGAGCGTATCGCCGCACGCACCCCGCGCGTGGTCGGTTTTTCTGTCTATCTCTGGAATGTGCGCCTGATCGAAGCGACCGTGCGCATCCTGCGTGTGGTCGCCCCCGACATGCGTCTCGCGGCTGGCGGCCCTGAACTCACGGACGATTACCCGAACGCCGACCTGTTTGATGCCGTCATCGCAGGTGAGGGCGAGAGGGCCTTCCGCGCCTTCTGCGAGACCGTGCTGACCGGTGAGGGCGATCCCCCGCGATCGTCCCTACTGGTCAATAAAACAGGTGAAGATCTCGAGACCCTTGCGTTGCCCTATGATCTCTACACCGACACCGATCTCACCCAGCGAACCGTCTACGTCGAGACGAGCCGCGGCTGCCCGTTTTCCTGCGCCTACTGCACATCGGCCGGCACGGGCCTGCGCCTGATGCCTCTTGATCGTCTGTTGCCCGCCTTTGACAAACTCTGGCGGCGCGGCCTGCGGCGGTTCAAGTTCCTCGACCGCAGCTTCAATGCGCCGGTCAAGCACGCCTGCGAGATTCTTGACTTTTTTCTCAACCGTGTCACCGACGACACTTGCCTGCACATGGAGATCCAGCCCGACCGGCTGCATCCGGACGTGTTGAGCCGCCTGGCCGCTTTTCCGGCCGGCACCCTGCACCTGGAAGTCGGCGTCCAAACCCTGACGCCGCACGTCGCGGCGGCGATCGGCCGTAGTCGCGATACCGCCCGCACACTCGAAACAGTGCGTGCCTTGGCGCGCGAGACGGGCGCAACCGTCCACGCCGACCTGATTTTTGGGCTGCCCGGCGAAAACGAAAAAACCTTCGCACGCGGCTTTAACACCTTGGTCTCCGTTTGTGATCCGCCCGAATTGCAAGTGAATTGGCTGAAAGGCTTGCCGGGCACACGTTTTGTGCGCGAAGCGCGACAGTTCGGTCTCGTTTTCAGCCCCGAGCCACCTTATGAGCTATTGTGCTCGGACGCGATGGATTTCGCGACACTGTCCCGCATTCAGCGTTTCGCGCGGTGCTGGGAACTGGTGCACAACCGCGGCCATTTCAGCGAGGCCTGCCTTCGCCTTCATGCGCTGGCAGGTGGTGATTTTTACGCCTGTTACCAAGCCCTGGCCGATTACCTGTACGCGGCTGAAGGCAAGCTCTTTGCCATCGCGCGCCCCCGCCTTGCCGCCCTGCTCGACGACTTTCTCTCCTCCCGTCCCCCACCCGGCGCGACCGCCACTCCGAACCCCCTCCATTCCCATGAGCGTTGAAAATGTCACTCCTTACGGCAGCGGTGCCAGCAAGCGCGAGCAGATCGCACAGGCGTTTGATGTGATCGCGCATCGCTATGATCGTCTCAACCGCATTCTTTCACTTGGCATCGACAGCGGTTGGCGGCGACGCGCATTGCGGTTGCTCACGCAGGATGTGCAGCCAGAACGTGTGCTCGACGTGGCTACCGGGACGGCCGATTTCGCCATCCTGGCCGCGCGCCTGTTGCCGCAAGCGCATGTCACCGGCATCGATCTGTCGGAGGGCATGCTGACGATAGGCCGCGCAAAAGTCCAGCGCGCGCGACTGGGTGACCGTATCGACCTGATTCGCGACGACTGTCTGGCACTGCCGTTTGCGGATTCAGCGTTCGATGCCGTGACTGTCGCCTTCGGCGTGCGTAACTTTGAGAACATCGTGGCCGGATTGACGGAAATGTACCGTGTGCTTGCCCCGGACGGCCGCGTCGTGATCCTCGAGCTCTCCCGGCCAGAGCGCGTGCCGATGCGTCCGCTCTTCCGCTTTTATCTGAGGGTCGTCATGCCGCTACTGGGACGGCTCTTCTCCGGTCACGCGCGCGAATACCGGTATTTGCCGGATTCGATCGAACAGGTTCCGCAAGGCGATGCCATGCTGAAGTTGCTGCGTGCTGCGGGTTTTGACGCATGCCAGGCGATGCGCTACACCTTCGGAACCTGCTCGTGCTACACCGGGCGACGGATCACCTGACCGTCATGGCTTGAGGAAGCGGTCAAAGAACTCACAGGCGGCATCCAACGCGATCTCGTGTCCGCCGTCAAACCAATGGATGGCCGTACGGTCAGCGAGGCCGAGCTTCGTGTACAGGCACCGCACGCGGGCGTACTCGTAGCCGACAAACTCATCCCACGCCACACCGTCCGCGTGACCGCGTTGCGCCATAAACGGACGCGGGATCATCAGGCAGGCTAGATCGGAGTAATTGAACGTGTTGCCCAGATCAAATTCAAACATTTCGTACTCATCCCACAGCGCGAAGCTGAAGGGATAGCGGGTCGACGCCATTTTGACGACGCCCTCATTGAAGTCGCCCGTCGACACCGCCAGGCAGAAGCGCTTCATCACCGGAGGTACGCGAACTGCAGTCTTGCCGCCATACGACTGCCCGATGAACGCGATGCGCGCACCGTCCACAAACGGCAGCGTGCCAAACCAATCGAACATCTGCTCGTACTGAAGGTGGATGTACGAGTAGAGTGTCCACTGCAGCGGATTCGCCTTGCGGACAAGCTGACGGTACCGGTCCTCAAACACATACGGATTCTGCGGCGCAAACACGAGATAGCCGCGTTCCGCAAGGCGCGGCGCGATTTCGTGATAGGTTTTAATCCCACCGTTTTTCAACGCCATTGGCGTGCGCGGCGTACCGCCGCGTCCGTGTTGAACGACAATCAACGGTCGCCGCTCGCCGGACTGAATACCGTTCGGAACCGACAGGTACCCGTAGAGGATGAAATCAGGCAGCACGTCCAATACCACCTCATAACAGACGTAGCCGGATGTCTGGTCGACCACGCGTGTGCGGGGATTGGGTGCCGTCCGTGCGCTGTGGATACGCCCCATCACCTGTTCCAGATAGTACCTGCGATACGCCTCGGCGGAACGGTCAAACGCATCAGGCGACGACAAGTTAAGCTCGGCAAGGAACGCATGGCGCACCGCCGGCGAAACCGCAAGCAGATGTTGCGAGAACGCATTCATCCCTTTGACCAGCCGCGCCTCACGTGCCGCGCATGCCGCCGCGCCGACTGCCGTACCTTCCCATCTGCCACCCGCCAGCGGCACAACGGAAACCTTGGCGGCCTCCTGCTCAGTCATCTGCACGAGCCAGCCTTCCCCGTCGGCTGAAACCAGTTGACGAGCGCGCGCGATCTCGCGCCCAACGGCATCTGCCGCCGGCGCGATTAATGCTCCAGGTGCGCCCCCCTCGCCTTGTTCACGGGTGATCGTTTCAACCGGCCCCGGCGTCATCAGGACGGTGAGCCGTCGCGGCGCGATCAGCGCGGCCACTTCGGCGTCACCGAAACGGCGTATTAATCCGAAAACATTACGGTCGACCGGTTCGCGCCACAATGCCTCACGCGCGCCAAAGTAACCGGACACGACGGCATGATCGATCCGGGTATCCAAAGCGCCTGCATACAAGGCCAGCATGCCGCCATCGCCCCATCCTTCGACGCGGACCGACGCCGTTGGGGCTTGTGCACGGAACCAGTCGACCAGCGCCAGCACTTCCTGCACTTCATAACCAATTATGTGGCGCCCCATCACATAGGCCGGGCGATAGACGAATTCGCGTGCGGTCATGACTTTACCGCCGGGCATGGCCGCCGCCTGTTTGCCGTAATACGGGTTAGGCAGTTCACTCACATATTTGGATTTAGCCCGGCTAATCACAGCGGGCACCACCATGCGGCAGTTTGGCGACGGGAAACCGAATCCCAGGCGTGACGCTGCGGCGGCACCGTTGGTGAGCCCAAGCACTTGTTCGGGCGTGATGCCTGCATGCGGAAGATGGACGATGTTCGTGGCGATCGGTTGCTGTGCCGGCTCAAGCAGCAAGCCTTCGGCCGCGAAGTCGCCGATGACCGGCCAACGGATGCGCATCAATGTGTGCGTTGCGGTGCGCCCCACGACCGCGTCATGCGTGAGCGTACTGAGCGTCTCGGGCGCATCAAAGGGCACTCGCGCGTCACGCACACCAAGCATACGTGCCAATTCGGCCCTGTTCGTGGCCAGCCATGCGGCCACGGTCGCACCGTCCTCCGCCATCCGCTGGCGCCACTGTTCGGAACGTTCGGCCGCGACCCGCTCCGTTTCCCGCAACGTGAAGCGGTCGAGCCCACTCAAATAGGCATCGGAAAGGTCATTCGTTCCGGTCAGGGGTTGCGTCCCCACCAAGGGTTGCGCCCTCGACCACGTTACGCCCAACACCACCATCCACCCGAATCGAGCGATCTTACGCATGGCTTCTCCTGACTCACAACTTGAGCGTTGGAAGTTGAACATTACCCTTCTTCGATCATTGGCGGCACGCGCGCACAACGCCGGCGGTGAGGCGGCATCCCGTCGCCTCAACCGCCTTGCTGGGGACCGGTTTCATCCAAATCGCTATGGGGATCGGGCTCGCTATCGCCATCGCCAGGGTTCTCGCCGCAGGTCGTCGCCTCCTCCCAAATCTGACTGCCTCGCCCGAAGCCATGGGGCCTTCGCCGAACGAGGGCTGCCCGTCAGGCCGCCGGCACTCAGCATCACGGCGCTTCGCCAGAAGCAACAAGCTTAGGGTCGGGTGCGACCCGTGACGGCGCCGGCTAGCGTTCCAGCGTGATCCCGCGCCGGATGTAGGTCGGCACATCGAGATCCTGTCCTTCATAGAGCGTAGGTTCCACGTCACGGAACTTGCCGCGCCCGGTCGCGCCGAACGACAGCTTGCTGCCCTTGGCGCGGCTGCGGCGGCTGCCCGGCTGAATCGGAAAAATATCGGCCACCGGCGGTTCGGCGGCAGCAGGCGGCACGGTCTCCTTGGCCTTCGGAGCAGAACGGGCGACAGCGGCCACCCAGCTTTCAAACGAGAGCGCAACCAGTTCGATGCGTCCCTCATACTGCGCATCGAGCACCGTGCCCATCTCGATCAGGCAACTTTGCGGGACAAAGCTGCGCAATGCGCCCATGGCCTCACCGATTTCAGCCAGACGCAGGTCGGCACCGGCCAGGATACCGAACATAAGGGCATTCGCCTTAGATAACGAATCGCCTTTGCGCAGCAGGCGGCAACTCTTGAGTGCCTCAACTGCCTGGCGTGCGCGATCCGCGCCGGATGCAGACGCGAATCCAAATCGCGCACTGCCCCCCTGCAACACCATTTTATGCAGCCGTTCCGGATCAAGCTGGATGAATCCGGGCTTGGTCACCAACCGCCACAACAGCGTCACGCCCGCGGAAATCAAACTTTCGGAAACCTGAATCGCGTCACCCAACAGATCCTTGTGCGCGTCACTGAAAAGATCGTCCTGCGGGATCACGATCAACGTGTCCGCGTGCTCCTCGATCATCGGCAACACACGGTCTGCCGATTTCGCGCGAGCCTCACCCTCGAAAACGAACGGGCGCGTGACAAAGCAGACCGTGGCCAATCCCATGTCATGCAGGGCCTTGACGATCTCAGGCGTGGCACCGCCTCCCGTGCCGCCGCCCAAGCAGGCGAGGATCACCACTGTCCTCACGTTATGGATCTGGGCGCGTAACGCTTCAAGATCATCTTGAGCCGCCAAACGTCCAAGGATCGCGTCCCCGCCCGTACCGTGTCCAGAGAGTCGTGACCCGCCCAGCAGCACCGTCGTCATACCTGCGCCAGCCGCTGTACGCAACGGCTGAGCGTCCGTATCGACACACACCACTTGCATACCCTCGCCGTAGGCAGCCCGAACCGACGCCGCAAGGCGGCACCCGCCGCCCCCCACGCCGAGCAAAAGCAATCCTGTGCCTTGATCCTGACTCATCGTCTAAACAACCCCTTAAAGATGTTCTTGACCGGTGCCA
Source organism: Kiritimatiellia bacterium (assembly GCA_035449085.1). Lineage (GTDB taxonomy): Bacteria > Verrucomicrobiota > Kiritimatiellia > RFP12 > UBA1067 > DUPH01. The sequence continues at coordinate 14,513 of DAOTKE010000054.1, read as the reverse complement.
GCATGCCACGATCCTCATAGGTCATATGCCCGTACAGGACGAGGCCAGCGGCCGTGCACAACGCGGCGGGCTGTTCCGCCTGTTCCAATCCATCGACATTCACCGGCACGCCGACACGGCACGGCACGCCGAAAATGCGATGCGCCAGCTCGGTGATTTTGCGCATGTAAGCGCCGCCGCCCGTCAACACGACGCCACCACCGACATTCGGCAACACCCCGGCTTCCAGCAGCCGTGTGCGCACCACGCGCAACGTCTCATCCAGACGCGCGTTGATCACCGTATGTAACGCCTTACAGCTCAGCGTGCGTTCTTCGAAGCCCACGTCGGCCTTCAGCACGATACGTCCCGCACCGCCTTCCGTATCGATCAAGGCGGCTCCTTCGGCGCGCTTCAACTCCTCGGCGCGATTCTGCGGAATGTTGAACGCCAAGGCAATGTCATTGGTGACATGATCGCCACCAACCGCAACACTGCCGACCGCCACAACCACATCGTTACTGTACGCGATGTAATTCGTGGTGCCGCCCCCCAGATCGATCAGCACCACCCCGTTACGCTTTTGCTCAGCCGTCAGAGCCGACAAAGCCGCGCACACGCCCGAAAACGCCACATCCGTCACCTCCAGATCTGCGCTCTTGGCCACGTGAACCGCGTTTTCGATCCGGCTCTTCAGCCCATGTACCGCCATGACGTTCAGGGAAAGCACCTTGCAACGCATGCCTTCCGGCCTGACCACTCCGGGCTGGTCATCCACGGTGAACGTTTGGGTGATCGTGTGCATCACCTGTCGGTCGGGGTCAATCTGCACTTCCTTGGCGTTCTCGGTCACCTCCTCAATATCGTCACGAGTCACCATGTGATCGCTCGAACGAATCGTGAGCATTCCAGGATTCACCGTGGACTGAATGTGGCCACCTGACAACGCCATCAACACCTGCCAGATACTCACGTCCGACTGTTTCTCTGCCTGTTTCACAGCCGTTTCAACACCCGTCCGCGCCTGCACCAGATCAAACATCTGGCCTTTTCGCACACCCGTCGTAGGATAGGATCCCACACCCGTGATCTTGACGCGTCCACCGTCAGACTCGCCGACACACACCACAGTCCGCGACGTGCCGATTTCCAGCGCCGCTATCGGAGGAATCGTCATACACCCTACCCTCTTCCTTTCATTGAACCCCCACCGGCATTGCGAAGATACGATCAGGCAATGTCGCGTCCCACATCATCCTCGGCTTGCCGATCTCGCTCTCCATAGCCTTAGACAAATGATCAAAATGCCGTTGCATCAGCGCATCGGTCTCCTTCAAGTCATCCGACATCCCCTGCCATGCGAACTTCGCTTGACGGTAGTCGGAAAACGTCAGTAGCAAATAATCCTCTTTGGAGGCGTCCACAGCCAGCAGCCGCATCGAACACTCAGGCCGCAAGGTGCTGTGAATCAGGCGCACTGCGGCAAATTCATTGCCGTGCAGACGCTCACCGGGTTTGATCTTGGAAAACTCATCCGCGCCTTTGATGAGCGGCAATCCGCCGGTGCCCGCATAACGGATGAACACCACCCCCTCTTCATCGACCACGCGGCCATGCGATCCCACGCGCGCGATCGGTTCGCGCTCCACAATCGTGATGTTCAACTTGTCCGGCATGCGCCGCACGATCGAGATCTCGCGGATGTTCGGCGCTTGCTCCAGCAGTTCCTGGCGTTTTTGCTCGATCGGGATCGAGAACAGATTGACCCCTTCACGCAATCCGAGCTTCTCGCAAATCAGGTCGGGCGTCAACGTCCGGCCTGTCACAATCGTGACCGAGCGACGCAGGTCACGCAGCACGAACAACGGCTGCCCCCTGAAATAGTAGCTGGTGAACAAAAACCACACGCCCCACGCGCAGAGCGACACCACCGCGGCACAGGCAACCAACGCCAGGACAAGTTTCACGCCGACCGGCAAGTCGGTCACCACGCCAGTCACGCGCCGACCGCTTTGCGCAAACCGGTTGACCCTTCCTTTACCCCCTTTGAACAGCTTCCACTTCATGGTTCTCTCCGGCCGACGGTCATCCGCAGGCCGCGCTTTCAACCAACTGCGCGCACAGCGCACTGAACGAAATCCCCGCCTGCGCAGCCGCCTTGGGCAACAGGCTGGTCGCCGTGAAGCCAGGCACTGTATTGATTTCCAACACATACGGCTGCCCGTCAGGCGCCACCCGAAAATCCACACGGCTCACGCCGCGACATCCCACCGCCTTGAACGCCACCAGCGCCAGCACCTGACACGACGCCACCAGCGGCCGGTCAGCCTCAGCCTGCGGAAACACGTAGTTCGTCACCCCCTGGGTGTATTTTTCCTGAAAGCCGTACCAGCCCTGCGGCGCCTGGATCTCCACCACGGGCAACGCCGCGCCATTCAGCACGCCGACCGTCCACTCGCGGCCCGGCACATACGTCTCAACCAGCACCTCGCCCTGCCCGTCGACCGCACGCGCCGCCGCCAGTGCGGCCGGCCATTCCGCCGCACCGCTCACCTTGGTGACACCGACGCTCGATCCATCGCGTGGCGGCTTCACCACCACCGGCAACGGCAGGGAGGTCTCCGACTGGCCGCGCGACAACACTTCGTACGGTGCCGTCGGCACCCCCGCCTGCTCCAGCACACGCTTGGTCGCAATCTTGTCGATCGTGATCCGGCTGGCCGCCGCCCCCGAACCGGTGTACGGAACCCCCAGCTTGTCGAGATCGGCCTGCACGCCGCCGTTTTCGCCGTATCCGCCGTGCAACGCGATAAAGACCGCTTCAATGCCCGACGGCAGCCCATCCAAGCCATCCCGCTCCAGCACCACCGGGCTGACCTCGTATCCCGCCGTCTTCAAACCTTCAACCACAGCGGTTCCCGATCTGAGCGACACCTCACGTTCGCTGGACGTCCCGCCCATGATCACCGCAACTCGTTTCATACCATCCCATTCGCTTTCTCAATCGTCAGAAAATAGTCCGCTCACTTCAGCCCTCAACCGCACACCGCTATGGCGCTCAGCCCGGCCCCGCATCCGCATCACAAGCGCCAACACATCTGAGGCGGTCGCCGACACATCCGTCGTCACGATATTCGCATGAAAATCTGTCACCTGCGCGCCGCCGACCCGCAGCCCCTTACAGCCCGCGTCATCCAGCACGCGCCCGGCAGCCTGGCCTGCCGGATTCCGAAAAACAGATCCCGCGCAGCGCAACCCAGCCAAGGGCAATCTTTGGGCCCGAACGGCCTGCCGGAACGCTGCCACACGTTCTGGCGCAACACGTCCCAGTTTCAGCCCGCAGGCCAGCGCAACACCTCCTGCCAGCCCGGCGCAGCACCGATAAGAAAATCCACAATCGTTAGGAGGCAGTATAGCGATTTCGCCATCCTGATTCAAACAGCGAATCCACGCGACACGCGCCCCGATATCCCCCCCGTACGCCCCGGCATTCATGGCCAGCCAGCCCCCCAGTGTTCCGGGCACGCTGTCGAGGAATTCGAGTCCCGACAGCCCCTCGCGCTCCAGCCGGTCCAACAAGGCCTGCCCCATCCAGCCACACTCGGCACTCACCGCGTCGCCGTGGACCTCAATGCCCTTGAACGTCCCCGGCGCGAACCGGATCACACACCCCGCCTCGCCCAGATCGCTAAACCAGGAATTGGCCCCAGCCCCCACAAACCGCCAGGCGACCCCATGTTCGCGGCAAAGGCGCACCACTGCAGCCAGCGCAGCCTCGTCAGCCACCTCGACACGCCAACGCGCCCGCCCGCCCACCTGATAATAGGACCAACGTGCCAACGCGCCAAACGGCACCGCCTCAGATCCCGGCAGCGACACCAGCGCCGCCTCGAATCCGTCGGGATCGCGATGTGCCGGCCAGCCGTGCGCCAGATCTTCGCGGATCAAGCCGGCCATGCCGATCACATCGCCGGCCCCCGCGATCACGAGCAAATCACCCGAGGCCAACGTCTGCCGCAAGTAAGCCCACGCCTCCTCCTGTGTCCGCGCCAACTTGAGACGCGGCCCGGTACGCGAATGAACCGCAGAAGGGGTCGCATGGTCTCGGCATTCGGCCTGACGGAACCAGGCATACAGATCTTCGATTCCGCCGCCCTCCAGCGGCTCCTCTGAGGCCGCGTAAACCGGCAACAGAATCACCTCGTCGGCTTCGGCGAAAGCGGCAGGGAAATCCGGCCCCAACGCCCGCGTGCGCGTGTAACGGTGCGGCTGGAAGACCGTCACCAGACGCGACGGGCGCTCATCGCGCGCCATCGCCAGCGCGGCCTTCAACTCGGCCGGATGGTGCGCGTAGTCGGTCACAATCCGGATCCCCTGGACGTCCGCCACGCACTCATAGCGCCGCGCCGGCAACTCGTCGCAGGCGCGCGGCAGCGCCGCGAACACGGCCGCAGGCGCAAAACCCAGCAGCAGCGCGGCGGCGGCGGCCCCCAGCGCGTTGAGCGCGTTGTGACGTCCCGCCACGCCCAACGTGAAGCGGCCTTGCGGCTGCCCGCGCCACCACACGTCGAACGCGACGCGCCCGGCCTCGACGCGCACATCGGCTGCACGCAACTCGGCGTCCGCCGCCACACCGTAGCGCAAAATCGGCACTTTCGCCGTCGCCGCCACGCGGTCGGCACGCGCGTTGTCGCAGCAGACTGCCACACCTTTCAAAGTGTGGGAAACGACTGACGCGAAGCAGCCGATCAGCGCCGCCTCGCCGTCAAAGTGCTCCAGATGGTCAAGGTCAATGTTGGTCAGCACGGTGACGGCGGGCGCATAGTGCGCGAGCGTGCCGTCACTCTCGTCGGCCTCCGCCACCAACAGATCGCCGCCACCCCAGCCCGCCACAGCCCCCAGACGCGGCGTGTGCCCGCCGACACACCATCCCGGCGCGGCTCCCAGCTCTTGCAGCAAGCGCGCCGTGAAACAGCTTGTGGTCGTCTTGCCGTGCGCACCGCAGACTGCGACGCCGCGCGCCCGCGACACCAGCTCAGCCAGAACATCGCCGCGACGGAAGACCGGCAAGCCGCGTTCACGCGCCGCACCCAACTCGGGATCGGACGCGGGCACGGCCGGTGTCACAATCACACGGTCAACGGCGGTCAGATGCGAAGGATCGTGTCCGCAATCCACTCGCACGTCATGTGCGCGTAACCAGTCGGCTCCTGCGTTCACGCGCGCGTCGCATCCGCTCACAGTCCAGCCGCGCCGAGCCAGCAGATACGCCACGCCGGCCATGCCCACACCACAGATGCCCATCATGTGCACCCGGCCCGGCGCCTCCCACTGCCCCGCATCCTGTCTCGCGTCCATAAGCCGACTACCACGACCAGTGATACATCAACCGGCGATCCGCCGCATCGCTGAGGAAACGCCGCCAGCCCGCATTCACACCGATCCCAGGACGCGCCGAGAAGAGATCCATCAACGTCACGTGCTCTTCGTAACGGATCACCTTGACCGCATCGGTATCCAGCAACTCCGCCATGGCCGCCTGCGCGTCCGCATTGTACCCGATCGCGTCGATCAGCTTTAGCCGTAACGCCTCATCCGCCAGGAACACGCGTCCGTCCGCGATCGGCTTCACCGTCTCCTGCGATAACTTACGGTGTTCGGCCACCAAACCCACAAAGCGCTCATGCATCGCTGAGATCACCTTCTGCAGCAGCTCCTTCTGCTCGGGCTTGACTTCACGGAACGGGTTGAGCAGATCCTTGTTGTCGCCGGACTTGATGGTGACGTCCTGAATGCCCAATTTCGCCGCCAGATCCTTGATGTTGTAGGACTGCATGATGACGCCGATCGAGCCGGTCAGCGTCGTCGGATGCGCGAGGATACGGTCGGACGCGAGCGCGATGTAATACGCGCCTGACGCGGCCACATCGCCCATCAGCGTCACGATGTAACGTCCCTCTTGCGCCTTTTTGAAATCGAGCAGCGCCTTGTAGATGATGTCGCTGTCCGTGATGCCGCCACCGCCGCTGTTGATCTCCAGCAGCAGCCCCCGCACCTCGGGATCATGCGTCGCACGGCGGATCGAGCGCAGCACCGTGTTGGCGTTGCCCGCGTACCATGCCGAATCGCCCAGCATGATCATGCCGTTGACCGGTACGCGCACGACCTTCGCTTCGCCCTGTCCGGATGACCAGCGCTCAATCATGTCCGGCGCCTCATCCTCGCCCACATCGTAGGCCGAGCCATAGCCTTTAAACAAGGCATCCCATGGCGTGCCCCTCCGCGTCGAAAGCACCCCCAGGCTACCCATCAGTCCCAGCGCGACCAGCACACCGAGACCGAGAAACAAAATGAGGAACAGCGCGCAACCGAATCCGCAACCGCGCCCTTTGCGAGTATTTTCCTGACTCTCCGCCATAAACGTTCCCCTCCCGGGTAAGAAATCAAAAATCCCAGCCATCATAGCACACCTCGTCCGCCCCGCACCATGCGATTATCCTTATGCCAGTTACAAGTTTACTGAGCCAGCTTTGCCGGCACGTTGGTCATCGGCAAAAACGGCGGGCGTGTCTTGCGGACGGACGGGGTGCCATTCGATACGCCGGTGCGTATTGTGGACGGTTTGAACATGTCCGTTGGAAGCTGGTCTATGCAGGTGGCGGATTGGTCGTGTGCGAGGGCGAGCTGGTCTTGCCCGCTTTCGTCACCAACAGCACATCACCCAATGAAACGTACATTCATGCGATGCCCGCACGCAGGGCCGCCCTGACGCTCAGCCAGTCCGCGCCTTTCCGTGGCGGCAATATCGTGCTAGGTGGCGATGGTGCGCTTTATTCCACTGTCTGCCTCGGACGAGACGCGCGTGTTTCCGACCTCACCGGCAACGGCACCGTCACGGTGAACGGCTCCGGCACCCAGTCTCGCGCACGATCGCCTCCATTTTCGCCGCCTGCGCTTCCATGCTGCGCACCATTTGGAACTGGGTACGGCAACGGTCGAGATTCTGGCCCGGCCGACGCGTGCGAAAGTAAACGTCCCCCGACAGATAATCCGTCAAAAACCGGATGCCGATCGTCAGCGTGATCAATTGGCCGGAAAAAACCAGTTCCTCGCGCTCGGCCGGAAGCAGGAATTCCGCGGCACCTTCCAGATACCCCCGCGCCAGTGCTGCAAACATCTCGATCCGGCTGCCCACCTTGGACAGATCGCGCTCATCCTCGCGTGCCGCAGCAGTCGCGGATCGCACCATGTCGCCGAAATCGTAGAGCGCAAGCCCTGGCATCACGGTATCCAGATCGATCACGCAGACCCCCTCGCCTGTCGCGTCGTCCAGCATCACATTGTTGATTTTGGTGTCGTTGTGCGTGATACGCTCCGGAATCTCGCCGCGCATGTGGCGCTCAAGCAGATGACCGCACCGCGCACGCCGCTTTTCGACAAACGCGATCTCCGCCTCGACCTCAGCCTTGCGGCCAAAGGCGTCAGCTTTAATCGCGGCATCCAGCACCTCCAGACGTGAGAGCGTGTTGTGAAAAGCCGGAATGGTCTCGTGCAGCCGCGGCGCCGGCAGGTCTGCCAGCAGACTCTGGAAACGCGCGAACGCGCGCGCCGCCTCGAACGCCTGACGCTCGTTTTCAATCACATCGTAGGTCCGTGCCCGCTCAATGAAGAGGTAGAGCCGCCACCAGTTACCCGCCTCATCGCGCACCCAAGGCCGTCCATCCGCCCGCGCCGGGATGACGGTCAAGGTCCTGCGGGACGCATCGGGAGCCCCCGCCATCTTCGCCCGCAGATGGCCGGTGACACGCACAATGTTCTCCATCACACCTTCAGGATGCTTGAAGATATGATGGTTGATGCGCTGCAACAGGTAGTGTGCGGGCGTGCCGGCCAGATTGACCCGGACACGGTAGGTGTCATTGATGTGGCCGGAGCCGTATGGCTCCGCGCATACGAAATCCCCCCAGGCCTGAAACCCTTCAAACACGCCACGCAAAACATCCTGACTCACGATCCTCGCAGTCGACATGCCCCCTCCCCGCTCCGCCTGCACGGCCTTACGGTCGCCTCACAACCTCACAGTCTCACAGTCTCACAGCCTTACAACCTCACAGCCTCACAGCCTTGCCTGACAGCCTACACATCTCCCAACCGCTTCACGACATCCGCCTTCATGGCGTCGATCAGCGAGGCGGTGTAGGCGGCGATGGAGAGGGTGTCGTCCCTGACCAGCGGTGTCAGATCCATGGCGAAGGTCAACAGCGTGGCGGAGTCCACGGCGTGCGATTCGAAGAAAGTCGCATGGGCTCTGCGGCGCCCCATCACCGCGTCGTCATAACGCTTGCCGCCCGAAATCTGCGAATCAAAAACCCCGGAGAGCGCCGCAGAAATGTTGGCGCGGTCGCTGATGTCGAGCACGACCTTGCGGTCATCCGGAAGCCAGTCGAGGTCACGCCAGATCTCGCAGCCTAGAACCTGTTGCGGACGCTCCGCCAACGGCAGGCGTCGGATCGCGGCGATCGCGGCGCGCGTCACGCCGACATGGGTATCGTGCTTGTCGGAGGGCGCATGCGTGTAGACCACCTGCGGACGAGTCGCCAGCAAGATCGCGTGCAGATCGTCCACCAGCGGCGTATTGTCCCGCGCCTTGACCTGCTTACTGGTGAAGTCTAATTGCAGGATGGCGCCGTATCGGCCCACCATCGCCGCCGTACGCTGTTCGATGCGCCGCACCGCCTTCATCTGGTCGTCGGTATAGTTGGCATAGACCCCGCTGCGCGAACTGCCGGCGCCATCGGTGCAGGTCACCCCGCAATACGCTTTGTCCGGCTGGCCGAAACAGGTCAGAATGCCGTGCACCGTCATGAACTCCAAATCATCCTGATGCGCGCCGATCCCCAAGTGGGTCGTACGCGCCAAGGCCGCCTCTACCGGAGTACCATCAGGAATGAAGATATCCGCCGTCGCATTCGTCAATTTCATCTTCCCCTCATCCTTTCTGTCCGCAACCGTCACGCATCACAACATAGGCAGGGTGGCGGCCGCCACCGATTGACCGACCCGGCGCGCCTTTTCGTCGGGCATGAACACTTCCACCTGCTCGGCAAGTTCCGGGAACTGGTCAGCCAGAATCAGCCGCGCCGTTTCTAAGATCATGACCCCGCCCGAACCAGAAGTCACACGTCCGAGGATCATCATGCTGTCAAAGCCGTAAAACTCACGGTACCACGGCACCGTGTACCCCAGATAGAGACCGATCTTCTGGAAGATCGTCAGGGCGGTCACATCGCCGTCCAACATGCGTTCCTGTATACGCTTCAAACGCTCAGGCAACGCCATCTTGGCCGGGAACCGGATCCCCTTCTTCAACGCCAGATGGTTCACCGCCTGCTGTGAGAAATACATCGCGCCGACACCGATGTCTCCCGACCACTCGTCGGCCGGCGCCGCCGGATGCAGGTCAACCGGCGCGAAGGCGAGTTCGGAGAGCCGCCCGGTCAGACATCCCTTGCGGTCGATAAATCCGGCGGCCTCGCTGGAGCCCATCGCCACGCCCAGAATCCCTTTCTTGCCGAGCGACATCAGCCCCGCCAACGCGGTCACGTCGCCGTCGTTGGCCACCTCGACCGGCACCTGCCACTCCTGCCCAAGCCGGATGAACATGTTCTGAGCCTCGGCATACCGTTCCGGCGGAATCGCGCGGAACAGCGAGGCAACCTGAATGCGGTTGTCCACCACCACCCCGGCTGTACTGCCGCCGATCGCGTCCACCCGCGGCAGCTTGGCGGCAGCCTTCTTCAAGCCCTCGTTCAGCTTGCTGTAATGGTACTCCGGATCGGACTGATTACGCGGATCCCACGGGAACTCCTCACTGAATACCACCTTACCGCGCTTCACCGCGCTGATCTTGAAGTCGCTCGCCCCCAGGTCAAAACCGAGCCGGCATCCGTTGGTGCGGTTATCCATGACCAACGCGCGCTCATACGCCTGCGGCATCTCGCTCAGCTTGCGCAGCTCCACCACCATCGGCCGGCCGTAGACCCCCTCCATGAACTTTACGTCAAAAGCCCGCGCACCGTTCGGCGCATACTGCTGCTTGATCGACTGACACAATTTGCGCGGCCCGGCCAGCATCAGCCGCCAGCCGCCTGAGGACCAAAGCAGGAACTTCACGATCCGCTCAGCAAGGTGAACGACCTCCGGCACATCTTCCGCACGCGCAGGCAACGGCAAATCGTAGCGGGAGACGTAGCCGTTCTCGCGTTCCCAAGCGATCGCCAGGACTGAATCCTTCGGACGTGCCGCCTGGCTCAGCGCATGAAGCAATGTGATCGGCGGTTTGAAATCGCGTTTCAGCGTGATTTTGGTCTGAACGATTTTCTTCAACATGATAGTACCCTTTTTGTCACATGACGACACAACACGACTCGATGTGTGCTTACTATACTAAGGTGCGTTTTTTTATTGCGTTCATAATCCTGCTATCGTAGGATTACGCACATCTTGAAGACCATCTCCAATCTGCGTTTTGACTACATGAACACGTCTGAGCGGCGTGTGCTTGACCTCGCTCCGCTGGGTCTGCCCGCCGTGCCGATGCTGGGATACTGTAACTATCGCAACCCCCGCCCCGATGTGCCAGAGCATTGGCACCCGGGTTGCCTGGAGATTCACACTTGTGTGCGCAACACTTTGGGGTTCGGCTGTAACGGCAGAACCTATCGTGTCGGCCCGGGGGATGTCTTTGTGAATTTCCCCGGAGAGCGCCACACCGTCAGCGAACATCCGAAGGGGTTGATCCTGTATTGGCTGATCCTGCGTATGGATCCCGCCGACGGCCCATTCCTGCAACTCCCACCCGCGGAAGCCCGCGCATTACGGCTCGCCCTGTTACACCTGCCGCACCACCATTTCCGCGGCAATGAGCGCATCAAACGCCTTTTCCAAATGCTGCACATGGTGTATGACGAACCGGCGAACAAACTGCGCCCGTTGCGCCTGCGTACCGCCCTGCTCGACCTGCTGCTGGAGATTACGGCCGCAGCCCGCGCCCATACCGTGCCGGTCGGCGAAACGCGCCTGGAGTCCTTGCTGCGCGACATCCAGGCCCATCCGGAAAACGATTACGCGGTGGATGACCTCGCGCGCCAGGCGGGCATGGCGCCCGCACATTTCATCACCCGTTTCCGCATGCTGACCGGGCTGCCGCCCCGTCAATTTCTGCTCGATTGCCGGATTCGCGCCGCCCGCGAGCTGTTACAGACCACCTCGTTGCCGATCACCGACATTGCCATGCGTCTCGGATTTTGTTCGTCGCAGCACTTCGCCAACCTCTTCAAGCGGCATACCGGTGTCACGCCACGTGACTGCCGGCATGGCCACTCCGGCCCGCTACGCGCCAGCGATCATGACGACGGCCAGAGTGTGACAAGTCCGTGAGGTTGATACGACTCTGCGCCTGCGCCCGCATCGACGCGTCCGCCCGGGTGTCCACGCAAATCTGCGCACCAGCGGCCGAAGCTCATCAGAAGCGTCGGGTTCAAATCCCGACGCCCCGACCATTCAATTAGCCAAAAACGCCTTGTTTTTGGCGTTTTTTATAAACTCGTGTCTATACGAGGTCTATACGAAACGCAGCACATCAAATTATCGCGCATGGCGCTTACTGCGCTGAAAAGGGGAATTGTATGGCACTGTTCAAATTCAGAAACTCGAATAACTGGTGGTACTCGATCTATAGGCCAGGGTTACCACGTTTACAGGGAACAACAGGTACGCCCGACAAAGAAACGGCCAAACTGGTCGAAATGTCAATTCGCGCAGCACATCAAAAAAACTCCTCTGCCGACAAACTTCACGCCATGATCGACATGCTGCTAGGGAATACGTCAACAGACGGACTTCCACTTGCTGGATTGTGGCCTGAATACGAACGCTCTGTGAAGACATCTGGCAAGCAAATTTCAGCCCTGATGATGTCGCACCGTCGCCAATGGTGCGGCAACTTTGTCAAATGGGCGTCCGAACACCATACTGCCACGAAAACTATTGAGGATGTTGACCGAGCTTGCGCGAGCGCATACGCTATCTTTCTTGCATCTCGTGGCACAAAATCAAAGACACGCGCCAATATCCTGTCGGGACTCGCTACGATATGGACAAGCTTGCAACGTGTTCGTGACGGCATCACAAACCCTTGGAAACTTGTCATACCATCAGTTACAGACGGAGAGCGCGGCAAGGCGTTCTCGCATGAGCAGGAGCTGGCGGTCATGGAGTCCGCCAAGCAGGTAGGTGACAACTGGTGGATCGTTTGCATGATAGCACGGCCCACTGGATTGCGTTTTGGAGACATTGCCAATCTGTCATGGGACAAGATCAACATGAATGACAGGATTATAGAGATCGCGCCATCCAAGACAGCACGTTACGGTATTGCCGTGCGTATACCAATATCCAATGCGTTGTATGGTGCGCTTGAAAGCGCAGATATAAAGTGCGGTTTATTATTCCCTGACATGTCACAAAAGCAACGTTCAGGGCATTCCAACAGAGGAACACCATTCGGGCTTGTCTTGAAGGCGGCCGGGCTGGATGACAAAGGGTATACCTTTCATTCGTGGCGGCACACACTCAGGACGCGCCTGGCCGAAGCAGGCGTTTCTGACGAAATTGCGAAACGCCTTGGCGGTTGGACTGACGACAACACCGCCAGGCGTTACGATCACGATGGGCGCATGAATGATTTGCGTGAGGCCGTCGAGCGCGCTTCACGCGCTTAGTTTGCCATTCTCTTTGAGAGTGTCTCTGATTTCAATGAGCAGGCAAACTATCGTGAGTGATGTCCTTTTTAACTCTTCACCTTGTTTGCGAACCTCCATCATGATCTGGTATGGAAGATACGTCACAAGCCAAAACGATATGACAGCCACCGTAAGCGCAATAAACGTTTCCATAATCGTCCCTCCTTGTACGGACAGATTATGATGCAAAACGGTTATTTTTGCATCAGCAAGTTGAGTCTGTTAATTCGATGGCCGAATGCGGATGTGGACAGATCATCATCGACCGTAGATGCCCTGCCACCACTCCGTATTGCCTTGTCGCGCATGGCCATAATAATCTCCGCACGCGGTATGCCAGACAAAAGGCGACGCGCTTCATTTTTGGAATCATGATCTGCGTTAGGGCTTGTCGCTTCGTACGCGACTGAACCAATGCCGATATTCCGCCATTGTCCGCCTGACTTGTTATGATCGCGGATGAGCTGCAACACCTCATCCATAATCGCACGTCCCACTATCTCCTTGTCTCTTGCGCTTTTGGTTTCATCGTCAAAGACATCACGCCGTTCAGAAAATCTGTCTGACAAAAACTTGGCAATTCTGTTTTTCTCAGACAGTTCGCCATAGTCCTCAAGCGTGGCTTGCCCAGAGCTTTTGATCTGCCGCAACTCAAAACGACGGTCATAAAAATCGCTTGTCAAACGCGATGTCCCAGGACGCAAGAACATAGTTCCAATAACAGGTATACTTGAGAAGTCTTTATTAACGGCAATGCCAGACGGATCAGCCATCTTCATGATAAGACTTTCAACTCTTTTGAACAGGTTGCCAGTGAACCCGTTCAAAATATGGTCAATTTGAGCAGGTGAAATGCCCTTCCCTTCCTTGCCTAAATGACGACCCATCAATTTGGCTATTTCGCTCGTGCTCGTTGTATATTGGTCCGTTGGCAATCTGTTCTCTTTGATTGTCCGAGGGACGATTTCATCACCCTTCCAGTCCTTGTTGGCGATAACGTCAATGACAGGCGCGAACATCGAGACATTTCGCGCTAGCTTATGACCGACTTCACCCAAGTCCGGTGACGCAGAAAAATCAAACGGCATGATGCTTTCAACGCAAACCCTGAACGCTTCATTGAATGTCCCTGGCTTCCGCTCATCCTCCAAAGCGGCACATGGCAGGGCTCCGAACATTAGGCCAAGCTCAAAAGGCAGAGCGTGGCGACGCACAACGCCATTGCCCATATCCATATGCGTATAACCCCATTTTTCATAAGGCGGAAGCTCAACCCACCATTCCTTGTCACGGTTGCGCAGGTAATTGATAATGGTTGGGACAGCCACCCACAGTGCGCCCTTGGCCATCGACCTCGCAAGCCGCTTTTTCCATGATATGTCTTTTTGCCACGGCATAGCCTCCAAAATGCCAAGCGCACGGGCTGCACGGTCAAGCGACTGAATTTGCGCATTCAAGAATAACACGATCATGTTGGCACGTCGCGCATATGTGACGGAACGCAGGAAATTGACAGTCGCGTCTTGTGCCGCGCAGCTTGCCAGGATCGCCGCAGATTTATGTGATTTCCACTTGTCCATGCCATGCTTGTATGCTCCCCGAAACTCCATTAGACGAGGCCCGATTTCTGTCTTTGACAGTAAATCTGCGACCGCTCCGATTACACCCTGTCGTTGCAACGTAAGCGTCCGGCGAAACACATTGGCATGGGCGCAGGTAGCGCAGCGGATG
>DAOTKE010000053.1:0-21676 GCA_035449085.1 Kiritimatiellia bacterium | reverse complement strand
GGGGCAAGAGTTGGACGCAGTGATGATCGCGACACCCAACCATCAGCACGCGATGCCTGCGCTGATGGCGATCCGACGCGGCATTCATGTCTACGTCGAAAAACCGATGACGCATACGCTCCACGAGGCGCGTGTGTTGCGGGCAGAAGCGAAAAAATACGGTGTTGCCACGCAGTTGGGTAATCACGGCCACTCGAACGAAGGGTGTCGCCGCCTCTGTGAATACATCTGGTCCGGTGCGATCGGCCAGGTGAGGGAGGTATACTGTTGGACACAGCGTTGTAACGGGTTGCTTGACGGGGATCATTCGCCGGTCTTGCCGTTGCCGCAGGGTTTTGATTGGAATGCGTGGATCGGCCCCGCGCCTTTCCGTGATTTTCACGCAGACCTGCATCCTCACAATTGGCATCTCTGGCGCGACTTCGGCAACGGCTCGATCGGTAACATGGCTTGCCACATTATCGACCCCGCGTTCTGGGCGCTCAAGTTGCAGGCGCCTGAAGCGGCTGAGGTCGAAGAGATGCGTGGCGGCGACAGTAAGGTTTGGCCGATCACAACCCGTATCCGGTTTGATTTTCCGGCGCGTGGCGAGATGGCGCCAGTCAAAGTCTTTTGGTTCGACGGGTTGGTGCAGGATCAGGAATATAGTGAACGGACTGTGCAGCGGCGTTGGCGAAATGTCAACAAGCGCGTGTGGCAGTATGTGCCTCCGCTGGTCCATGAGCTTGAAAGGCAATACGGTCGCGATTTCGGCACGAATGGCTCGCTGCTTGTTGGCGACAAGGGGATCATGACGATCGGCGAGTTCGGCGACGGTTGCCGCATCGTGCCCGAGGAGGCGCACCGCGCTTATCCGGCACCCGCCAAGATTCTGCCACGCATCAAAGGCACGCATCAGGACGACTTTTTCCGCGCTTGCCGGGGCGGTGAACCCGCTTGTTCGAACTTCGAATATTCCGCTCCGCTGGCCGAAATCCCTTTGATCGGTAACCTCGCGATGATCGCGGGGCGCGGACGGCGCGTCGAATGGGACAGTGCCGCCATGCGCTGCACGAATCTTCCGGAATTGAACGCATACGTGAAAACAACATATCGGGAGGGGTGGTCGATTGATGGATGAACCGTACTATTTGTGGCGGCCGCTGAGGCGCGCCGCCGAAATTGTTTCTGTCCGCGCACGCTCCGCCATCCTGCTGCTGGCGGCGGCCCTGCCTGCACGCGCGTTGGAAAAGTCGCCGCTGTCGCTTGACGCGCGCACCGACTTCTATTCGGCCTATGTGTGGCGCGGCAAGGTGCTGGACCGGCATGCCGTGGCGCAGCCCAGTGCGATCGCGACCTACGACGCGCAGGAATACGGCGCGTTTTCCGCGAAGTTCTGGGTGAACTGGGACTTGTCCCAACGGTCCACCAAAGCCAAAGCGACGCGCACGGGCGGCGGGATCAACGTGTTCAATTTCACGCCGTCGTATGCCAGGACGGTCGGCCCGGTGGATGTCACCGTCGGCAACATCTTTTACACGTTTCCGGGCAGCGGCTATCCGAAGCACAGCAACAGCACGTATGAACTTTTCACGACGGTGGCTTACAAAAACCCGGTCGTGACGCCCTCGCTCAGCGTCTATTACGACTACCGCGACGTGGGCGAAGGGTTTCTCGATGACAATCCGTTTAAAGACCTCTACATTCGCGCCGCGCTGGATAAATCGGTGCCGCTTGGTGACCGGCTGCGCGTCGGAGGGTGTGCGTTGGTCGGCGCCGGCACCACCCATTACAACGCAGTCCGTTACCGATCCCCCAACGGGGATGGGCTGGTCGATTATCAGGCGTCGGTCTTTTTGTCGTACGCCGTCACCGAGCACTTCTCGGCCGGCGCCACGCTGGCCTATACCGGCCTGATCGGCGGGGCCTGGGGGCTCGACCGCAGCGCCTGCGGGCCGGACGAGATCGTGTGGGGCGGCATCAATCTTCGACTGCGTTTTTAGAGCGCCTACTTATCAGCACATCCAGTTGATTATCAGTGTGTTGTCGACGCTTATCGTTGATGACGGCGCGTGTCCGTCATCATGCTCCTTTTTGTCGTCACTTCCCGTCCGATCATGGCACGGGTTGAGCGCGTGTTTTTGCGCAGCGCGCCGGGGGCGCGGACGGCCCCGTCCGCGATGTGAATCCTCGCTCAAGGCAGATGCACGGCCCTATAGCCAAGCGGTTTTGCGTCTCACTGGGAATGGTGAAGAAACTGTTGCGGCAGCGAAAGGCCACGGGCGAGATCGGAGACCTCTACCACCGGGCGGGGCGGAAACCGGCCATCACGCAGGCGCATCGGCGGGACATGGCGGCCGCCATCCGGGAACGTCCGGACGTGACGCTGGCGGAACTTCGCGACAGGCTCGGTCTAGGCTGCTCGCTTGCTGCGATCCATTACGCCCTCGACGCGATGGGCATGACATATAAAAAAAGACGCTCAGGGCGAGCGAGCAGGACCGAGACGACATCCGGAAAGCCCGTGAGCTGTGGTCTGAAAAAATCCGGCTCTGGCAGACGGGGCGCCTCGTGTTCATCGACGAATCGGGCGCGAAGACGAACATGACCCGGCTTTACGGGCGGGCGGCAAGGGGCGAGATAGGGGACAAACTCCGTCGTGGTTGAGTCGACGCTCAGCAGGGTCTCATGTATCATGCCGACTATCTGGCGCGTGTAGGTGTTGTTGTCGATGTAGGCGTTGAGGCTCTTGGGCGGCTGGAAGGCCGCCAGAAGCCTCCCCGTGCTCCCCGTCTTGCCTGTTCGCCGCATCCTGCACAGATCCTGCTTTCATGACCTTGCGCATCTGCTGCACGGAGCTTCACCAGTACACGCGCGGCAAAACGTCGAGCGGTAGCGGCATCTTCGGGGCAGGCTTGCCGTTGTGTAGCGCCTTACGGACGACGGTGGGAGGCTTTCCGAAACACGAGGTGAAGCGACGCGAGAAATAAAACGGGCTCTCGAAGCCGCATCGTTCGGCGATCGCGCCAACCGGCAGCGTGGTGTGAGACAGCAGCGCCAAGGCGAGTTGCAGGCGCATGAGCCCCAGCATGCTCATCGGAGCGACGTCGAGGCTGGACCGGAAAAGACGGGACAGATGCTGCGGCGTTACGCCTGCAGCAAGGGCCAACTCGCTCAACGTCAAGGCCTTGGGCGGCTGCTGGTTGAAGACCTGCCGCATGCGGTGGATGGCTCTCTCGACAGGTTCGGGCCGCGCGAAATCCGGCTTGGTGGCGGCGGACAGGGGCGCGGTGTCGAGAAGGACCTCGCCCAGCAGGGCCTCGAGAAGCCGCGTCATATGTTGGTTGGGGGCTGCCAGAGATCGCGGAGGTACGGTCGACAATTGCCGGATGAGGCACTGCATGAGTGGCCCGACGACCGTGGGCGGGTCATAGACCAACACGGGCCAGCCCTTGGCGTCGGGCCAATCCGAGGGCGTGCGTAGGATGTCGAAGTGAAGGTATGCCAGCCGCGCACGCGGATACGGTGCCCACCTGAAGGTTTCTCTGAACCCCGGCTTCGGCAGGATCAGCGTGCCCGGCGTCGCCACATACTTCTGCCCGTTGGCGCTGTAGGTCGCCGTGCCTTCCAGCATGAAGAAGAGCTCGTAGTCCGGAATGCGGCGTGGGACTAGAGTCTCGCTGGCGCGATAATGGGAGACGCCGCCGTACAGGTACTTCAGCTCGAGCGCAGACCGTTTGTTCGTTGGCATGTGTTCAGCTTAGCATTCCGACGTTTCCGGTTGGAAGGAGAAAACAGGGAAGAAGTTCTTTTTGTTTAAAAAAATGCATTTTTGTGCATGGTCATATCTGGTGTCCAACGCTATTCTATGAACATTGAAGGATAGCAGTGTGATGAGTGTGTGGTTTGTCACGAAGGGCTTTTGTGGATTGTGCGCATGGGCGTCGCGCGGCGCGCTCATGATGGCGGGTGCCGTGCTTGCCCTGGAAGTTCCCCGGGTTCTGGAGACGGACGCCTCGGAAACCGTACGGGTCGTGACTGTGGATCCGTACCGTAACGTGGACTGTGCTGCGGCTCAACACAATTTCTGTCTTGACCCTGATGCTGTCTTGACTCTTTTTCAACCACCTGTATAGTGTACTACGACAATTGGGTGGACTATACGGTCGGCAGCAAGGCCCAATGCGTCGAGAGTGTAACGGAACTAGAAAGGATGCCCGCCGTGTTACGCGGCGATTTGACGCAGAGAGACGATCAGACATTATGATTTTGCGCTTGCGCGCATTCACGCTTCACTGAAAAACCGGCAAAGTTTTGATCTACAGAAGCGAGATGCTCGGAGGTGCGCCACTCGGCGCGCCTCCAGTCTCGTGTTTCTGTAGAGGTGCTTGCCGGTACCTTCAGTGAGGCACGGACTGGAGTCCGCGCCTTTTTTTGTCCGTAAAGGTTGCTGCTCTGGTTTCTCCACAAGCAACCATCCCACGGACAAGAGACGGAGAGTCACATGTCACGCGCAATTCAGTTTTATCGTTCTGTCAGAGAACGGTGCTTGATAAATCGCAACCTATCTGTTCCCCTTCATATTCTGACAACGGTGTTCGCATTTCTGCTGGCGGCCGATGTATTCGCATGTTCAACATGTCTCGACTCGGGGACTATCGAGCAAAGAGAGACGTGCAAAGTCTGCAAATACGCAAAAGGAAGAGTTCCCGATCCTCTGTATCCGTCAGGAACATGTCTTGTTTGCAAAGGGGCCAAAGTGGTGGGGCAGTATCGAAGACGGTGCGCCGATTGTTTGGGAACCGGGGAGAGATACAAAGCCTGCCCGAATTGCGGGGGAACAGGGACAAGGGTATGGCGTATCGTCTGTCCCACATGCAAAGGGGTGTCCGTGATCAACCATGCGGATGCGATGGCGTCTGGTCTCGGCGGTACCGGGGAAGTCCCCGTAAAGGATGCCGTGGCAGTCGAGGCCTGTACGCAATGCGATGAGAAAGGGAAAATCACAAAAAAAATCGTGTGCGAAATTTGTGAACGCGGCTGGAATCACAAAAAAAATGATTCCGGAGCTTTTTTGTGCCGGAAATGCGGTGCGGTTTGTGAAGGCCGTTTCACAGCATGCAAATGTGGTACCCCCGATTGCCCGCACTGTAAGGGCGAATACGAAAAAACGGTTTCCGGGGTCTGCCCGTTGTGCAACGGCGACAAAATCATCACGCCATTGGAACGCGCGAAAGCGCAAAAGGGGAAGAAAGAGTGAAAGGGATAACAATGCAGGCCCTATTACCGGTTCTTATCTGCACGATGATGGTCCTTTCTTCGGGTTGCGATAAAATCGCCTCCAGTATTGTTCATGAACGTGCTGAGCGTCGCCGCATGGAAACTGTGGAACGGCTGGCCCGTGATGCGTTGGCGCATAAAGAACGCGAAGAGGCGACTCGTCTGGAACGTGAAAAGGCCGAAGCTGAGAAGCTGAAGATGACGCTTCCTGAAATTATCGAGGACCGCATTACACTGCTAAAGACCCAAACGGGTGAGTTGACGGATGCTCTGAAAGAGATTTCAAATGACCGTAGACTTGCGGGGAAAATGGTATTTTCGATTGAGGACAAACGCGGTCTGGAGTATACCGTTTACAATATGATGACAAATACTGAACTGAACGCGCTGTCGGTGAAATACACGGGTGGGGATTTTGGCGCGCTCAAATCCGAGTTCACCGAGGCAATCCGGTTTCATAAAACATCTCGTTCTGCCTTGACTCAGACCATGCAGAAAAACGCTGAAGAATACAGGAGTCAGGTCAAGAACGTAGACCAATCGGTTGACGCTGCTAACCAAGACGCGAAGAGAAAAATCAATGCGGCCCACGAAAACATCACGCGACAGATGAATAAATTGATAAAAGAGAGAGCAAATGTTGAGTCAGGTTTGGGACGTCGAACCGAAAAGGATGCCCGGATCACGGCAATTGATTCTCAGTTGGAACGCTTGGAACAAGTTTTGGAACTGAGCGGCGGTTCAGTCGCGCATATCAAGGCGACCACACTAGAGAGTAGCACCCGCCGGAAGTATGATCGTGCTCTCGATGAAAAGCAAACGAAGGATGCCGCGGCCATTTCGGAGAATCTTTTTAAAGGGGATATGTATAATGTCGCGCAAAATTACAGGGGGAGGTCGATCGATCGGTTGTTGAACGCCATGACCACACAAGCCGCCGTCTTGTCGGAACGCTTGTGTACCCTTGAGGAGACTTTGAGAACGCTGGAGGAATACAAAGCGAGAATGGGTATGATGGAATATGTCGATCTGGTTAAACTTCGCGAGACCATCGTTTCGGACACGCAGGACAAGTTGTTGAATGCGCTGACCGCACCGGTCGGTGGCCTGTGAGGCGGATTGTCTGTGCTCCCGGCGTTCCGCTCAAAACATGCACTCGACTCGCGTATTTGATGCGAGCACGGGCATCTTGCCCGTGAAGATCATGGGCAAGATGCCCATGCCACGCAGTTATGGCCGCCTGCGAAATCCAGATGCCGACGCTAAGCGTCGGCATCTGTCTAACTATCAAGGAGTTACCGAGAAATTGGTGTTGTTTTGGGGCCTTAGACCGTGTTTTTAGGTGTGGAATCGGCACTGTAAGAGCACAGCGCTTCCCTGACGGAGCACATCGTTACCGGATTGCCCGACACGCCGAGAAAGCTGTACTCCCGTTCTGCGTTTGACTGGCGGCCGGCGGCAGCCAGCCTTTACGGCGGCCTCGGCGAGACCGCCCTACCAGCCGGCGCGGTACTCGCGCCGCAGCAGGCGGTTCGCGTCTGTGGAATTCGTGACACGCATCCGTTTGCCGTCCCACTGCAGCAGGGTGTCGGGCACGCGGATCGCGACCGTGCCGAGCAGGATGGTTTCGGCCATCGGGCCGACCTGTTCGAAGTGCGATTCGCACATCTCGCCGCCCAGACAGGCGTCGAGAAAATGATGGTAGTGGTTGCGCGCGTCCAGTTTGGGCTTCGGTTGTCCCGCGAAGCGGCCTTTGGGCAGCAGGACCGGGCCGGACGTGTGGGGCAACAGCAGCGCACCTTCCGTGCCGATGATCATCGCCGATTCGGCCGGGTACTCTTCGAACCCTGCCTCTTTCGCCATGGCCTGCACGTCGGCGGGCGGATAGATCAGGCCGTCGAACCACTCCATGGTGAACGTCTTGCCGCCCGTGTAGCGGTTGCCGGGGAAGGTCCAAGTGACGTGGTCGCTCTGCGGCCAGACATCCTTGCGTCGCGCGGCATCGTTCTTCCAGCTCTCCTGCACTTCGGCGATCACAGTCAGCGGCGCGGTCGCGCCCAGCTCCAAGCCTTTCCAGACCGCGTCGAAGATGTGGCAGCCGATGTCGCCGGCCCAGCCGGTGCCGAAATCCTGCCAGGCGCGCCATTTGACGGGATGATAGATATTCGGCGAGAAATCGCGCGCCGGCGCCGTGCCCAGCCAGAGATCCCACGCCAGATGCGCGGGCGGCGGCTCGCCTTGGGCCGGCCGCGGGCCGACGAGCCGGTAATCGTCGATCGCGCCGGGTCGGTTGGAGCAGAGGATGATGTTTTTGACTGTGCCGATCACGCCGTCACGCAGCCACTGCACGGCCATGCGGTCACCCGCGCCGGAGGCAAACTGGGTGCCGAGCTGGGTCACCACGCCGGTTTGACGGGCGGTCTCTGCCAGCAGGCGGCACTCGGCCACATCGTGGCAGAGCGGCTTCTGGCAGTAGACGTGCTTGCCGGCGCGCATGGCCGCGAGCGCGATCGGCAGGTGCATGTGATCCGGCACCGTGGCGTTGACCGAATCTATCTGATCACCCTCCTTGGCCAGCATCTCGCGCCAGTCGGTGTAGCGGCGGGCTTCCGGCACAAGCTCGGCCGCTTTGCTGAGATGGTTCGCGTCCACGTCACAGATCGCCGCAATGCGAGCGCGCGGATGAGACAGGAAGTTTTTCAGGTCATTGGACCCCATCATGCCGCCGACACCGATACAGGCGTGGTTGATGGTTGCGGCCTGTACCGTTTTGCGCGGTGCGCCCGTCGCGCAGCCGGTCAAGGCGGCCGCGGCCGAAGCGCCTGAAACGGCCAAAAAGCCGCGTCTGTTCATTCTCTGCATGACGTTCCGCCTTTCTTTGGGTCATTTCCCCATCAGCGCGTTGATGATCAACAGGTCGAGTTCCTCGTAATCGCGCTCGGCGATGAGTCCGTCAACCGTCTTCTGATCCAACCCGCGCGACACCTCGAGCAGGTTCAGGAAGACGGTGCGGCTGTTCGAGAGGTGTTTGGTGCTGGCGCCGAGCTTTTGCGTGCGCATGGCTTTGATGTCGAGCCCGACGAATTCTCCGTTGCTGCCGTAGGCGTGGCGGTCGAGGATGCGCACCTGGTTGAACGCGCGCCGCAGGTCGATGCTGCCGAAGCTGCGGTCCTCATCGAACTTGAGGCCGTTCTGGTCGTTCAGATGCACCGAGAAGAGTTTCTTGTGCGCCAGCGCGAAACCCATCTCATCCGAGGGATCGAGCCCGGCGAGGATCGCATGCGCGCTTTCGATGTTCACGCCGACGCGCGCGGGATCAGAGCAGAGGTGGCCCAGGGCGATCGCGTGTCCGGTGGTGGGGATGTAGGCGTGATCGACGGGCTCATTGGGCTTGGGCTCGATCGCGATGCGGATGGCGGAGTCGTGCGCCAGCATGCGGTTGACGGCTTCGACAAGATAGTCGACCGAGCGTTTGCTGTCCTTGGATTCGCGCACGTAGGTGCCTTCACGGGCCAGCCAGAGCACGATCAGCTTGGTGCCCAGCGCATGGGCGATGTCGATGGCCCGCAGGCTGCGTTCGATGGCGTAGGCGCGGCAGGCGGGATCGTTGGCGGTATAGCCGCCGTCGATTGTGCGCGGGTCTTCCCAGAGGCGGGGGGCCACGAACTCGGCGACCAGCCCCTCGCCGTCCAACATGTTCTTCAGCACGTTGGCTTTTTGAACCATCGCAGCGGCGTCGAGGCTGTTCATGTCGGGCACGGCGTCGTCATCGTGGAACTGGACGCCGTCGAAGCCCAAAGGTTTGAACGTTTTCAGTTTCTGGGCGAAGGACAGCGTGTCGCGCACGGACGGTCCGAAGGGGTCGGCGCCCTCGTGGATGTTCCAAGGGCCGAAAGTGAAACGGAAGGTTGCCTGCATGATAACTCCTTTGTAAGAATGTGAGGCGAGCATACAGGAAAGAAGAGGCCCAGTCTTTACCGCCTGCATCAAAAAAGTGTACAATAGCCTCACGTGAGAGACGGACAGTGAGAGATGAACAGGTCAGACTGATGCCGGATGAATCGTTCCGGCTGTTGCGTTGGCAGCGACATTTGCGCGACATCACGCTGCTGGTGGCGGACGGAACGAGCCGGACGTCTGTCGGCGCGGGGCACGAGTGGCACCACCATCCCCAGATGGAACTGACGCTGGTTGAGAGCGGTTCGGGAACCTTGTTCATCGGGGATTCCATCACGCGTTTTCAAGCACCTGACTTGGTGTTGATCGGGCCGGACCTGCCGCATTTCTGGCACATGCGGCAGGCTTCCTCTGGTTTTGCGCTGCAATTTCAAGCGGGCGCAGAACATCCCGTCTGGCAGTTTCCGGAGAGTGCGGCGTTGCGTCTGCTTTGGGAGGAGGCGTGTCGCGGGTTGCGAATCTCCGGTCCTGCGGTTCAGACAGTCGGCACCGCACTGCACGATGCGGCGGAGCGCGGCGGCGGCATGCGGCGCCTGGCGGCCTTCATGCGGATTCTGGCCGCGCTGGCAGAGGCGGATGCCGCAGACCGGCACATGCTGGCCAGCACGACGTTCGCGCCGCCAGAGAGCCAGATCGCTTATCGCGGTCTGCAGAAAGCGATCAAGCGGATCTTTAATCACTTCCAAGAAGACTTGACCATTGAGATCATCCGCCGTGAATCCGGGATGAGTAAGGCAACGTTTGAACGCCATTTCAAACGGCACACCGGCAAGCCGTTTACCCGTTTTCTGGCCGAGGTGCGGCTCAATGCCGCCTGCCGGAATCTGCTGGAGACCGATCTGCCGGTCAGTGAGATTGCTCTGGCTTGCGGGTACGGCAATCTCTCTTACTTTCACCGTCAGTTCCGCACGCTCTACAACCTTTCGCCGCTGGCGTTCCGTCGTGAAATCAGAAAAGGATTGCGTTTTGGCCCGTCAGTCCGGTAGATTTCAGCAGCGTTTTCAAACTGGCATAAGGAAGCGTCTATGTGTGGGATCGTCGGATATATCGGTCGTCGCAGCGCGTCGGAAATATTGCTCAATGGGCTTCGTCGTTTGGAATATCGGGGGTATGACTCGGCCGGCGTGGCGCTGCTGGCTGACGGCGGGTTGACGGTTGTTAAACAGACCGGCAAGGTGGCCGCGCTGGAGCAGTGTCTCACCACGCAGATCCCCGCCGTGAAACGGGAGGCGGCACGTATGGGTATCGCGCACACGCGCTGGGCGACACACGGCCTGCCGACCGAGGCGAACGCGCATCCGCATCTGGCCGACGGTGGGCGGTTGGCGCTGGTCCACAATGGCATCATCGAGAATTACGCCTCATTGCGCCGCCAGCTTGAGGCACGCGGGTGTGTGTTTGTGTCGCAGACCGACACCGAAGTGCTGGCGCACCTCATCGCGACATTTGACTCGGGCGACTTGCTGGCGGCGGTGTCGCAGGCTCTCAAACGAGTGGAGGGCACCTACGGGATTGCCGTGGTTTCGACACGCCATCCCGACCAGTTGGTCGTGGCGCGTAAGGGCAGTCCGCTAGTGATCGGGATCGGGGACGGCGAAACCATCGTGGCGAGTGACGTGTCGGCGATTGTCGCGCACACGCGGCAGGTGATTTATTTGCAGGACGGCGATGTGGCGCTGGTGACGGCGGAGGGGCCGCAGGTGTTCACGCTCGACAATGTGTCGGTCGACCGTGCGGTGGCCAGCGTGGAATGGGAGGTCGGCGCTGCGGAAAAGGGCGGGTATGACCATTTCATGCTCAAAGAGATTTTCGAGCAACCCTCCGCCTTGCAGAACACGGTGCGCGGACGGCTGGACCGTTCGCTGGGTACGGCTGTTCTTTCAGGCCTCAATCTGACGCCGCGCGAGTTGGCCTCAATCCGCCGGCTGGTGATTGTGGGTTGCGGGACATCGTTGCACGCCGGCATGGTGGGCAAATATCTCTTTGAGGGGCTAGCCGATCTCCCGACCGATCCTGAACAGGCGGCGGAGTTCCGTTACTGTAATCCGATTTTGAGTCCAGACGACCTGCTGGTCGCGATCAGTCAGTCGGGCGAGACAGCCGACACGTTGGCGGCCGTGCGCGAAGGCATTCAAAAGGGTGCGCTGGTGGCCGGTCTTTGCAACGTGGTGGGCTCTACCATCGCGCGTGAGGCGGGCCGCGGCGTCTATCTGCATGCGGGGCCGGAGATCGGCGTGGCGTCCACCAAGGCGTTTACGGCACAGGTGACGGTACTGCTGATGATGGCGCTCAAAATGGGACGCTGCCGACGGCTCTCGCGCGAAACGGGGCTGTCGTTGTGCGAGGAGATTGCCGCCATTCCGTCGCTGATCGAACGCGTGCTTGAGCAGAATGATGCGATCGCGGTTATTGCCAAGATTTACGCCAAGGCCGACAATGCGTTTTTCATCGGACGCGGCATTCTGTATCCGACGGCGCTGGAAGGCGCGCTCAAACTGAAGGAGATCAGCTACATCCACGCCGAGGGCTATCAGGCGGCCGAACTCAAGCACGGTCCGATCGCGTTGCTCGATGACCGTTTGCCGGTGGTCGCGCTGCTCAACGACATTCCCGGCAAAGAGAAAACGCTGGGCAACGTGCAGGAGTGCCGCGCGCGGCGCGCGCCGGTCGTCGGCGTGGTGACGGAGGGCGATGACGAAGCTATTCGGGCGGTGGATCATGCGATCCGACTGCCGCGCACCAGCGTGCATACCGCGCCGGTGATAACGGCGGTGGCGCTCCAGCTTTTCGCCTACTACGTGGCGCGTGAGCGCGGCTGCGAAATCGACCAGCCGCGTAATCTCGCCAAGAGTGTGACGGTGGAGTAGGAAACTAAAAAAGGGGGGGGCATGACACGGGGTGTTTGGCTGGCGGGGATCGCGGCGGCTTTGATCTGTCGTGGTGAGGAGAGGAATCTGGTGCGTAATCCCGGCTTCGAGGAAACGGAGCCGTCCGGGGCCACGGTTGCATGGAACGAGCGTAAACCGGCATATCGGTTTGTTGACGGAGCGGGACGGGAAGGTTCGCGCGGGCTGGTGTTTGAGAACGGCGATCCGGATTTCTATTCGTTCCCGGCGCAAGCACTCGATCTGCAGCGCGGCTGTTGTTATGCCTATGAGGTGTGGGTCCGGACCGAAGGCCTGTCGGGTGATGAGTCTGGCGCGACGGTCTGCATGGAGTGGTATGACGGCAACCGTTATCTGGGCGGGGCGTATGCCGAGGGGGTGCGCGGAACCAGCAAGGGCTGGCAGCGCGTACACGGTGTTACGCGGGCCATTCCGACCCATGCCACGCGCGTCAGCATTGCGCCCTATGTGCGCCGCGGTATGACCGGCAAGGCGTGGTTTGACGATCTTAAGGTGACGCGGTACGTGCCGCCGTTGGTTCGCGCCGTGAGCATTTCCAGTTACCGTCATGTCGCGGCGCAAGGCCCTGTGACCCTTCGCGCGGTACTCACGTTGGATGAGTCGGGTGTGGAACCTTCGGAAGTGACGGGGCTGTTCAGCGTCGAGACGCGTGACGGTCAGGCGGTGGCCCGTTTGCAACCGACGCTGTTGGACAAGCGGCAAGCCGTATGCACGCTGGACGCGCGGTCGTTGCCGGTCGGTACGTACACCGTGCGTTTCGGCTTGCAGATGCGAGACGGGACTTCGCGTGGCAGTGCGCAGACTTATCTTTCACGAGTCCAGTCGTTGCCGGAGCGGCGCGTGTTCATTGACGAACACCGGCGGCTGATTGTGGATGGGCAACCGTTCTTCCCGCTCGGCATGTATTGGAGCGGCATCAAGGAAAAGGATTTGGACCTTTATGCCAAGAGTCCATTTAACTGCCTGATGCCGTATGGCAGTCCAACCACGAATCAGATGGATGCCTGCCAGGCGCGCGGTCTCAAGGTGATCTACTCGATCAAGGATTTTTATTCAGGCACGCGCTGGGCGCCTGCGCACATGAAGACCGAGGCGGACGAGAAGGCCGAAATCCAGCGGCGCGTGGATTTACACGCTAAGCACCCCGCTCTGATCGCCTGGTACATCAATGACGAATTGCCGCTTGAGATGGTGGATCGTCTTGCCGCGCGCCAGCGGTTGATGGAGGAGCTTGATCCTGATCACCCCACCTGGGTGGTCCTTTACCAACATGATCAGGTGGACGCCTATTTGCCGACCTTTGATGTGATTGGTACCGATCCGTATCCGGTGCCTGACAAGCCGGTCGGTACGGCGTTGCAGTGGACACGCAACACGCGCGATCTGTCTTTTGGCACACGGGCTGTGTGGCAGGTGCCGCAGGTGTTTGACTGGGGCGCGTATCGGCAAGGCGAGGCCCGCGAGAAGACGCGCGCGCCGACATTGGCCGAAATGCGTGCCATGACGTGGCAGTGTGTGGCCGCCGGGGCGAACGGGCTGGTCTTCTACTCGTTCTTCGATCTGTTCAAGATGAATGACCGCGATCCCTTCGAGCGGCGCTGGGCTGAGGTCTGTGCGCTGGGCGAGGAAATCAAGCGTTATCTGCCGGTTCTGCTTTCCGTTGAGCCGTTGCCGCAACTGGTCTGCAAGGGGCCGGCGAGTGTGGAAACGCGCGCGTGGCGTGTGGGATCGTCGCTCTATCTGCTGGCGGTGAACGGCGATACGGCAGCAGCCGCGGCCGAGGTGACGGTCGCGGGAGGTTTTGCTGATCTTCATGCGGAATTCGGTCAGGCGCCTAAGGCCCTGGCTGGTAACCGGCTGGCGTTCCGCCTCGATCCGCTGGATCCGGTGATGGTGCGGGTGACGTTGGGCACAAAGTAATCGAATAACGGGCAACGCCTGAAACCTGAAACCAAAAAAACGTTCAACGCGCAACGTTCACGCGGTCACGATAAGCGGCTTCCCGCTCCAGGCAACTCGCGACGGCGGCGCGGATCGCGTCAAGGGTGTTCAGTTCGTGCAGGTGGCCGCGCACATAGGACGATCCTTTGAGTCCGTGCAGATAGCGGAAGAGATGGCAGCGGAAGGTTGTGGCCAAGGTTTCCTCTGTCTGAGCCGCATTGTCGGGCAGCGCGTAACGCGTACGAATGCGTTCGATCAGTTCGGCCTCAGCCGCCATGTGAGCCTCAAGCGTGTCGCGGATCACGTTGAGGTCGCGACGCGGCCGCGCGCCGGCGAAAGCGGCTGCAGGCGGCTCGCCGCCTGAGGCCCATGCTGCTAACGTGTCCTCAAAGATCCAGGGATTGCCGATCGCGGCACGGGCGATCATGACGGCATCCACGCCGGTCTCGTGAAACATGCGCCACGCATCGCGGGGCGACGCAACGCCGCCGTTGCCGATAATCGGAATGGACGCGCGCTGTTTCGCTTCGGCCAGAAGGTCGAGATGCACGGGGCCGCCGTGGCCTTGCGACGTGAAGCGTCCGTGCAGCGCAAGGGCGTCGGCGCCTGCCTGTTCGGCGGCGTCGAGGATCTCGAAGATCACGACGCGATCCGGGCGCGGCCCAAGGCGCGTCTTGAGGGTCAGCGGCAGGCGGATCGCCCGGCGCATCGCGGTGAGAATGGCATGGATGCGGCGGGGATCATGCATCAGCGCGGCGCCGGCGCCGTTGGCGGTGATTTTGCGGACCGGACAGCCGGCGTTGAGATCGATGCCGGCAAAACGTCCGGTCTGCTCAACACGGGCGGCGGCATCCGCCAGCGATACGGGGTCGGTGCCATAAAGGTGGGCCATCACCGGCCCTTCGTCCTCAAAGGTCTCCAGCAGATGCCAGGTCTTGTCAGAGGCGTGCAGCAGGCCGAGGTCATTCGTCATTTCGGTATACGTGAGCGCCGCGCCGTGCTGACGGCAGAGGCGGCGCATCGGAGCGTTGGTATAACCGGCCATCGGCGCCAGAAAGAGCAGGGGGGCCTGGCGGGCAGGAAGATTGAAACAGGCGTGCAGAGATTGGCTCATCACGCGCAAAGCATAGCGGATTTGTTTGGACACCCACACGCACAAAAGTAGCAGGTGCCCAGCTTGAGCCTGCGGCCGTCCGGCCTGGCCTTGTTGCGGCTCTCGTACGCGGCAAAGTCAGCCGGCGACGCTGTGCTTGGCTACCGCACAGCCCTGGAGGTTCATGGGAAGGCCCATTCGGTGTTCGAGCGGTACTTTTTCCAAAGCAACAAGCCGCTTCGCCCGTCGACATTCCGGTCCTGCCGTTTCCAGTGCGTGCTCTTCCCAAAGGCGCTGCGGGAGAAGGGACAACAGCCGTTCGCCACGAAGATCGTCGAGAGGGCGGGCCTCGATAT
This sequence comes from Kiritimatiellia bacterium, assembly GCA_035449085.1. Classification (GTDB taxonomy): domain Bacteria; phylum Verrucomicrobiota; class Kiritimatiellia; order RFP12; family UBA1067; genus DUPH01. Next base: position 6,164 of record DAOTKE010000053.1, on the reverse strand, counting down.
CCGCGTCGCCGACGGCCAGCGCGGCATGTCGGGATCGCTGGCCAGCGGCTCGTGGTCCACGTCCTTCAGGTGTTCACCACTCCTTTGCATTGGGGATAGCCCGAACAGCCCCAGAACGGCTTTCCCGCGTTCTTGCCGGCCTTGGCCGTACGCAAGACCATGGGCTTGCCGCATTGCGGGCAAGGCGGAATGCGATCCGTCAGATCAGCCTGATCCGCCCGATCTTTTCTAAACCTCAGCGGCACCTCGCGCACGGCGCGCGCGTCGGCGCCGTCGGGTGCCCACTGCGGCAGATGCCGGTGGCGCAGGAAATCCTCGAAGTCGAGCAGCAGCTCTTCCAGGCTCGACCGGGCCACATTGAACAGGCGCAGTTCCGTCTGTGACGAGGTGGCCGACGCGCGACTGCCTTCGGCGATGTTCTGCCGGCCTGACCGCGCCGCCTGCACCATCTGGTCCACCGTTCGCGACCGCGGGTCGAGAAACTTCTCGCAGAACCAGTAGGTCGCATCGTAGATGATCGTGGCCGTCTGGAAGCTTGCCGTTTTGCGGTAGCCGCCGCTCGGGCGCAGTTTCCTGCGGACGTGCGGCCTTTGCCGCTGCCCCGTGTGATCTGCCGGATCAGGCGGATCAGCCCGATCTGGCGGATTTTCCCGACGCCCTTCCAACACGCTCACTCCTCCACGCCGCCGTTGCGGCCCATGCGGTACTTGATGTCAGAGTTGATGATGAAATCCAGCTCCTCTTCCGTGAAGCCGTAGTGCTTGGCAAGAGCGCGGTCGATCTCGTCGATGATGGGCTTGGACTTGCGTGGGTAGAACTCGTCATAAGAGACAATGCCCGTGGCTTTATACGGGATGTTCCGGCGCACAGTATTGCCTCTTAGGCCAGCCATCAGTCACCTTGTAGTCTTCCGATCTTCTTTGTTCCATCGCGTTCGCTCTTGAAATAAGCAACGAAGTCAACGGCCTTGCCCGTGCGTGGTCTGCCCCCCCTTGCCAGTTGGGATCTGGTTCAAGAAACGTTATGGTGACTATTATCCATCTTTCACCGATGTTCACAATGGTAAAGTAGCTCCGGTCTCGCCGGTCTCGCGTGGGCTTTGAAAAGTTCGTCCGTATCGGCCCCCAGTGCCATTTCGAACTCTCTCTGCGTGGTGCGAGACCGTGCGGGAGTCGACCGCATCCGCCACATTCGGTTGTTGCCGGAGGCGGGCAGACTCCCTCGCTACGGCAATTGGACACGGACGCGGAAGAAGCGTGTGGCGCTGTTGGTGGGGCCCCACGAGAGATCGTCCAGCGCGCCTTTGCCTTCAATCGCGTAGGTGCGTTCCTCGCCAAGATCCGGCTGCCAAGAGATCCGGAGCGATTCGCCTTCGAATCGAATCGAAGCGCGCAGAACCGATGTGCCATCCTCGGGATCGGAACCCGACACAAGCTCTTTCCATGTGGCATGGCCGTCGCCGTCGAAGTCGGCCAACGCCGCCGCCTCGTAGTCGCCTCCTGCAGCCGCCAGCAACGAGGGGTAGCCGTCGAGCCAGGCATACGGAACCGGGACCGGTGTCGCGGTGGTCGCCGTGCCGCCACCCGCCGGCACAAATTGCACGTCGTCCAGCCAGATGCAATCCTCGCCCTCGGCCCAGGAAGAATCCTTTCGGTATTCCCATCGCAAGATGTGACTGCCCGCAGCCAGTTCGTTTGTGTAAGCTTGCCAGCCGGTCTCGCCGTCGATCACAACGGCCTCCGTGCCGTCGACCAGGAAAAAGCCCTGGTCCCAAGAAGCTTCACTGGAGGCGCGCCACCAGAACGAGAATGTGCCGGGGCCGGTGACCGTGGTCTGCAGCCAACTGGTCGTACTGTCCGCCGTGTATCCACTGCGGGCGGCATCGCCGTCACGGATGGCGCTTGGCCGCGCGAGGCCGACCCAGAGACCGCTGCCCCCTGTCGTAAACGGGAGCGCGGGCGCGTCCAGCGCCTCGGCCAGCGTACGGTCGCCGACCAGCGGTTCCAACGCGAAGTTGGCGCGCAGGTTGCGATCGCCGGAGACAACGAACGAAAAGACGGCGTCGGTGGACACCTCGACAAACATCCACTCGGAAGCACTCCACTCGGTCCAGTTTACAAAGACATAGCCGGTGGTCGGGACGGCGGTCGCCGTGGCCGTCGCGCCCTCGGCGTAGCTGCCGTTGCCAGAGACACTGCCGCCCTCCAGGGGCCAGCAACCCAAAGAGACGACGTAGGTCTCTCCTGCCGTGGGAATAAAGTTCGCCGTCAGCGTGCGGCTCTGGGTGGCACTGAAGCTGTAGGAAGCGTCTGCGGATACCTCATAGCCGTACTCGGTCCAGTTGACGAAGGCATATCCGGTGTTCGGCGTGGCAACAACCGTCGCCGTGTCGCCGAGCGGATAGGTGCCCGCGCCCGCAACCGAACCGCCGTCGGACGGGGAGGCTAGGAGCGTGATGACGGGCAGGGCCTGGAAATTCGCCCACAGGGTGCGGTCCTCGGTGGCGGTGAACGAGAACTCCGACTCGGTCGAGACGGCCGCGCCTCCTGCCGTCGCCGACCATTTGGTGAACGTGAAGCCGGGATGGGCAACGGCGCCCACGGTCACCTGCGCCCCATAGAGGTAAGTTCCGTCACCGGAGACCACGCCGCCCCCCGGCGGGTTGCGGTTCAGCGTAATGGTCGGCGTGACGGTCGAGAAGGTCCAGATTCGTTCATTATCGGAGAGGTCGGGATCGACGGGATCCACCTCATCGAGCACGGCGCGCACCTCGTAGGCTCCCGACTGATCGGCCAAGCAATCGAGTGGAAAGAACTGCATGGAGAAAGGTTCGTGCGTCACGCCATAGGTGGCCGCCAGCATTTCGCCGCCGACGGGTTTCCGGAGGAAAAGACTCAAGCGCGACGTGCCGCCGACACCGCCGGTGCGTACGCGCAAGACAAAGCGGTTGGTGACGCCGGAGAGCAGGTACGTCGGGATCAACCCCGTGGGATCCGCCGCCTGATGGTGTAGGGTGAGATCCGTTCCCACAAAACCGAGCGGCAGCGAGTCGGGCGTCTCCAGTACGGAAACCGCGACTTCGGCGCAGCCCACCAGGCCGCCGGACGTGCCGGTTTCGTAGCGCAGCAGATGCTCGCCGATGTCGAGCGGGGATTCGATCATCCGGCCGGTCCCCAGTTCGCCCTGCAGCGAGGAGGTCCAGACGCCCTCATCCGCCGTCTGCGTCGGGAACTCGGTGATGTCGGCGGCCAGCCGCCATACGGCATTGCTCTGCGAGATGGTGCCGGCCAGCGGTGAACGGATTGTGACAATGGGGGCGCGGGGCAGGACGGTGATGCCGTCCACGACATGCTCCACCGAGTCAATGCCGTCGGAACTCACAAGCCGCAGCGCGAGTGTCGATGTTTCAGGAAAGGCCGTGGTCAAGGTCAGCAGGTTGGTGGCGGACGTGGGCCCGGCGAACAGAGTCCATGGCTGCGCAGAGGCGGTGCGGTAGAAAAGCAGGTGACGGACTTGGCCGGGTGCGGGCGCGTTGATGGACTCCACGTCCCAATGCGCGTTCAACATGCCTTCGATCGTGCTGTCCGACACAGGGGCCTGCAACGTTGCGCTCTGCAAGCCGGTGGCCGTTACGTTGAGCACGGTCGAACTGTCCGAGCCCCTTGCGATACGACAGGCAGCCATGGCTTCCGGAACGTCGAAGGTGGCGACCACACCGATAGCACGGGCTTCTCCAGCACACTGAGCTTGTCGGATGGAATGGCGAGTTGATTGGGGATCTCCCGCTTAAGTGCCTCGACGGTATCGGCGGCGTTGCCGGTCCCCCAGGATCCGAAGACGCCTGAAACCTCTACCGGGATAACCCAGATACGCAGCGGACGTTCAGGCGGGTCTTTGAAGACAACCGTTCCGGAGAGCAGGACGGCGTCCTCGTCGGGATAGGAGGCCGGATCGTAGCCGGCGACACCGGAGGCGTCGAGCCGCACCACCACGGGCAGGGTTGCTTCCTGGACCGGCGGCAGGACAAAGGAGAACGTGCTGCGACCATAGCGGATTTCATTGGGGGGGAAGCGAGCGGGGTCCCGTCGCACCTGGCGCACGGTGGGTGTGGCGTCGATCTCCTCGCCGTTCCATTCCGCATAGACGCGCACACCGGCGAGGGACTCTTCCGTGCAGGACAGATCGACGGCAAGCAGCGTCTCGCGTCCCTTGATCAGGATGCGGCTGGCCGTGCTGTCGAGGGTGCCACTCTGGTGGTTGATGGTGTTCTGGCCCACGACATGACCGTTCAGCCAGAATCGCGGGAAAACACGCCGGTCCTGCCTCGTCCCGGAGAACGGGGATGCTGAGGAGGGCGCGTCAATATTGAAGGCGGGCGTTGGACCGGAGTTGCCGCGAACGCGGGCACGATAGGACTGGGGTAGAAAACCGCGCTCCAAGCCGGTGGCGTCATTGTACCAGCCCCCCGGACTGCCAAAGTAGTTCGCGCCGATGGTGATCGGCGCCGAGGGCAGATCGCTGACGCCGACCAAGGTCTCGTAGTGCAAAGCGACATCACCCATGAAGGCGTTGCCTTGGATCGTCGGACTGGGGGACGTGTCCTCGTACCAGCGCGGCACGTCCGGATCTTCTCCCGGCACACTGCTCGCAAAAACCAGCGCGTCCAGGAAGAGGCATCGAGTGATCACCGTCGCGCTGCGGTTCTGCAACCGGAAGCCCTGTCCGAACTCGCAATCCTCGAACTGAGCCGCGCCACCGTAAGCGGCGACCTGTTCGGAGAAAAGACACTGGTTCAACATGACCAAACCGCTGCCAGTACGGCTTGCTGCAAAGGATGTGAAGCGACTGGAGGTGGCAAGGAACTTGACAGAGTCTGAAGACGCCGTATCGTTGTCGACTTCAACCCGATCCCTGAAATCGCAATTCTCGGCCTCGACTTCAGCCGCTCCGGTTGCAGTGAAAAGGCTGCTCCAGACGACGTTGTCCAACAACAGCGTCCCATCGCGGCACTCGTGCCCGTTATAGCCATAGCCGGGCGTCGTGCCGGATGAAAACTGGCTGTCCGAAATGCTCAGCGTGGCGCCTTTCCGGAGTTCCCACAGGTATACGACGCCGTTGGTGATCGATTGCAGTTCACCGCCAAAGCCCGGAACGACATGCACGCCATCGCTGTTCCGCAGTGAAGAGCCCGCCGCATTCATGGCGAACATTCCGCCGGTGAGCCCGGACAGGCTGGTCGGCACGTCCAGATGCACGCGGAACGGGATGTCGTCAAGCCCGCCCCCGCGCACGTGCGGAAGCAGGGTGACCGGACCATCCAGCAACAGCGCACCCTCAACCGAAAGTGCGGCGGTATCGTTTGTCGGCGCAATCAGGGTTCCCGCGAGGGTAAGGGTGATGTTCGGCGGCACGGAAACGCCGGCGATCCGGACATCCTCCAGATCCTCGTCGTAGCGCAGCTCGCCCCCGGCGGAAACTCCATCCAGCGACACATCGTGGCCTGCAACCCCGTACCAAGGCTCTAATTCCCCGGTCACCGGATCGCGGTCGCATTTCTGTATCTCGTAACGGTGCGTACCGGTCGCCAAGCCGGTCTCACGAAGCGAACCTTGGATCAAGGCACCGGCACCTTCGGCATAGGAAATTTGGCGCTCGCCGCCGCCGTCGTGGGTCGCCACGAGCCTGACCGCACCATCACCTGGGACAGCACCGTGGTATAGCAGGTGTGTGCGATCGGGCCCGTAGAAACGCACATCCACACTGTCCTGCGCAAACGCTTGCATCGACGCCATGAGCAACCCCGTTGCAAGGCTGGCCATAAAGCAATTTGTCTTCATAATAGGCCCTTGATGTCTTTCTGGAGTGTTGCGGGGCATTGCAACGGTTCAGGCATCCGTTCGGAACTGTTGCCGTCAAACGGAGGACGTACCCCCCGTTGACTCGTTGGGAGTATACAATATGGCTTGAGCAGGAACAAGAGAATTCGGCCCACGCTACACACGCGCGAGTTTTCGCTGCGCGGGAAGATCATCTGCCCGAAGTGCAAGCGTCCGCTGTCCAGCTCCGCCATCACCAAGCATCAAGGGCCGAAAACCAAGCGACTCCTTCTTGCCCAGGGCGTTTTTATTTGAACTGGGCTCGCGCGTTGTTTATCAGGGAAACAC
>DAOTKE010000052.1:0-21887 GCA_035449085.1 Kiritimatiellia bacterium | reverse complement strand
GACATGATGCCTCAGCCGCTGCAAATCCGGTAGACGTGTTTCGCCGGACACTTACTCTTAAAGCACGTTTGCCCGACTGGGCCTCCCGCTATACGCTGGCGAATATTCTCGTCGTCAATGGCCAGGTGACGCTGGAGAACCCCACGGACTCCGGTTTCACGCAACTCCGCCTCACAGGCGGCATCTATGGTGGTGGCACGCTGGTCGTCGAAGGTGGCGATCAGATTGAATTCGGTGAGAGGGTGGCCTACGTGGCCGACTATCCCGTCTTCGGCGGCGAGATCGTCTTTGGCGAGGAAAACGCGGCCAGCGGACAGGTCATTTTCACGAACATGGTGAAGTTCGCCCGTATTCCGGTCGGTGACCAATATAATTTCTCCCGGTTGAGGGATTTTGCGCTCGCTATTTCGGATGAGCAGACATTTGACTCCGTTCAGTTCGGTGGCAGAATACCGTCCTCTATCGTTGTCAACCCCGGCGGACGTCTCACGCTGACGGGGAATTCTGCCTACGACACCATCTCGGTGGCGGACGGTGGCGTGCTGGTTCTGGCGCAGGACAGCACCATTCGGGACATCCGCGGTGGCGGCACCTTGGTCGCGCAGGATGGCGTGACCGTGAAACTCGAATACACGGATCGCAGTCTGCATCTGCAGACCGAAGGAACAGGTCGCTTCGAACTTGCCGATCCGGCTGCGCTGATCGAACGCGACTTCTCGGATGACATCTCTCTCTGGTTCGACGCGTCCGTGGGCGAGTCGCTTGTTGGTTACAGGTCCAGGAAGAGTGGCGAGACCACGCTCCCGGATAATTATACTCATTATACGAACGGTTATCCGATCATCGAGAAATGGCTCGATCGCCGCGTTTCTCAACGGACTTGGTGCGCCTTCAATGCGCGTCATTTCAAGTATGACGTCAACGCACATATGCCCAACCTCTATCCGTATGTCGTCTCCAATGGTCTCAATGGCCTCAACTATGTCAGTTGCGGTGGCTATGGCCAGACGCTGACGGAGGAATGGACGGGAAACATTGGAAATTCAGCTACGGAGAGCCGACGTCTGCCGTTCACCTATTTTGACGAGAGCCGCATTACTGACATCCATCCAGTCGAGCAGAGTGCGCGATACATTGTGATGGTGCTCGGTTCGCAGCAGGGGGGCGGTTCGCAGATCATTGGCCGTTCTTCTGCTTCGGCGTTCGCCCGCTCGGGGCAGACGCTTGCAGACCCCATCATGCAGAACCCCAACTATCCGACATGGGTTGATTCGAAGTCCGTTAATGCCTCGACGACGCGTCTGAACGGCGATTGGCAGGTGATTTCAATTGACTGTACTGAAAATAAAGTCGTGCTTGCTGGGTTGGGGTGGGGGACCAGTGGCGTCTCCAACTCCGGTGGACAGAACTACGCCGAAGTGTTGATCTTCTCGAATGCGCTGACAACCGTTGCCCGTGAACGCATCGAAAGGTATCTCGCCCGCAAGTGGGGACTTGAAGAGTATCCGGAGGGTGGCACACGGCAGTTGGTTCTGACTGGCACTGGTTCGGTGGCGATTTCAAATGAGACTGTCGTCGTGGGGGGAACCTTCACGGGATCGTTGGAGGCCGGTGGCGGAAAGGTGAAGCTGGCTCCGCTGCCGCCGGATGAAACCGCTATTGCGGCGACGACACCGTTGCACTGGTTCGACCCTTCCGCGCGCGATTCCATGATTCTCTCGAAGGATGTTGTGCCAGCTTCGATTCGTCCCGATTGTGTCTGGGGTCTCTTTGACCGTCGCGCCGAATTGCGGCAGGCGAATGACTACTACCTCTATGCGCCGGCTGATCAGAAGGAAGCAACGAGTCCAACGATCAGTATGGACAGGCGTCCGCGGTGCGTCGCCCGAGAGACGGGGGGCGTCGCCACAAACTGGCTGGATTACGCGAACGGAATCGGATACGGAGACACATGGGGAAATACGTTGCGGTTGGGGCGACTGAACACGGCTGATACGATGTGGCACGGTAACAATCATAATGCATCTGGCAACAATCAGGCGGCAACGTCCATCCGTACGGGTTTCATCGTGCAGGACTCCTCACGTGGAGGAGGCGTGCCCTTTGCTGATTCGATTGGCGTGACCGAACTGGTGCAACAGCGGGCGAATCTCAACAACTTCAACAGCGCGATCTACGCGTCGGGTACGACGACGTTGCTGAAGTCCGGTCGCGTCTGGTTGAATGGCAATCCTGTGAATCCGGTGACCGCTGGGTTTACGGGCGCGCCCGAGGTCTTCACCTTCGAGGCGACAAATGATTTCCCGTTGCTCAACTTCGCCTATTACGGAGGCGACGGTGGCGCGTACAAGGGAGGGCAGGAAATCCAGTCCGAGATCCTCCTCTACGACACCGTGCTCCCCACTGCGGTGCGTAGGCAGATCGAGGCCTATCTGACGTACAAGTGGATGGGCCGGTTCGTAGACGGTTACGGTGATTGGCGACGCCAGAACATGACGTTCCAGGGCGTCGGGTCGGTGATACTGCCCGCGACGAATCTCGTCTTCATGGCGAATGGCAACGCGAGGACGTTGTCACCAACCTATGATTTCGGCACGTTGTCCGTTGAGGGCGGCACGGGTGTCTTCACGGTAGACATTTCCAAAGGCCTCGCGCCAGGCGTCTATACGCTCGCCCGTGGCAGCGGCCTCGCGGTGTTCGATTCCTGGACGGTGGCGCTTGTCGGCGGCACGACCTCGCTCCAGCTTCAGTTGCTTGTCACGCCGTCCGAAATATCGCTAAAGGCTTATGCTTCTGGGACGCTCATGATGCTGCAGTGACAACCGCATTCATGTCGGGCGGATTTGTAGCCACAGAGGAACATAAGTGGTGAATGCCATTCACTTGCCGTAGAAAAAAACCAAAATTTTCGCTTGCGAATGTTAGTCCTATCTAATAAAGTGACGCGCCTTTAACAAAGGAGCGTGCCATGACACCGACTGAAATGACGCCCGGACAAACTGTTGAAATCACCGGCTATGCGGCGGGAAACCCAGCCTACCGCGCGAAACTGCTGGCGCTGGGCCTGACGCGCGGTGCAAAGCTCAAGCTGGTGAATGTGGCTCCGCTGGGCGATCCGCTTGAGTTTGAGGTCCGCGGTTTTCATCTTTCGCTGCGGCGGGCCGAGGCGGGTGTATTGAAAGTGAAGCCACTCTGACGCGCGTCACCATGCGGGAGCTAAGGAATGAAAAGAACGTTTCAGATCAGTTTAGTCGGCAATCCCAACTCGGGTAAGACCACGGTGTTCAACGGACTTACCGGCGCGCGTCAGCGTATCGGCAACTGGCCGGGCGTGACGGTTGAAAAGAAGGAGGGCGAGTTGCGTCTGCCCAGCGGCGGAGAAGCGACACTGGTCGATCTGCCGGGCGTCTATTCGCTGACCGCGCTGAGTGAGGACGAGCGCGTGACGCTGGCGTACGCGCTGAGCTGTCAGGCCGATCTCTTTGTGAATGTGGTGGACGCCACCAATCTGGAGCGGAACCTCTATCTGACGCTGCTCTTGCTGGAGCTGAAGGTTCCGATGATCGTGGTGCTGACCATGATGGACATCGCGCGTAACCGTAAGATCCACATTGATATTGAACACATGGCGCGCCACCTGAATTGCCCCGTGATCGGTGTGAACGCCCAGAATCCGCGCGAGATCGCTACGCTCGCGCAGGCGTTGGACGAGGCGATGCGCGCCCCTGCCGTTCATCTGTTCCAGTATGACTATCCGGATGAGGTGGAGCGCGAGATCAGCGTGCTTGAGGCCGGCAGCGCGCTGACCGCCAAGGCGTTGGATGTGCCGACGCGCTGGGTGGCGGTCCGCCTGCTGGAAGGCGACCCGCTGGTGACGGAGAAGGCGGCCGAGCTTAAGGATCTGGCTTCGTTGCTGGTCAATGAATGCGCGGCGCGCATTGGTCAAGTGCTCAAGGAAACACCAGACGTGATTCTGGCGGAGACGCGCTACGGCGTGATTCAGGGGCTCTGCCGCGATGTGTTGCACCACACGGAGTTCAAAGAATACTTCACGGCCAAAGCCGACAAAATCATCCTGAACCGCTTTCTCGGCATTCCCTTCTTCCTGCTGGTGATGTATGCCGTGTTCTGGCTGACACAGACCGTGGGCGGCGCCTTTATCGATTTCTTCGATCGGGCCGGCGGCACGCTGTTTGTCGAAGGCACCAAAGTGCTGCTGACGCGCGTCGCGGCGCCCGGCTGGCTGGTGGCACTGCTCGCCGGCGGCATCGGCGCGGGCCTGCAGACGATGGCGACCTTCATACCGCCGATCTTCTTCATGTTCTTCTGCCTCTCGCTATTGGAGGATTCAGGCTATATGGCGCGTGCCGCGTTTGTGATGGACCGGTTCATGCGCTGGCTGGGTCTGCCGGGCAAATCGTTCGTGCCGATGCTGGTCGGGTTCGGTTGCTCGGTGCCGGCGATCATGGCGACGCGTACGCTGGAGAGCCGGCGTGACCGCTTTCTGACCATCTTCATGGTCCCCTTCATGTCGTGCGGCGCGAAGCTGCCGGTCTATGTGGTTTTCGGCGCGGCTTTCTTCAGTGTGCATCCCGGACGCATGGTGTTCTGGATTTATATCAGTGGTATCGTCTTAGCGGTTGTGACGGGATTATTGATGAAGCGTACGCTGTTCCAGGGTGAGCCGTCGCACTTTATCATGGAGCTTCCGCCGTATCACCTGCCGCGCCTCAAGCACATCCTGCTGCACACGTGGGACCGGCTGAAGGTCTTCCTTTTCCGCGCCGGACGGGTGATCGTGCCGATGGTCCTGCTGCTCGGGTTCCTCAATTCAGTCGGGCGTGACGGCTCGTTCGGCAACGAGGACTCCCAAGACTCGCTGCTCTGCACGGTCGGCACGGCGATCACGCCGCTGTTTGAGCCGATGGGCGTCGAGCAAGACAACTGGCCCGCTTCGGTCGCGCTCTTCACGGGCCTCTTCGCCAAGGAGGCGGTGGTGGGCACGCTGACGTCACTCTATGGCCAGACTGAGCATGACGCGTCGAACGCCGACGCCAGCACAGACGAGGAAGACGCCCCCTTCAATCTCTGGCAGGGGCTGGCAGACGCTTTAGCCACCATTCCCGCGAACCTGGCGGGAGTTGGCCAAGGTCTGCGTGATCCGTTGGGACTGGGGGCGGTGAGCGGCGACGAAGAGGTTGTGGCCGCAGAGGTCGATTCGGATGTCTCGGTCTTCCGCGCGATGCGTCAACACTTTTCTAAAGGCCCGCACCAGGCCTTCGCCTATCTGCTGTTCGTGCTTCTTTACGTGCCGTGCTTGGCGGCAATGGGCGCGGCGTTCCGCGAGCTGGGCCGATTCTACGGTGTCTTGCTGGCGGTCTATCTCACCGTGCTGGGCTGGAGCGTCGCCACGCTCTACTATCAGCTCGTTCTGGGCCATCAGACGGTGTGGATTCTGACGCCGTGCGCACTGCTGGGCGCGTTGTTCGGCGGATTTTGGATGCTGGGGCGCAAGCACAAAATCAGCATGCCCTGAAGACATTTCGGCCGGACTCCGAAGGGCGGAGCCGGCTTCACATAAACAAGGAAACCATGACAGCTCAAAGTATCGTCACGAGTGCCGCCTACTGCGGCCTCTGCATGATCCAGGCGGCGATGGCGGAATCCTCCGCCACCGTCGACAGCGCTGCGGTTGAGTCTCTCGCCGCGCCTGCAAAACAAGCCCCGAGTTTCGAAGTGGCCGTCGATTTCTGTTCGCGGCAGCTCACCTACGGATTGGTCGACAATCGCGACCCGATCCTGACCCTTGAGGCACTGGCCGAGTGGCATGGCTTTAACCTGTGGGCCGGCGCGATTCTGGACACCACAACTTGGGGACGTAAGCACGGTGGGTACGGCAACCGCAAAGGTCAGTATCAGGAATTGGCATTCGGCCCTGGCTATGTGCATGTCTTTGCACCCGACGACTGCGCGCTGCTGCCGACGACGGTGGAACTGTTCGGCAATTATATTTACGAACACCATCCGGCTGTGAAAAAGAGTCGGGGTGAGTCAAACCCTGACACGCAGTTCATCAACGTCGGCGTCGCGTTGCCCGATCTATGGCTGGCTCCTGCGTTGTCGGTCGAGTTCGACATCGACAATGAATACGGCGCGATGTATTTGGCCGCCGAAATCGGGCACACCTTCACGCTGGTGCAGGCGGCGGGCGGACGCGAAACCGATCCGCTTTCGCTGTCGCTCGGCGGTGGGATCGGCTTCGGCAATCCGCGGCGCAATCGCTACGACGCCGAGTTTGACGCCTATGCCTTCAAGGATGTCTGGGTCTCGGCCGCGCTGGAGTGGTGCATCACGGATGACATTGTTCTCGCGCCGTACGTGGCGGTGTACGAACAGCTCCACGGCCGGCTGCGCGACTCCGCTCGCCAGTATATCGACGGTGAGACGCATGCCAGCACCCAGCTAGTCGGCGGGGTGTCGCTCACCGCAAGTTTTTGACGTGACGAAAGGCGGTGAGCGGGAGAAGGGAGGGAGTCGATCTCGAACGGGGGGTTGACACGCGAAGACGGCTGGCGTACGCTCTTTCACAAACGGCCGGGGTGTTCTTCCGCAAGGGAGAGCTGAGATCACACCCGTAGAACCTGATCCGGATCATGCCGGCGAAGGGAGACTCAAGCAGGGAATGCACCCGACCGGCGTGCGTTCCCTTTTTGTTTTCCGGCGCCAGCGGGAGGAACGCGACCATGAGAGTGATACTGAATGGTGAACCTTACGAAACTGCGGCGCAGTCCGTGTCGGAACTGATTGCCGAACAGGCCTCTGCCGCACGTGTGGCTGTGGTGGTGAACGACCGCGTGGTGCCGGCCGCCGAACAGGCCGCCGCTGCGCTGGCCGAGAACGACCGCGTGGAACTGCTGACCTTCGCGGGCGGCGGCTGATCTGTTTGACCGTACCCTGTCGCGCATTTTCGTTCGACTCGAACCCAAGGGAACAACAAAGCATGAATCACGAGGATGACTTTCTGGTGCTGGGCGGCCATGCCTACACCTCACGCCTGTTGCTGGGAACAGGCAAATTCTCCAGTGCCGATGTCATGGCGCGCGCTGTGGCCGCCTCGGGCGCTCAGATCGTGACCGTAGCGCTGCGCCGGTTTGATCGCGACCGTCCGAACGACGCGCTGCTGGCCCCGCTGCTGGGGATGAAAGATGTCACGCTGATGCCCAACACGTCGGGTGCGCGTAACGCCGAGGAGGCGATCCAGGCCGCACGCATCGCCCGCGAACTGTGCGGCAGCCGTCTGGTTAAAGTCGAGATCCATCCTAACCCACGCCACCTGATGCCCGACCCGATTGAAACCTTTGAGGCCGCGCGCGTGTTGTCGGCCGACGGATGGCTGGTCATGCCGTACATCGCGCCTGACCCGCTTCTGGCCAAGCGCCTCGAAGAGGTCGGCTGCGCCTCGGTCATGCCGCTGGGTGCGGCGATCGGCAGCGGCCAGGGACTGGCCTCGGCCGAGCTGCTCAAGATCATTATACGCGAGGCGCGGATCCCGGTGATTGTGGATGCAGGCCTGCGTTCGCCGTCGCAAGCGGCCGCCGCGTTGGAGATGGGCTGTGATGCGGTGTTGGTCAATACGGCTGTGGCTGATGCGGAAGACCCGCCAGCCATGGCCGCGGCCTTTGCTCAGGCGGTGGTGGCCGGCCGCCGCGCCCGGCTGGCCGGCCTGATGCCCGTGGGGACGGAGGCGCAGGCCAGCAGCCCGCTGACCGCCTTTCTGCAGGGAGGGGCACACGCGTGAATGTCGCAACCGCATCGACCAGCGTGATTCTTCCCGAACTGGATCCGAGACCTTGGCTGGCACTGCCGCCGCCGGATGCGAGGGCCGTCGCCGCCGCCCTGTCTGCGGAAGAGCCTGACGAAACGGCGTTCGTCACGTTGGCACGCGCGGAACCGGCGCGCTGGCTGGAGGCCCTGGCGCAGCGGGCGCAGGCGCTGACGCGTCGCCAGTTCGGCCGTACGATCCAACTCTACGCGCCGCTTTATCTCTCGAATTACTGCTCTGGCGGTTGCGCCTACTGCGGTTTTGCCGCCGATCGACGCCAGGTGCGCCACCGGCTGGAACCCGATGAGATCGAACGCGAACTGGCTGCGCTCAAACGGCTGGGTTTCGAGCAGGTGTTGCTGCTGACGGGCGAGCGTACGCCGCGTGCCGATTTCGACTACCTGCGCGAAGGCGTCCGCATGGCGGCACGTCTTTTCCACGAGGTCACGGTCGAGGCATTCCCGATGACGGTGGACGAGTACCGAGCGTTGGCCGAGGCAGGTTGTACGGGTGTGACGCTCTACCAGGAAACCTACGATCCCGAGGCCTATGAGCGCTTTCATCGATGGGGCCCCAAGCGCGATTACGCGGCACGGGTGGAGGCCCCGTCGCGTGCACTGGCCGGTGGCGTCGCGAGCGTGGGGCTCGGCGTCCTGCTGGGACTGGCCGATCCGCTTGCCGACGCGCTTGCGCTCTTCCGTCATGTCCGCGCATTGCAGCAGCGTTTCTGGCGCGCGGCGTTCTCCGTTTCGTTCCCCCGGTTGCGTCCCGAGTCCGGGGGATTTCAAGCTCCGCATCCGGTCTCTGACCGCCTGCTGGCGCAGCTCATTTTCGCCTTCCGCATCTGCCTGCCGGAGACTACGCTGGTACTCTCGACGCGCGAAGCACCGGCGTTCCGCGATGGCTTGGCGGGAGTCGGCATCAACCGGATGAGTGCGGGCAGCCGCACGACGGTAGGCGGATATGACGGTCATGCTGAGGATGAGGGGCAGTTCGCGGTATCGGACGGCCGTGACGTGACGGATATCTGCGCCACGTTGCGCGGACGCGGGCTAGATCCTGTTTTCAAAAACTGGGACGCTGCATACCGGTCGGTATTGCTGTCGCCCGGGGAGGTGTCTGCATGAAACTCACGACCCTTCAGCAAACACGTTACGCACGGCATCTGACGTTGCCGGAGATTGGCTGGGCCGGTCAGGCGCGTCTGGCTGCAGGCCGAGTACTGGTGGTCGGCGCGGGCGGGCTTGGATCGCCGGCGGCCTTCTATCTGGCGGCGGCGGGCGTGGGACGGATCGGCGTCATGGATAGCGACGCGCTGGAGCTGAGCAATCTGCAGCGCCAGATTCTGCACCGCACTGCCGATCTCGGTCGGCCCAAGGCCGCGTCGGCGGCGGAAGCCCTGCGCGCGCTGAATCCCGACGTCGACATCGTGCCCATCCCAGAACGCTTAACCGTTGAGAACGGTCGCGAGGTGGTCGGAGGATATGACGTCGTGATCGACACCACCGACAATTTCGATGCGAAATTCCTGATCGGGGATCTCTGCCACGCGACCGGACGCCCGGCGGTGCATGGCGGCATCCGCGCGTTCGAGGGGCTGGCGATGACGGTGGCCCCCGGTCGTGCTGCCTGTTACCGTTGTGTGTTCGAACAGCCGCCGCCGGCAGAGAGCGGCGTACCGCGCGGCCCGTTGGGCGCGTTGCCGGGTGTGATCGGATCGGTGCAGGCGATTGAAGCGGTCAAGCTGTTGCTCGGGGCACCAACAGAGACGCTGCTGATCGGTCGCCTGTTCGTGTTCGACGCCTGGCGCATGACCGCGCGGACCGTGCGCGTGACGCGGCGCGAGACATGTCCGCTGTGCGGAGGAGAGTAGGCGCATGATGCAGACGTCCAAAATCGAAATGCAGGGGTTATATCTGGTTTTGACGGATCCGGTCACGGGATACGCGCGTTGCGCCGAGGCGGCGGTGGCGTGCGGCGTGAGATGGCTGCAGTTGCGCATGAAACGCGCGGCGCGAGAGGAGATCGTTGCGGTCGGCCTAACACTGCGCGCCATCACGCGCGGCACGGCCACGCGTCTCGTGGTCAACGACGATGTCGAAGTCGCGCGCGAGGTCGATGCCGACGGCGTCCATCTGGGCCAAAACGACATGCCGCTGGATGAGGCACGGCGGCGCTGGCCGGAAGCGGGAAAAATCTTTGGTCTCTCCACGCACAACCGCGGGCAGGCCGCAGACGCGGTCGCATGCGCGCCAGACTACATCGGCGTGGGGCCGGTCTTCGCCACGCCGACCAAGGCGATCCCCGATCCGGTGCTCGGCCTGGAGGAGATGGGAGCGATCATCCGCGCTTCGCCTGTGCCGACCGTCGCGATCGGGGGGATCGGCCCGGAAAATCTGGCGGGCGTGAGGCGTCACGGCGCCACGGCCTTTGCGGTGGTGCGCGCGGTCAATCGGGCGACCGATCCTGAGACGGCCATCCGCAGACTTCAAGCGGTGTGGCAAGAGGCGCATCTGATCCAGCCGCCGCCCAACACGTCGTCGCCGTCGTAGAGTGCCGCCATCTGGCCGGGCGTCACAGCGAACTGCGGCTCGTCGAAGCGCAATTCGAGCGTACCGTCCTCGCAGCACGTGAAGCGACACATGACGCCCTTGTGGCGGTAACGCAACCGGGCAGTGATCGGCCGTGTTGCGTCAGGGGGCTCGCCCGCGATCCACTGCATGTCGGCCACCCGGCAGGCGTCGGCCAGCACGCCTTCGCGGTCATCCACAACCAGCGTGTTGGTGGCGGCGCGGATCTCTTTGACGTACACCTTGCGTCCCACCGCGATGCCGAGGCCGTCGCGCTGGCCGACCGTGTAGTGAATGATGCCGCGGTGCTGGCCAAGCACGCGTCCGGTGGTGTCCACGATCGGGCCTGGCTCGGTGCCGGCACCGTTGAAGAGGATCGAGATGTCGTCGCCCTCGAAGAAATCCTGACTTTCAGGTTTCTCGTTCAGGTCATCCAGTCTGGCCTCACGTGCCAGCGCGCGCACCTCCTGCTTGGTTTTGCCGCCGAGCGGGAAGAGGATCTCGGCCAACTGTGTTTGCGTCAGGCGCGCGAGGAAGTAAGACTGGTCCTTGGACGCGTCCACGCCGCGCAGCAGGCGGAAACGTCCGGCGGTCTCATCGCGCACGATACGGGCATAATGCCCGGTCGCGAAAAAGTCGAAGGGGATGCCGAGCGCACGGGCACGAGCCGGTAACAGCCCGAACTTCATGATCGGGTTACAGAGCGCACAGGGGTTCGGTGTCAGCCCGGCCAGATTTTGACTGCGGAACGCGTCCAGCACCTGGCGGTCGTACTCGTCGGCCAGCGTCACGGTGTGATGGGGAATGCCGAGCCGTTCAGCGGTCGCTTGTGCCGCCGCAATATCGTCGGCTTCACCCGGCCCGTAACAGGCGCTCCGCTTGGCCGAGGTGAACGGCTGCTTGGGATCCCAGATGCTCATCGTCAGTCCGATGACGTTATACCCCTGTTGCTTGAGTAACCAGGCTGTGACGCCGGAATCCACCCCGCCACTCATGCCCACCGCCACGGTGAGTCCAGCCGTCCTTTTGTGATGCGCGCCGCTCATGGTCTGCTCCTGTTCGTCATGGCCCAAGCATACCGGGGGCGGTCGGTTCAGGTCGAGACGGAACTGCGGTAGTCCTCAAAAGAACGGTTGAGAGGTTTTAAGAAAAGGGAGTCGCCTATGACCACACTCTCCATGCCAAATGGCTTAAGGACGTGACGGTTGTGGTTGTCCCCGCACTCGCCACCATAAATCTGGCCTGGTCGATCAGTGAGGATGATGGCCCGCATGGGGGCGAGCGACCCCGCGGGCCGATCACGCTAGAGCCGCGACGGCTTGCGCCAGTCAAGCGGCTTCAGGCCGGTCGCGCGCTTGAAATGCGAGGAAAAGTGTTGGGAGGAGCAGAAACCCAAATCTTGCGCGATGCGCGTGACCGGCTGGACGGTTTCGCGCAGGCGTCGTTTGGCCTCGTCGATGCGGCACATCAGGATAAAATGGTGGGGCGGCAAGCCGGTCACGGCCTTAAACTGGTTGATGAAGTGCGAGGGCGAGAGTGCGGCCTGGTGCGCCAGCGAGTCGATGTCGTAATGCTTTTCGGGCGCGCGGCGCAGGGTGTCGATGATCGCGCCGATCCGGTCGGAGTGTGAAACCGGAGGGCCGTGCCGAGAAATCTCCAGCAGGCCGGTGACCAGCCGCATGCAGGCGGCGGTCATGCAGAGCGTACGGTAATGCCCCTGCAGCGAGTCGTAGGCCCGGAACAGTTCCGAAAACTCGTGCTTGACCAGCGAAGTGTTCGCGGCGAAATGAGCGGGCAGCGCGTGCAACCGCTTGCGGATCTCCGCGCTCTCGGCTTTCGTGAAGCGCAGCAGCGTGTGCTTGGGGCTCTCCGTGCGGATCAGCATGCCGTAGAGCACGGTGCCTTTGGGATAATCCAGCAGGCGGTGGGCATCCTCGGGTTTATTGATGAAGATGCCGCCGGCCAACACGTTGTGCCGGGTTCCGTTGTTCTCCAGAACCAGCGAGCCGCGCAGGCAGAGGCCCAGTTCAAAACAGCCCTTATGGCAATGCGGTTCGATCGGGGCGAGCCGTTGCGTGTGCCGGATGAAATATAAGACGGGGATGTGCGGGATACCGATCTTGGCCAGATTGAAGGCCCGGTAGTTCGGCAGGTCGCCATAACGCATTCTGGAGTTTTTGATGATCATGTCGCGCGCATCTCGACTTAGGAACGGCAGGGGGTGTCGCATACCGCGCAGATGCATACTGCGCAGACGTCGATAACCAGACTCCAATATGAAACAGCCTGCCATAATAAAACAACACGAAAATAGAATTCTATTTTTAAGAACGTCTTGTTTCTCTATCTGGACTATATTGATACCGAGTTTGGGCGAGGCCGTTTGTGGTTGGGCTGATTCGGAAACCGTGAAGGGGTCATTCTATGCATACATGCAAATGGAGTGTCATCAGATGTGCGTCCGTCTGGTTGGCGTGGTCGGCAATGATTGCGGCTGCGGCGGATTATTCGTGGGTCAGTGGCGGGCCTGACAACAAGTGGACAACACCCGGGAACTGGCAGGGCGGCACGGGGTATCCGAAAGCGGCAAATGACGTTGTCACGGTGAATGCGGCGGATACGATTCGGCTCGACACCAGCGGGGCCGTGACGATCGGACGGTTGCAACTCACCGCGACGATGCCCAGAACGGTGCGTATTGAAGCGGAGCCGGGTGCTGCGCTCATGTTTGGCACCAGCATCCCCGCGCCGAACGGCGGCTTCCAAGTGGGCGGGCATGCGGACAACCGGCTGGTGATCGCCCCGAATATCGTGGCTCAGGGCCGGATCGACCAGATGGGCTTGGGGACGGTGGAGTTCGAAGGCGCGGTCTCGAACACGATGACCAGCGGGTACGCGGTGGTTTTCGGCGCGGGCTCGACCCTCTTTTCGGGCACCGCCTCGCTGGCGATCCCTTCCGCAGAAATCGGTTTCGGTAACGCCGGATATCAGGCGGTCGTGACGTTGACCAACCAGACGACGTGGTCGGTAAACAGCCTTAATTTTGGTGTCGCCGGCGCAGCGACTACGCGGGGTACACTGGTGCAGGATTCGGAACAGAGTACGGTCACGGCCAATATCGTGAGATTGGGCCATGTCAGCTCGGCCGGCAACACCAACGGCTACTACCTGCTGCGTAAGGGCTTGCTGACGGCGACGGAGATGGTCGTAGGGGTTAATTCGCCCGGAAGGTTCGAAAACGGACAGGGTACGCTGCGCAGCGCCAAGGTACAGGTGCAGAAAGGCGAGTTCGTCCAGCGTGGTGGCTTGTCCGAGATTGGTGCGCTTTCGGTGGGCAATACCAATCTGACGGCCGCCGTGAGGTTGTCCGGCGGCACGCTGCAGGTCACGAGCGACATCGGTTCGCTGTGGATGCCGGAAGGGCAGACCTTCGACTTTTCAGGCGGTGTGCTGCGCGTGACGAATTCGCTGTCGTGCCAGATCCCGCTTTCGATGAGCGGGCATGTGACCTTTGACACGCCGGTTGCCGGCCAGGGGCTGACCGTGCGCCGCGGTTTTTCAGGACGCGCGGATATCGTGAAGACCGGCGCGGGCGGCTTGGGACTGGGCTTTGAGATGCCGCAGGCTTTCCTGTCAGGCAGCCTGATTATCAGCAACGGCTATGTCAACCTGCCGATCAACTTTGAACTGTCCAGCTTTGAGGGTTCTGAGGAACCTTTGTCCGTGAAGGTGTGCGACGGGGCGATCCTGCGTTTCCAAGATATCACGACGGTCGTGTCCGTGCCGCTGGACCTCGAGATCGAAGGCAACGGCAAGATCGATTTTCCCTATGCGGGCTCCTCGTATAACCGCGGCCTGGTGGTCGCGCGCACGCTCGCCACCAACGGCGTCGCGCTGCCGCCAGGACGATACACGACAGCTCATGGTTTCGTGACAGGTGGCTCGACGGCCTGTTCCGTCGTGGTGCCGGTCACCTGGACCGGCGCGGGCGACGGCGAATCGTGGAACGATCCGGCCAACTGGGCGGGCGGGATCGTGCCCAACGGCACCACGGCCGTCGCGGATCTCTCGAACGCGCGCGGGGACGTTAGGCTGGATAGCCCGGTGGCGCTGACCTGTCTGGTGTACAACCCGCAGTGTGCGCAACGCGAGTTGACCCTTGCCGGCGACGGCTCGCTCTCGTTGCATGTGCCAGTCATCGTCTCGCCCTGCCTGTTTGTCGGGCCGGGGCGTATGTTGACGTTGGACGTGCCGCTCAGCCGGACGCCCGGTGACGGGTCGCTGGCGATCACAGGCGGCGGGTCGATACGGATCAAAAAGGGATTTCCGGGAATCATCGGCGGCCAGGGGGCCTCCTTTTCGATCAACGGGCAACTTGTGTTTGCCGGTAACACGCAGATGGGAAACACGTTTCTGGGTTTGTGGCGGCACGAGCTGAATGGCAACGCCACCGTCGTCTTCACCAACGGCTGTCACTTGACCTGCCTAAGGATTCTGAATAATCCGAGCGGATTCACCCCGTTGAATCAGGTTCTGCATGACGGTGGTACGGTGACGTGCGGTGATGTCTTTTTCACCCGGCACAACGCAAGTGGCGCGACGCCGTTCACCTATTTCATGCGTTCCGGCACGCTGACGACGACCAATTCGAACGGCATTTGTTTAGGCGTTTACTACTCGGGTGCGTGGATTCGTTATTCGGGCGGATCGTTTGTCATGAGCGGCGGCACGGTCAACAGTGCCCGGTTCGCCATGGGCTACCCCGACAATGTCATTGATCTACACGGGGGAGAGCTGAATCTCGGCGCGGGCGGGATCATCTCGACCACAAACCAGCAGGGATCGGTCCGGCTGGGCGGCGTCGCGCTGCGGGCGGCCGCGAACTGGGCATCATCACTCAACATGGAGCTGAGCGGCGCAAACGGTCCGACGGTACTCGACACGCAGGGGCGTACGGTGACCTTGAGCGGTGCGCTCTCCGGCCTGGGCGGGCTGGTCAAGACCGGCACCGGGACGCTGAACCTCAACGGCGCGACCAATACCTTTGCCGGACCGCTCGTGGTGTCGGGGGGGACACTGGTTTGCGGGGCTACGTCGGTTTTCAACGGTGTGACCGACCTGGTCGTCACGAATGGCACGCTGAATGTTGACGGTGACGTGCTCTCGAGCGGTATGACCGTGCGCGTGGGCGGGACGGGTGCCCTGCTGGTGGCGGCGGGCAAGGAACTGGTGGTTGAACGGCTCTATTTGAACAACACCCTGCGGCCGGCCGGCAGCTATACCTTTGGCGAAGGCACGGTCACCGTGCTCCCGTACGCCGGGATCGTCTGGACCGGCGGGGCCCATGACGGGGCGTTGTGGTCCACGCTGGGCAATTGGGCCAACACGGCCAGCGTGCCGAACGGTTCGGACGTTCAACTGGATCTGGGCTTTTCGCAGTTCGAGGCTTCGGACCAGATCGTGCTCGACGTGACGCCCGGCGTGGCCTTGGCAGGGTTGACGTTTGATCAAGGCGCGCCGGGCTGCACGCTAACGGTCACCTGTCCGGGGGCGGTGACGAACACGCTCACCTTTGCTGCGGACGGGACGGTGTGCGTGGCAGAGGGGCAGACACTGGTGCTTGATACGGACGTCTTCATGAACGGGCATCTCCTCAAAACCGGTCTGGGCACATTGGTTTTGGATCGGAACGTCGCCTCGGCCAGTGCGGCCGGGGATTTCCGGCTCTACATCCGGGAAGGTCGCGTGGTGAACCGCGGTGCGCTCAGCAAGATGGCCGTGCAACCGGCTAACGCCTTGCGCCATGTGCCGTCACCCGAGTATGTGATGGAGGGGCCTCGCGCCGTGATGCAAAACCGTGTGTTTGCGCTGCCGGGGTACTGGACCGGCATCAACGCGGAGCGGGGCGTGTTCGTGCAGCGGGGGGGGTGGTTGACCTCACGACGCCCTCTGTCGCGTTTAATAATGCGGGTGTCGGTTTCATGATCGCGGGCGGTAGCGGCACCGAGGGACGCTATGTGCTGGAGGGCGGCGAACTGAGCACCTGTCCGACATGGCCCGCCTATGTGTCAGGCAACTATGCGCACGGCGTCTTCTGCCAGAGCGGCGGGACCTCCACATTCTACCGGTTGACGCTGAGCATGCCGGTTACGACGGGCGGCTTTGGCGAGGTGCTGCTGTCCAACGGCACGCTACGCGTCAACGGCACGGTCACCAAAGGCAACAGCGGTGGGCGTGTCGAACTCAGCGGCGGGCGCGTCGAGGTGCTGTCAGACGGAGCGGTCTTCGCCGAGGACGTGCCGGTCACGCTGGCGACCGGGGTATCCGGTGCCGTGGCCTTTGCGCAGGCGACAACGAGTTTGTCCAACACGCTGTCGGGAACGCTGAGCGGGTCGGGCTGCCTGATTCAGGAAGGCCCCGGCGCACTGCTGATGAACGGCGTCAACGGGTTCAGCGGCAGTCTGGCCGTGCAGGGCGGTGTCTTGCAGGTGACATCGCCGCTGCAGGGCGTCACCGACGTGTGGGCCGATGGTGGAGTTTTGGAGCTGCTCGCCCCGGTGCCCAGCCTCACCAACCTTGCGGTCCGCGCGGCGGGCGCGACCGTAGTGTTCGGCGGGACCGCAGTGCCGTTCCCGTCCGGCATGACGCTGAATCTTGCGGAGGGCGTGGTGACGGAACTTGATTTCGAGGGCGTGGTCGATGTTGACCGGCTTGTGCTGGGCGATCAGCCGAAATCGCCCGGCCTCTACGGCGGAGCCGAATCGCCTGCGCCGCTCAAACCGTCTTCGGCCTACTTCTCGGGGACGGGCGCGCTGAACGTGCTGTACGGGCCGGCACACAGCGGAACCATTCTGTCCATCCGGTGAAGCACGGAAGCGCAGCGGGAACGGGGCCGTATTGTCTGAACATCTAGGGAGACGAGTATGCGAAAGAGAGAGTGTGTCATAAGCTTGGCGCGGGCAGGGTTTGTCGCCGCGCTACTGATATCTGCCGGAACGCGCGCGCAGGACGTCCCGGCGCGCGTGCTGGAACTGCCGCCCGCCAAGGGCAACCCGCGCAACAGCGAGGGCGCGTTCGCCACGCTGAAGGACGGGCGCATCCTGTTTGTCTACACGCATTTCACGGGCGGCGGGGGCGATCACGACTCTGCCCATCTGGCCGGGCGGTACTCTGCGGACGGCGGCCGGACTTGGACGGCTGAGGATCGCGTCATCGTGCCGAACGAGGGCGGTATGAACGTGATGTCGGTGAGTCTGCTGCGCCTCAAGAATGACGCGCTCGCGCTTTTCTACCTGCTCAAAAACAGCGAGCGCGACTGCCGTCCGGTGATGCGGCTTTCGCGCGATGAAGGTGCGACCTGGAGCGAACCGGTGATGTGCGTGACGGACGAGGTCGGTTACTATGTGCTGAACAATGATCGTGCGATCCAGCTCAAGAGCGGTCGTATCGTGTTGCCGCTCTGTCTGCATTGGCCGCAGGGCGAGCCCAAAGCGGACTGGCAGGGAACGCTCATGTGTTATCTGTCGGACGATGACGGTGCCACATGGCGACGCAGCCGCAGCGTATTCAAGGGGTATGACACGCAGGGGCGCCGGGTGACCACGCAGGAGCCGGGTGTGGTTGAGCTGAAGGATGGGCGCGTGATGATGTTCATCCGCGCGAGCGGCGGCTGCCAGTACCTCTCCTGGTCATCGGATGGCGGCGATACATGGAGCGCGCCCGTCGCCTCCGACATCCAGTCGCCGGTCTCTCCAGCCTCGATCAAGCGCTTACCCTCGACCGGCGATCTGCTGCTGGTCTGGAACGATCATGCTAAGATTCCGGCGAGCTTGAAGAACCGGCGCGTGCCGTTGAGCACGGCGATCTCGAAAGACGACGGCAAGACATGGCAAAACGCCAGAGTGCTGGAAGGCAATTCGTATGGGCATTACTGCTACATCGCGATTCATCCGGTGGATGACGCCGTGCTGCTCGGCTACTGCGCCATGTCCAACCTTGCGCATTCGCGTATCACGCGTGTGCCGCTCGCGTGGCTCTATTCCGGCAAGCCATCCTTGATTTCGATCAACCGTCCGCCCGTTGCCGATCTTTTTGAAAGTGCGCCCCCAGGCCCGTTTACAAGGTTGGAAAACCGGCTGGGCGTATGGAGCGCCGAGACCGGCCATGCCGAGGTGTATACTTACGTGCGCGGCAAGGGCATTCGCCTGCTGGGTGGAACCGACCGGACGGTCATGTTGACCCTCCCGCAGACGATGGCAAGCAGCATGCTCTCATCGTTCGGTGTCGAACGCTTTACGGCGACCGCTCCATACGCATTTACCGTTGAAGCTCTGACCGATACAGGATGGCAGGCTGTCCATGAGCAGGGGCCGAACACGCCCGTCGGACAGCCCATCCCGATCAAGGTTCTGGCACAGGGTCCTGTGACCACGCAATTCCGGTTCAGATGCACGTCGGCGCTTGGTGGGATAATTGTTCCGAGCGTGAATCTTCATGGTTATTTCAACGATTAATAGGACAACAATGCGAAAAAAAGTATATTCAGCCTCCATCACGCCGCTGACGGAGGACGGGAGTCTGGATGTCGGGGGATTAAACAGAATCATTGACCGCAATGTCCGTCACGGAATCGATGGAATTTTTATTCTGGGATCGATGGGCGAGTGGTCGTGTTTCGACAGGGTTTTCCGCGACCGTATGGTTGAGGAGAGCGTCCGTGCGCTGGCCGGGCGCGCGGAGCTGCTGGTGGGCATCACGGATGTCGACACCGATGCCGCACTGGAAAACATGCGGCGCGTGTCAGGGTATGCCTTCGACAGCTACGTGTTCATGCTGCCCAAGGGGGGTGGGAGCGATCCGGTGCGCGAGATCTGCCGGGTGTTGGATGCGGCGGACCGTCCG
This sequence comes from Kiritimatiellia bacterium, assembly GCA_035449085.1. GTDB lineage: Bacteria > Verrucomicrobiota > Kiritimatiellia > RFP12 > UBA1067 > DUPH01. The sequence goes on along the minus strand of DAOTKE010000052.1, from coordinate 2,594 downwards.
GTGTATTACTACCACTGCCCGCCGAATAACGGCATCAACCTGTCGCTGGCGCAGTTCGAGGCGATTCTGTCGCACCCGAATCTGAAAGGCATCAAGAACTCCGCCAGCAATATGTGGCTGCGGCGCGAGCTGCTGCTGCTGAAGGCGGAGCGCGGATTCGGTGCTGTGCTGCTGGAGGGTCAGGAATGGGCCGTGGACGAAGCCCTGCTGGTCGGGTGCGACGGCATGCTCTGCGGCATAGGCGCGTTGGGGTCGGCGTTCATGGTGGGCATCGCGCGCGCGACGGATGCCGGCGATGTCGCTGAGGCGGTGCGTCTGCAGAACCGCCTCATCCGGCTGTTTCACGGCGTGTATGGTACGGATCTGTCGACGGTCTGGGTCGGGCAGAAGTATGCGTTGAAATGCCTGGGGCTGTGCGTCTCCGAACGGACGCTGGCGCAACGCATGGAGGCACTGACGGAGACGCGCAAGCGCGAGATCGAGGCGTGCGTCGAGGCGTTCCGGGAGGAGTTGGATTGAGCTGGGGACGGCGGTCCGGTACGTCCTGCCGTACTGGGCTAGAGTCGGGTCGGATGGTGAGGGAGGCGGCTGATGCTCAGATATCGAGAGACGGGTGAGTTACACAAGGACTTCCACGGCAGCATGAACGCCGCCGTGGAATATGTCGGCAGCCGTTACGGGCGGGAAGGACTGCGTGAAGTCTTTCGGAACACTGCGCAAAAGGTCTACCGTTCGATCTATGAGAAACTCAAGGCCGGGGACTGGAGCGAGCTGATCGAGCACTGGCGCTATTTCATGGAACGCGAGGGCGCAGACTTCTCGGTCGAAGTCACGGACAGAGAGGCGGTCATGACCGTGCGGCGCTGTCCGGCGGTGGAACACCTGCGCAAGCTGAGAATGCAGCCCTCGGAGTTCTTCTGCGACCAGACCGTGCTGCTCAACGAAGCGTGGTGCGAAGGCACCCCGTTCGAGGCGGTCACGGAGATCACGGGCGCGGGAAGCTGCATGCAGAAAATTAGAATACGCTCAACGTTCAAGGATGTAGAACATGATTCCGAGTGATCAGTTCGTGCGGTTTTACAACGAAGTCTTCAAGTTTCTGGACGCGAAAGGCGGCTGCGCCCTGGAAGATTATTACCGCGTGGTGTCGGAACAGCAGGAGCGGCACTGCCTGGATCTCTTCAAGTCCGAGGGGCTGGCCGGCATGAAGGCCTATTGGGATCGCATCGCGATCGAGGAGAATTGCGACATGACCTGCACGCTGTTCCCCGACCGGCTGGAGATCGTCATGCGGCGCTGTCCGAGCCTGGGCAAGGCCATGGACAACGACGCCGGCGCGTTCGACCGATATTGCGACCACTGTCCGGGCTGGATTCTGCCCTTGCTGGCCAAAGCCGGCTACCGGTGCGATTATGACATCATTGACCGGGCGCTGCCGCAATGCCGATTGGCCGTTTTTCCAGCGTGAATCGAGGACGGGCGGCCATGGTGGAGCAAGATTAAGATTACGAAAATGCCAGGGTTGCCCCGCAAGGCTTTACCCTGTACCTTGGCTATGTTATTGTAGTCTCTTATGACGTGTTATGAATTGCGGCCGGTGATGAATGGATCGCTGGTTGATCGTCAGAGGGAACCCATGAAAAAACAGATGTTGTCGTTGTTGTTGGCTGTTGTGACGGCCGGGTGTTGTACGTGTAAGCAGAGCGAGCCTATCAAGCTCTCGGTCTTTGCAGGTACAGTCGAGCGGATCGCGAAAACGAAGGGCGTTTCGCTGGAAGAGTCCGCAGCGTTGCTCGCGGCTGCTGGCGTCACCGGTTTCGATACGAGTTACAAAGACCCGAAAATTCCTGATTACGTCAAGGCCGGCCTTAAGCCCATTAATTTATATGGCTGGCCGAAATTTCTTGGTCCCGACGGCGGGGAAAAAGATGCCGGGGAGTTCGTGGCGACGGCGGTCAAATACGGGGTGCCGCAGATCATGGTCATCCCTGACGATTTCCCCAAGGACTGCGACCAAGAGGCGGCTTACGTGCGTATCCTCGCGGGACTGGAGCGGATCGTGGCGAAGGCGAGTGCCGCAGGGATCGCCGTGACGGTCGAAGACTACGGCAACACGAACAACGCGTGCTCCTACTCGAAATACCTCAAGCGTTTCATGACCGACATTCCCGAACTCGGCTTCGCGCTCGATTCCGGGAATCTCTATTACGCCGGACGCGGTGAGGACATCGTTGACATGGCGCGTTTTGCCGGTGGGCGTATCCGTCATGTGCATCTTAAGGATCAGACCCGGGAGGACAACCGCAAGTACACGACGCTTGGAACGGGCGCGGTGCCGAACGAGGCGGTTGTGCGGCTTGTGCATGAATCGGGATACCGCGGCTGGTACACGCTGGAAAATCCTGTGGGAGACGACATCCTGGCCGATGTGCTCCGTCAGGCCAACGTGGTCCGCTCTTGGTGCAAGTGACCGGTGGTATGATTGGCAAAACAGCCGGACGGACGCGAACGGTCAGTTCGGCGATGAAGGAAGGGGAACGGATGAGTGCGCCAAGCAAAGCGTGCGATATGCAGTCGGTTAAAGTCCGACACAG
>DAOTKE010000051.1:0-22339 GCA_035449085.1 Kiritimatiellia bacterium | reverse complement strand
ATGATGCCTCAGCCGCTGCAAATCCGGTAGACGTGTTTCGCCGGACACTTACCGCCTTACGGATGCTTTACGCGCAATGGAACCTGTTCGGTGATGGCCCGGACAGCCTCGGAGCCGATTATCAGTATGGTTGGTACATCGAACCTTCTTACCGCCTGATGTCCCAAGTCGGCCTGTTCGCACGTTATAACGAATGGGACAACCGTGCGGGAAGCGGATCCGGCCCTAGCGGGAAACGGCAACTTGACCTCGGGATAAACTGATCCCCACACGAGCAGGTGATCGTCAAAGCGGATTTCCAGATACAGGACAATGAGAATGATCAAAACCAAAACGGCGTAAATCTGGGAATCGGATATGAATTTTAGACGTATGCGTGTTTGTTTCCGCTTGCCGCTCTTCGTCGGCACTTGCGGACTTCTCGCCGCGGCGGAACCCTCAGCGAAACCACCTGACTTTATCGTGAGGACGTTCGGCGACCCGCCGGATGCCGCCAAGCTGACATTCGCGGGGACGTTGGCCCCGCGCGTGTCACAAATACTCGGCCACCCGTATCCGCAACAAGAGATCCCGTACTGGGCCGCAACGAATGTGACCGCATGGATTCTCCATTCCCGGGCGAAATCCGGCCGTATCACCGCCGGTTTCGTCATCCGGGACGGGAAAGTGTCCGTATGTGAAGTGCAGGCCTACACCGAAAGCCGAGGGCGCGAAATACGTGCGCGGCGTTTCTTGAAACAGTTGCTCGGCGCATCACTCCGTGAGGGAGATCTTGACCGGAATGTGGATGGCATCACGGGCGCCACTCTCTCCGTGAACGCCATCCGCAACCTGACCCGTCTCGCGCTGACGCTTGATGCCGCGGTGCGAGAGAGGTAAGCGGCGGACGGCGCAAAGCCACCTCACCGGCCAGAAGACCGGGGATGGGGCGCGACTCATTCGGGGGCATTTCTTGTGCTAGACGCGTCACTTGGCGCTGGCGGCAAACCGGCTTTGTAGAGACGTTCCGCCAGTGCGTATCCGACGGACACGGCACAGCAGATCAGCAGCGGTAACGCCGAACGCAGATAACCGAACAGATCAAAGATCAGGTTGTTCCAAAGCGCCACGCCGCCAAAACCAGCCGCCAGCACACTCAAAAAAATGCCAGCATACGGCACACGGAACTTGATCAGCACCTGGTAAAGGCCAGCGACGCAGACGAAAAAGGGCGTGGACACCCAAGAGATGCTCAGGCCTAATCCCGCGATGGTCTTCAGAAACTCCCAGCGTTGTGGGCCAGTCATCAACAGCGGGAAAAAATAGGCCGACACGAACACCTGCGGCACCAGCAGCGTCAACAGCACGATCCGGCCGACCACCTGCCATCCTGCCTTCATGATTCCCCTCCGTATCCGAAGACATCCCTGAAGGAGATTTCGACCTGCCGCTTCACGCTGGCCATATCCGGCGCCTCGCCCAGCAACAGAGCCAATGACGTGACGCCGGCATCCTGCAACCCGCACGCCACAATGCCGTTGTAGTCCGTCATGCGGGGCGACACGTTCAACGCGAAGCCGTGCATCGTCACTTGGCGCGAAACACGGATCCCCAGCGCCGCGAGCTTGGCATTGCCGACCCACACGCCGCGGTTCCGCTTGTCGCGGCCGGCCACGACCCCGAACGCCGCCACAGCGCGGATCAGCGTCTCCTCCAGCGCGTCGATGTACGCCAGCACCCGCAGCCCGGCTTCTCCCAGATGCAAGATCGGGTATCCCACCAACTGACCCGGGCCGTGATAGGTGACATCGCCCCCGCGCGTGGTCACCACCCGTTCGACACCGATCTCACGCAGGTGCTCCTCGGAATAAAGCACGTGCGACTCGGCGGCAGAACGGCCGAGCGTATAGACCGGACGGTGTTCCAGCAGCATCAGGGTATCCGGACACTCACCCGCCGCCCGTTGCGCGTGCACCCGTTCCTGCAGGGAGAGCACTTCGCGATAAGCGGCATCGCGCCCCAAGTCCCAGACCCTCAGCGTCTGCACAGCGGCCCCCGTTAGCGGTCAAAACACAAAAGCCGGTCCCCTCACGAATGTGCGGCGACCGGTCAACGAAACAACAGCGAGCGCAAACGCCTTACGCCATTTTGGCGAGACTGAGCGCCAAGCGCGACTTCTTGCGGTTGGCGTTGTTCTTCGGCAACACGCCCTTCTTGGCGGCCTTGTCCAGCTTCGAGGAGTACTCGGAATACCGCTTCTGCGCCTCTTCCTTGTTCCCCGCGCTGATCGCGTCCAGCACCTTTTTCCGGGCCGTCAATACGCCGCTCTTCACCGACCGGTTGCGCAGGCGGTTCGCACTTGCCTGCTTGGCACGCTTGACTGCACTCTTGATATTCGCCATGAAACGTTGCTCCTTAATCCACTTCCACGAAACACATGAAAGTAGGACATAATAGCGGATCTGGGCTAACGGTCAACCCGGAACCGATAAAAAAAATCAGGCCCCCAGCGCGGCTTCGAGAGCCGACACCAGCGCATCCCCCCGCTGCAAGCCCACAAACTGCTGCACGACCTGCCCGTCCTTGAAGATGAACAGTGCCGGAATGCCCTTGACGCCGTAGCGCACCGCAAGTTCCTTGGCGTCATCCACATTCACCTTGCAGATCTTGGCCCTACCGTTCATCGTGGGAACCACCTGCTGTTCAAGAATCGGCGTCTGCATTTTGCACGGCCCGCACCACGGTGCCCAGAAATCGACCAGCGTGACCCCGCTGCTCACGGTTTTGTCAAAAGTCTCCACGGTCAAATCAATCAGATGCTCAGACATCGTTTCCTCCTTATGAAAGCCGCATCATATCCCGAATCCCCCCCCCAATGCAATCCCTTCAACACCCCTGGATACCGCACGCCTGCATCGCGGCCAACAGATGCGCGCGCGCGTCCCGATAATCTTTCGGGCCGACGTATTCGAGAATCAGCGGGGCCTGCGGCGTATGCTTGGCCGCCAGGGCCACCAAGCGCTTGTAGTCGATGTCGCCTTTGCCGGCCGCGACACCACGGCTGGTGTGGTATTTGCGGTCTTTGGCATGCAGGCAATCGATCCAAGGCGCGAGCTGCGAAAACATCTCATCAAGGTCGTTGAGTTCGATCAGATTGGCCGGGTCAAGCAACACGCGCAGGCGCGGCGAGTTCAGCTCTTCGACGAACAGCCGCACCCGTTTGGCGCTCGCGAAAAAGCTCTGGAAATAGGGCTCGAACAGCACCCTGGCATCGTGCTTGGCCGCCAACTCGTCCAATTTGCGGGCGGTCGCGATCATGCGCGGCCAGACAGCGTCCTGAAACTCCAGCGGGATGCGCGGCGCGGGAACTTGATGGTCATCATAATGGCCGGCTTCCGTGATAAAGGTGCGCACCCCCATGTGACCGCCGATTTCCATCATCGCTTCAAAATAGGCCAGGTTGGCGTTCAGCTCGCCGTCGTCGGGATGCATCAGATTGGTGTAGACGCCGATGCTGTGGATCGAGAGTCCGGCAGCGCGATAGGTTTGAGCGATCGCCTTGCAACGCTCAGGGGTGAGACCGGCAAGATCGGACCGGCTGTTGTACTTCCAGTACGCGCTGTCGGTCTGCGTGAGAAAAAGCTGAATGGTGTTAAAACCGGCGGACGCCAGCTCAGCGGCAAGGGCAGCGTTGGTGTGCCCCCCGAACCCGAGCGTCGATATGCCCACGGTCAGCTTGTTCGATGCGGCCGGCGCGTCGGCACGGGTAGACTGTAACGCGACGCCACCTAAACCGCAGAGCACCGGAACCCCGGACAAGGCTTGGAGCGTCTGACGGCGCGAGATCATGCGGTTCATGCGACAACACTCCTTTCTGGCGCGGCAACGCACCCGGATTCATTGTGTACACGCATGGTACCATTCACATCTGCGCGGGAAAAGTCTAATTTTCTCGCCCGTGACACAGAGCCGTTTTTCATGCTATAGTCATTGTCCATCCATGAGTAAGAGACCGACACAATTTGATTTCTGGTTTGCCGTCAACAACACGGAGATCGTGATGCCGCCCAAGCGTCATCTCGAGACCTTCGGCAACACCATCATCAACTACTACCTTGTGAGTGAGTTGATGGACGCGGTGGGGAAAATCTGTGTCCGCGAGGGACGCATGCAGGCGTTGCGCCCCCAGATCATCACGCCCTCCGCCTACTCATCGACACTGCTCGAGGGATTTGGCGAACAGGCGCGGCAATATCTGGAGTGGCTCAAGGCGCATGAGGATTCGGTGCGCATCCTGCGCTACGGCTACACCCTCAAGCAGGAAGCCTTCAGCGAGCAGGTGCTGACCGATTCGCTCGAGGCCGTGCTGGAGCGCGTGGCGCGTGAGGCCGCGGCCAAGAACGATCCCTTCGCCGCTGTCGTCAAAGGCGTGGACGATCCTTGGGATGTTTGTCTGGTGCGCCTCTTCTGGACCGTGATCCAAAACTCCGCGCAGGCCAATATCCGGGAGCTGAACGAACGCCGCTTTTTTGAAATGCAGGACGGCCTGCCGGTCGGCCTGCGCGAGGAGATCGAGAGAGGTTTTCAAGCCGCCGCCAAAGACGCGAGCATGATCAAACCGCTCGGCAAGTTGTTGCACGATCACGGCGTTTTTGAGCGTTATCAAGACAGATTCTTCGAACTTATCCAAAAACGTTGAAACCGCTATGACCATTACAGAAAAAATCCTGGCGCGCGAATCGGGCGCCTCTCTGGTTTCTCCCGGTGACAACATCTGGGTCAACGCCGGTATCCTTCTGACGCACGACGTCTGCGGGCCCGGCACGATCGGCATTTTCAAACGCGAATTCGGTGCGGACGCCCCAGTTTTCGACCGCGAAAAGATCGTGATCCTGCCGGACCACTATATCTTCACGGCCGATGAAAAGGCGCACCGCAACGTGGATACGCTGCGGGCCTTTGTCAAAGAGCAGGGGCTCCCCTATTTCTACGATCCCGGCACCGACAGCTATTGCGGCGTCTGCCATGTGGCCCTGCCCGAGCTTGGCCACGTGCTTCCGGGCTCGACGATCTTCGGCACCGACTCGCACACCTGCACGCACGGCGCCCTGGGGGCCTTTGCGACCGGCATCGGCAACACCGACGCCGGCTTCATCATGGGCACCGGCAAACTGCTGGTCAAGGTGCCGCCCACGCTGCGCTTTGTGTTGGACGGCGCCATGCCCGCCTACCTGTCGGCCAAAGACTTGATCCTGCACATCATCGGTGACATCGGCGTGGACGGCGCCACATATTGCGCGATGGAATTCACCGGCACGGCCATTGATGCGCTGAGCATCGAGGAGCGCTGCACGATCTGCAACATGGCGGTCGAGGCCGGCGCCAAAAACGGCATCATCGCGCCCGACGCCAAGACCTTTGCCTATGTGAAAGCCCGCACGGCCAAGCCGTTCGAGCCGCTTTACAGCGACCCCGGCGCGAAGGTTCAGGCCGAATACCGCTATGACGTCTCGAAGCTCGATCCGGTCGTGGCCCGGCCGCACCTGCCTGACAACAAGGCGCTGGCACGCGCCTGCAGCGATGTGAAGGTGGACCAGGTCTACATCGGCTCCTGCACCGGCGGCAAGCTGGAGGACTTCGTCATGGCGGCGCAAATCATGAAGGGCCGTCGAGTCGCGATCCGGACGTTACTCGTGCCGGCCACGCGCCAGGTCGAAAAGGGACTCGATGAAACAAAGATCGACGGGCAGAGTCTGCGGCAGATCTTCGAAGCGGCCGGCGTCGAGCCGATCGCGCCGCCCTCCTGCGCGGCCTGCCTGGGCGGACCGATCGACACCTTCGGCCGGACCCACGGCAAGGAGGTCGTGGTCAGCACGACGAACCGTAACTTCATCGGCCGCATGGGCTCTAAGGATTCGCAGATCTACCTGGCCTCGCCCTACACGGCCGCCGCCAGCGCCCTCACCGGCCACATCACCGACCCGCGCGACATCGCCTCATGCCGCTGCTGACAGCCCGTACCATCAGGAGAGACATCCCATGCCTAAAGACACCGTTATCCGCGGACCGGTCTACGTGCTCGAAGACAACATCGATACAGACCTGCTGATCCCGGCGTGCTATCTGAACCTCGTGCCCACGATCCCGGAGGAGTACCGTAAACTCGGCTCCTACGCGCTCGCGGGGCTGCCCGACACCTTCCCCAAATTCGCCTCGAACCCGGACGGCACCTCGCCCTATCCGATCGTCATCGGCGGACGCAACTTCGGTTGCGGCTCTTCGCGTGAGCACGCGCCGATCGCGCTCGGTGCCGCCGGCGCCAAGGCGGTTGTGGCCGAAAGCTACGCGCGCATCTTTTTCCGCAACTCGGTGGCCACCGGCGAGATCTTCCCGCTGGAGTCGCAGACGCGCCTGTGCGGCGAGTTCAAGACCGGCGACGAGGCGGAGGTCGACATCGAGAAAAACACCATCACCCGTCTGTCGGATGGCAAGGTTTTCGCGTTGAAACCGATCGGCGCGGTCGCGCCGGTCATCGCGGCCGGCGGCATGTTCGCCTACGCCCGCGAGATCGGGATGATCAAGCAATGAGCACACGAACCACCCGCGTCATCGCGATCGCCAATCAGAAGGGCGGCGTGGGAAAGACCACCACCGTGGTCAATCTCGCCGCGGCCCTGGCGGAGTTGAAAAAGACCGTTCTGGTCATTGACCTTGACCCGCAGGCCAACGCCACCAGCGGACTCGGATTGCCGCGGCAGCCGGGCGTCAGCCTGTATCCGGTGCTGACTGGTGCGGCGGATGTCGCCGACATCATCCAGGCCACACCGTACGAGGGCATCAACATCATTCCGGCCGAGCTTGACCTGGCCGGCGCGGAAATTGAGATCGCGCGTCAGGACAACCATTTGTCCGTCGTCCGCAACGTGCTCGACCGCGTGCTCACCGCCGGTGTCTTTGATTACGTGCTGATGGACTGCCCGCCCTCGCTCGGCATCCTGATGACCTCCTCGCTCGCCGCGGCCGACGGTATCGTGGTCACCATGCAATGCGAATACTACGCCATGGAGGGTTTGAGCGTGATCACCTCGCTGATTGATCAGCTTCGCACCAACGGCGTCAACCCTGATCTGCAGCTTGAGGGGATCTTGATGACGATGTTTGACGGGCGCACGCGCTTAGCCGCCGATGTCGTGGCAGAGGTGCGCTCGCACTTTGGCGAGAGGGTCTACGACACCGTCATCCCGCGCAACGTGCGCATCAGCGAGGCCCCCAGCTTCGGCCAGCCGGTTGTCTTCTACGATCCGTCCAGCCGCGGCGCGGAAGCCTACCGCGCCTTTGCTGCGGAGTTCGCGCGCCGCACTGCGCCGACCGCACGTCATGCGGCTGAACAGGCGTAGTACGCTATTCGCGCGCATTCAGGACCGCATCTTCTGCAGGCTGCCGGTGAGTGCGAAGAGCACGTTTTCTTCGGTGATGATCCCTAAGACCGTATCGCCGTCGCGCTCGCGCACCAGCGCCATCGGATGACGGTGCTTACGCATCAGCGGAAGCACATCGTCCGCGCATTCGTCGGCGTTCACGAAAAAGGGTTCTTCCATGCAGTCTTTTGCCCGCAAAGCATCTGGATCTGGACTGTTTTCCAGTACCGTCGCCACATTCAGCACACCGACGCACCGAGTCCCCGCCTCGCTAAAAACCGGCAGCCGCACATGTCCGGAATCGCGGACCGCCTGAAAACAATCGCGCAACGGCGTCGTCTCGCACGTCTTTGTCACGCGACTTAACGGCGTCATGATCTGTGCGGCGGTCTGCGCATGCAACGTCAGCACGCGGTTGATCATCAGCCGCTCAAACGCGGTGATGCGCGATCCGTCCTTCGCGTCGCTGACCACATTCTGGATATACTCACGAGTCATCAGGAGGCGCTGAGTCGCCCCTTTGCGTGTATCCGGCACCAGCCAGCGCGTCAAAAAGAGAATCGCGGTCGCCAACGGGGCCAACACGCGGTCCACCAGATAAAAGGCGCGGGCCATCAGCAACGTCCGCCGCAGTGGACGCGTCGCAAAGAACAGCTTGGGCAAATATTCACAGAAACACAGCATCAGGATCGCCGCGCCCCCCGCCCATACCGCTTGAAAGATCCTTTGGCCCGGGAAACAGATATTTGCCAGACTGGCCGACAGCGTGGATATCATGACGTTCACCAGGTTGTTCCCGACCAACAGCGAGGCCAGACTGCGCTGCATGTTCCCAAGACACCCGTGCACAATCTGTGCTGATTTGACCCCGGCGCGGACCAGATGCATGAGCCTCGCGTGGTTGAGCGACAGCAAACCGGTCTCTGTCCCCGAAAAAAAAGCGGAAGCACAGACACCGAAAACGATCCCGACGATATGGAGTTCAACTTTCACAGTTCTTCCCCGTCGTCGGGCCCTTCCAACATATCGTCGTTCACCACTTGTTCGAGCGCGTCTTCGTCCGGACGCTCCAGCACTTCAAGCTGAACGGCCTCAATCCGCTGTTTGCGCATACGGCGAACCGTCACACGGCACCCTTGTGCAACCACGCACTGTCCCGTCTTCAGCAGACGCCCCGCGTGGAACGTCACCCAGCCCGCAATGCGGTCCGCGTCGTCCGCCTCAAGCTGGAGATCCAGCTCGTGGTTCACCTCTTCCAAGCTCACGGTGCCCTCCAGCAGCCACACATCCGGGCCGACACGACGGATCGGCGAGTCATCCTCTTCCTTGGCCGACGTTACAGGGTCTGTGATCAACTCCAGAATATCCCCGCGCGTGATCAAACCGGCCGTGCCGCCGTATTCATCCAACACGCACGCGATGTGTTTGCCGCTCCGCTGGAAGGTGACGAGCAGATCGTCGAGCGAGACATTCTCCGGCACGAAAAGCGCTTGGCGCGTGGCTTTCCTGACGTCATGCGCGGGATCGAGCAAAAATTGAACCGTATCCAGAAATCCCTCGATCGCATCGGGAGTGCGCACATAGACCGGCAGGTAGCGATGCCCCGCCCCGCGCGCGATCGCCACCTGCTGTTCGACCGGCGTGTCCAGATCGATACCGACCATATCCACGCGCGGCGTCATCTCGTCACTCGCTTTGAGTTCAGACAGACGGAGAATGCCATCGACCATCGAGGCCTCTTCCTCGTCGATCACACCCTGTTCTTCTCCGACTTCGACCACTGTGAGTAATTCGTCGTTAGAAAGCGCGCGCCGCTCGCGGCGCAGCGATTTTTTGAAAATGCGCGAAGCGGAGGTCAACACAACATTGAAGGGGCGCAGCAACCAGAGCCAGAACAGCAGCAACTGACTGCACAACGGTGCCAGACGTTCCGCGTGGATAACGGCGATACGTTTCGGCGTCACCTCGCCAAACAGCAGGAGGCTCACGGTCATGAGCGGGATGGCGACCACCTCGCCCCAGTGCGGAATCATGGCTTTCACCAGGATATAGCCGACACTGGCGATCGCGAAATTGACCAAGGAGTTACCGACCAGCAATGTGGAAAGAATCAGCGCAGGATCGGCCAGCAGCGTCTCCAGCCGCCGTCCCGCCGCCGCATGCCGGTTACGAATGCGCTGGACCTGAATTGGAGACAGGGAGAACAGGACTGTCTCACACCCTGAAAAAAAGGCTGAAAGAGCAAACAGCATCAAGAGAATGACACTGCCGCCCCACATGAAGAAAGGGTTCATGGTTTGGAAACGTCATCCACGAACAGCTTGGTCCGATGCCCGCTGTTAAGGGTCTCGATCTCCATATCGCGAATCATCCAACGGTCGTCCATTTTCTTGACGCGCTGCACCCACATCTTCCGCACGGCATCACCTTGCGGACCGAGCTGCTCCACCTGCATCAGGCAGCGTAACTGACGATCCACCCAGATGCGCACGGCCGAACACCCCGGAATGGGGCTCGGCGGCACCGCCACCAGGATATCGCAGTCACGACCGTTGTGGCTTTCGCCGCGCGGCTTGTCATCAAACCGCACGTCCTTCCACCAGAGGAAATCCAGCGTCAGATCCATCCACGTCATGTCGGTGCCCCGGATACGCCCGGCATACGAGGGCGCCTCCACAGGCTTCTGCTCCGGCCCGTCAAACAGCTTGATCTGCGCCGGTTTCCCCTCCGGTCGCGTCAGCATCGCGCGCTGGACGAGTCCCGTGCCCTTTGGATCCAGCAGCAGCACCTCGGCGGACGGCGGACGCGCCCCCCACGCCATCATGAGGTTGAACGGCTGCTCCATCAGCACGATGCCCCGCAGCTTGCGGACGGTCAAAGTCCCCTTCAGCAAGAGCGGCTCTGTCGGGATCAGCCGCGTGCAGGCGTTCAAGATTTCCGCCGCCGTCAGGTTTTCTTCAACGACGGCCTGTTCGGAGGCAGGACGATCCCCAACCGCCGCACGCGCGGCCAACACCGGCAGCGCCACACCGATCACCATGAGATTCAACGAAGTTTTCAAACTCACCTCAACGCGCCCACGTCATCATACTGCGCTTTGGTTGCAGTTTATACCATAACGCACGCAAGGTCGCAAGAAGCGCGGCCCAAATTGCGTTGCTCTTGGGCTCGACTCATCCGACGGAAATCGCTATCATCGTTGCCCAATCGCGTGCATTGTCCCGATGAGGAGTAGTCTCGTTTTCTCGCGACATGCGTTGCGGCCCGAAAGGTCAGGTTCATATTCTATGCGGCGTCAAGACATCGAAAAGGTGCTCATCATTGGTTCAGGCCCCATTATCATCGGTCAAGCCTGTGAATTTGATTATTCCGGAACCCAAGCTTGTAAAGCCCTGCGCGCCTGCGGCTACAAGGTGGTTCTCGTCAACTCCAACCCTGCCACGATCATGACTGATCCGGTCATGGCGGATGCCACCTACATCGAGCCGCTCAATGTTGAACGCCTCGAACAGATCATTGCCAAGGAGCGCCCGGACGCCCTGCTGCCGAACCTCGGCGGACAGTCAGGACTGAACCTGTCGCAGGAGTTGGCTAAGAAAGGCGTGCTGGACAAGTACGGCGTGAAAGTCATCGGCGTGAACCTGGACGCCATCGAGCGCGGCGAAGACCGCCAGATTTTCAAAGACACCATGACCCGTCTGGGCATCGAAATGCCCAAGAGCGAGATCACCTACTCCGTCGCGCACGCCGAGCAGATCGCGGCGGCGCTCGGCTATCCCGTGGTGGTGCGTCCGGCGTACACCATGGGCGGCACCGGCGGCGGACTGGTCTACAACGTCGAGGAGTTACGCACCATCGTCCAGCGCGGTTTGGAAGCCTCATTGACCCATCAGTGCCTGATCGAAGAGTCCGTCCTCGGCTGGGAAGAGCTTGAGGTCGAGGTGGTCCGCGACGCGAAGAACCAGATGATCGCGATCTGCTTCATCGAGAACATCGACCCGATGGGCGTGCACACCGGCGACTCCTTCTGCTCGGCGCCGATGCTGACCATCGACGTCGCCGTGCAGAACCGCCTGAAAGAGTATGCCTTCCGCATTGTTGAATCGATCGGCGTGATCGGCGGCACCAACGTGCAGTTTGCGCATGACCCCAAGAGCGGCCGCATCGTCATCATCGAGATCAACCCGCGCACCTCGCGTTCGTCCGCCTTGGCTTCCAAGGCGACCGGCTTCCCGATCGCGATGATCTCCGCCCAGCTTGCGAGCGGCATGACGCTCGACGAGATCCCCTACTGGCGCGACGGAACGCTGGAGAAATACACACCGTCGGGCGACTATATCGTGATCAAGTTCGCGCGCTGGGCTTTCGAGAAGTTCCGCGGCGTGCAGGACAAACTTGGCACGCAGATGAAGGCGGTCGGCGAGGTCATGTCGATCGGCAAGACCTACAAGGAGACCTTCCAGAAAGCGATCCGGGCACTGGAAAACGGGCGGCACGGACTCGGCTTTGCCAAGGATTTCAACCGCAAGTCGCTGGCTGAACTGCTGGACATGCTGCGCGACGCTACCAGCGAGCGCCAGTTCATCATGTACGAGGCGATCCGCAAGGGTGCCACCAACGAGCAGTTGTTCGATCTGACCCACATCAAGCACTGGTTCATCCAGCAGATGCGCGAGCTGGTCGAGCTGGAAGAGAAACTGTTGCAGTACAAGGGGGCCATGCCGCCAGACGACCTGCTGGTACAGGCGAAGCGCGACGGCTTCTCCGACAAGTATCTGGCCAAAATCCTCGGCATCAAGGAAAAGAACATCCGTTTGCGCCGTACGGCACTGGGCGTGACCGAGACCTGGCATTCCGTGCCGGTCAGCGGTGTTGAGAACGCTTACTATTACTATTCGTCGTACAACGGCAAGCAGGATGAAGTGCCGGTCACCCAGAATGCCAAGAAGGTCATGATCTTAGGCGGCGGGCCCAACCGTATTGGCCAAGGCATTGAGTTCGATTATTGTTGCGTCCACGCCGCCTTCGCAATGCGCGAGGCCGGTTATGAGACCATCATGGTCAACTGCAATCCCGAGACGGTCTCCACCGACTATGACACCTCCGACAAGCTGTACTTCGAGCCCGTCACGCTCGAAGACGTGCTGCAGATTTACGAGCGCGAGAAGCCGGAGGGGGTGATCGTGCAGTTCGGCGGCCAGACGCCGCTGAATATCGCGCGCGAGCTGGCCGATGCCGGCGTCAAGATTCTGGGCACCAGCATCGACTCCATCGACATCGCTGAAGACCGCGACCTGTTCCGTCACATGATGGAACGTCTGGAGATCCCGATGCCAGAATCAGGCATGGCGTCAGACATCGACGAAGCGGTCAAGATCGCGAACGCCATCGGCTATCCGCTGATGATCCGCCCCTCCTTCGTGTTGGGTGGGCGCGGCATGGAGGTGATTTTCGACGAGCAGATGCTGCGCGAGTATGTCGCCAAGGCGGTAGGCGTCACGCCGGACCGTCCGTTGCTGCTCGACCGCTTCCTGCAGGAGGCGCTGGAGTGTGAGGCCGACGCCCTGTCCGACGGCGAAGATGTTTACATTCCGGCAGTGATGGAGCACATCGAACTGGCCGGCGTGCACTCCGGCGATTCCGCCTGTGTCATCCCGCCGATCTCGATTTCGGAGAAGCATCTCGACACGATCCTGGCCTACACGCGCAAGATCGCCCAGGAACTGCATGTGGTCGGTCTGATGAACATGCAGTACGCGATCGAGAAAGACAAGGTGTATGTGCTGGAGGCGAACCCGCGTGCCTCACGTACTGTGCCGTTGGTCTCTAAAGTGTGTAACACGCAGATGGCCCGCATCGCCACACGGCTGATGCTGGGGACCAAGATCAGCGAACTGGGACTCGCCCCCAAGGTCATCCCGCATTACGGGGCGAAAGAGGCGGTCTTCCCGTTTGACAAGTTCCCGGAGGTCGATCCGGTGCTCGGGCCCGAGATGCGCTCGACCGGCGAAGTGCTCGGCCTGGCATCCACCTTTGGACTGGCCTACTACAAGTCGCAGGAAGCCGCCAACGCCCAATTGCCGACCGAGGAAGGGACGGTGCTCATCAGCCTTTCGGAAAAAACGCCCGCCGCCGCCAAAGCGGCTAAGGAGTTCGTCAAACTGGGCTTTAAACTGGTCGGTACAGAGGGCACGATCCGCTGGCTGGCCGAACACGGCATCGCGGGTGAGGTGATCCACAAGATCAACGAAGGGCGCCCCAACGTGCTCGACGCCATCGTCAATCGCCAGGTCGGCCTCGTGATCAACACGCCGTCTGGACGCCGTGATGCGCGAGCTGACGACGCCTCGATCCGCAAGGCGGCGCTGAAGTACAAGGTGCCGTACCTGACGACCGTCGCTGCGGCTGTGGCCAGCGCTCAAGGGATCCGCGCCGCACGCGACAGCGCCGGCGGCGTAAAATCGATCCAAGCCTATCATGCCGATATCCGATAGAAACCATGAAGGGAGATCATGACGACGGGTTCTTCCCCGCGTGTGACGGGCTTATTGCTGTTGTTTGTCCTTGCTTCCTCCGCCGTGCGCGGTGACGCCCCCGGCGGAGCGATCACGTGGCGCTCCCTGCAACATGTCCAGCGCACGCTGGGAGTCACCCGTCATTTGTGGGACGGCGAGACGATCTGTTTTTCCAACAGCCAAAACGTGATCCGGTTTTATCCCGGGCGCCGTAAAGCCGACGTGAACGGCACCGTTGTCTGGCTCAATGCACCGGTTGAAGGCTCCAGTACCAACAGTAGTTGGCGCTGGGCTGCCGTGGATCTCGACCTGCTGCAGTTGGCCGTTCTGCAGAAACCCTCACGTGACAAACCAAAACCGCTGCGCGTGCTGCTTGACCCCGGCCATGGCGGTGTCGATGAGGGTGCGCGGTGTCCCGATCCCCTGGTGAAGGAAAAAGACCTGACCTTGGCGCTCGCCAAACGTATCGGCGCGCAGTTGAAAGAGGCGGGCCTGCATGTGGACTACACCCGGACGCGCGACGTCACGCTCACGCTTGGTGCCCGTACTCGGCTCGCACGCAGCAAAAAGGCGGATCTTTTCATCAGCATCCACGCCAACCACGCCAGCAACCCTGAGGCATGCGGCGTGGAAACCTACGTGTTGCCGCCGTGCGGTTATCCCGGCACCGCCGATGGTTCACGCGTCTGCGGCTGGCAAATCGGCAACCGCAACGATTTTCACAACACGCTACTGGGATTCTCGATCCATCGCCATTTGGCGTCAATACCGGAAACGTTTGACCGCGGCCTCAAACGGCAGTCTTTTTTCGTGCTGCGCGAGACCAGTTGTCCGGCCGTTCTGTTGGAGTTCGGCTTTCTCTCGAACACCAACGAAACCCGTCGCATGCTGCGCGACGCTTGGCAGTCCCAAAGTTGCGCGGCGGTGGTCGATGGCGTTTTGGCCTATGCGCGCAACGTGAAGACATTGGATCGTACGGTGGCGGAAAAGCGCACGCGCGATGCGGAAAACAATGAACGTTGGCGTAAGCATCTCGCGGCGCAGGCCGCCCGTGCCGCAGCCGAAGCAGAAGCCCAGACGAACCGCCAACGGGCCGTCGTCGCGCCTTCGGCCGTATCTCTGCCGGCCGCCACCCGCACAGCGCTGACCAATGCGGTGGCATCGGCCTCCCCCACCCTTCAACCACAGGGTACCAACACAGCGCCGATCCAGATAGACGCTCTGCTGGAGTTTTACACACCCGACAAGGTACAGTAAGTCATGCAAAACCAACACGATCCAGCCCCTTCCCAAGTTTCGACGCCCGCCTCAAGACGGGCGGTGCTCAACACCGTTTTGCTTGCCGGCGCAACCTTTCTGATCCCGGTGCTGATGGGCGTGCTTTTTGTGATGGCCTCCCACCGTCTTTTTCCCCGTCCAGCCACGCCGGCCGATGAAGCTGACGCCCTGTTGACCAACCGGCTCTACGACGGCAGCGTCACCCAAACCGTTCAACTTGCAAAGCTGCGGCGGGAGTTCCGCGAGGCCGGTTTGGCGACTGACGAAGTGGACATCAGGCTCTGGGCGGCGCGTGCGCTGGAGCCAGAGGTGCTCTTTTGCGTACAGCCCCCCGAACCAGCCAAACGATGGAACTGGCACCTTTCACAAGACGGACTTTTCGTCCTGGCGGTCTCCATGGAAATTGACCGTTTTGATCGGCGTGCCGTCGGCCTCTTTGATCTGGTCAGGGGGGAATGGGCCTGGACCAACTCGTTGCCGTGGCCCGACACCCATGAGGCCCCGTATATCTTCAAACGCCATCTCGTCGTTCGTTTCGTGAGAAATGCAGCCCGTTTCGCGCTGGAAGTCGATCCCCGCGGTACGATCTTGAATATTGACAGACTGGAGACCGGAACTTTCGACGTTCCGCCTCCTGTGTCGGCGATCCCGAACATCGCGGGGCAACCCGTCGCCATGCGGCATGGCCTTTATTTCGCGACCGATCCTCAAACCGGGGCGCTGACCGGTTATGCGCCAACACGGTTACCCGGCTTGCGCGATGCCGGGCCGTATCATGCAGGTACCGTTTTTTCAGGAAACGGGATGTTGCTGTTTCGCGCGGCTGAAGGCCGTGTGACCGTTTCGGACGGCCTGACGGATGTACTCCTGCAAACGTTCAAAGCTTGGCCGCACACCGCCAATACGACGGTCACCGGTGTGCAGGCGACGGGTGACGGTTCCGGACTTACGGTTTACCTCCGAACCGAGTTCGAGGGTGTGCCGCCGATCCGTCGCGAATGGAGCGTGACCATCGATGTCTACGCGGGATCTGTCACACCCAATTTGAGCGCCGACACGCTTTTTGCCAAACCGGATGCGACCGAGACCCGCCGCGCCGTCACCCCTGACGGCCGTTGGGTGCTGGCTGTCGACGCGGCCAACATGCTGACGGTGAGCCCGACGGGAGCCCCCGACCTGCCGTCCGTCAGCATCCCGCTGGACTGGGGCGGCATCCGAGAGCCCATCCGCCACATCGCCTTTTTGGAACAAGGCAGGCATCTGCTGATGCGCAGCGGCACCCATCAGTGGCTGCTTGACTTCAAAATGGCCCGCGCCTATGGCGGCTTGAAGGCCCGTATCGCCACCAGCAGCCGTACCATCCCGCCGGAAGCGTACCAGGTGCCGCCCGAAAAGGCTGAGCCTGGAGCCCTTCTTGCCCTCTCGGATGAGGGGTACGGCGAACAGGCCTATTTCGATCCGGATGATCTGGCGCGCCGTTTTGATCCCGATGCTATTGCCCCCTCCTACTTAGCTCTGCGCGCCGAATTCTGTGTCGCGAATCAGGCGTGGGGATATGCCGCCGGCATGCTTGAAGAGATGGCGCGCCTGCAGGAGTATGATCCGCGCGCCCCGCGCGTCAACCCGTTGCTGGCCGCGCGTTGCCAGCTATTGGCTGGACAGCCGCACAAGGCACGTGCAACTTGCCGCGATGCGTTGCGCCTGTATCTCACGCGCCCCGACGCCATGCCGCGCATGATTCGCTACCATCTGCAGGGGCTGCTCTTCGCGGAATGACGAACAAGCCCTGTTGGCGAAAGTGCGGTATAACCGGTTGATTGATCTTTCCCTCGGCATCACCGCACACTCCGCCAGTGCCATTTCGGACGCCGACCTCCACCGATACAACGCGGGGGATTGACTAGTAACCTCATCAGGAGTCCCGGCGGTGATCTCGGCGAGACCGACCGATTGCGCACGTTTTTTTGCGAATTACGTTCCTTCCTCTGGAAATAACGGTTGACCGTTTGACGCAAACCGGGTTTACTGGTGCACCATTAAGAAAGGATTCTTGCCATGCAGAAATACGTGTGCAATGTGTGCGGGTATGTGTACGATCCCGAGGTCGGCGATCCGGACAGCGGCATCGCGGCCGGTACGCCGTTCGAGGCGCTTCCGGACGACTGGTGCTGCCCGGAATGCGGCGTCGGCAAAGACCAGTTCTCGCCGGTCTCTTGATCAGTCCGCTATGAGGCCATACTGCTTGGCCTTGTAGCCCACGATCCGTGGCGTGGACTTCAACTGGCGCGCCGTCGCCGCGATGTTGCCCCGGTTGAGTTTCAACGCCTCAGACAGGATCGCCCTTTCGTATTCGCCCACCATGTCGCTCAGCGACACCCCCTCGACCAGCGTCGGCGCAACGGTTTTCGGTGCCTCGTCGGGTTCGCCGGGGAGTTGGATCGATGAAGGCAGCGCCGACGCCCGGATCACCTCATCGTCGGTGAGCAGCACCGCCCGCTCGATGCAGTTCTCCAGTTCGCGCACGTTGCCGGGCCATGTGTGGCGCATCAGCAGATCCACCGCATCGTTTGAAAACTTGGTGACCTTCTTGCCGTTTTGCTCGGCGTACTTGGCCATGAAGTGGTCGGCGAGCAGCAGGATGTCGGCTTTCCGCTTGACCAGCGGCGGGATGTAGATCGGAAAAACGCTGAGGCGATAGTACAGATCCTCACGGAACAGCCGCTGTTCGGCCATCTTCTGAAGGTCGCGGTGCGTGGCCGCGATGATGCGCACATTGACCTTGATGGTCTTCACGCCACCCACGCGCTCAAACTCGCGCTCCTGCAACACGCGCAGCAGCTTGGCCTGGATCGGCAGCGGGATCTCGCCGATCTCGTCCAGCAGGATGGTGCCGCCGTCCGCCAGCTCGAAACGTCCCTTGCGGTCGGTGACCGCGCCGGTGAAGGCACCTTTCACGTGACCGAACAGCTCGCTTTCGATCAGATTCTCCGGTAAGGCCGCACAGTGCACGCGCACAAACGGACCAGAAGCGCGGTCGCTCGCGTAGTGCAACGCATGCGCCACCAGCTCTTTGCCGGTGCCGGTCTCGCCGTGGATCAGCACCGTGGCCTGGCTCTTGGCGACCTGGTAGATCTGGTCGTACACGCCCTGCATCTCGCGCGAATTGCCGACGATGTTGTCAGGATGATAGCGGCGCGTCAGCTCGGCACGGAGTTGCCGGTTCTCCTCCTTGAGCGATTCTTGCTCGGCCAGCACATCACGGCGCAACAGCACGGCGCGCGCCAGCATCGAGGCCACGACCCCGAGAAGCTGCGCGTCCTCCTGCAACTGCGCGTCGGGGGCGTGGGGCCGACAGACGCTCAGAGCCCCCACCACCTCCTGCTTCTCCTTGATCGGCACGCAGATGAAGGCCGTGTCCGCACTGCGTCCGAGCTGCGTGCGGTTGAGGAAGATGCGCGACTCGCTGGTACGCGGGATGATCATCGGCTCGCCCGTGAGCACCACCTTGCCGGTCACGCCCTCACCGAGTTTGTAGCGGCCCAGTTGAGCCTGCATGCGCGTCAACCCGTACGCGGCTTCAATCAGGATGTCGTCGCCTCCCTTGCGCAACAGTGTGATGGTTGCCATACGGAAGCCGAGCGTGGTCGCGAGTGCCTCAAGAACCGGATGCACCACCGAGCGCATGTCGATGCTTTGGTCCACAATCCGGCTGATGTTGTGTAACAGAGCAAGCTCTTGCTGGTGCCTGTCAGGTTGTTCCATATATCCCCACCGCTGCGTTACGCGAAGTGCTGCCCCGTCAACGTTTCGTAGGCCTCGACATATTTCGCGCGCGTTTTGGAGACCACATCGTCCGGCAGTTCCGGAGCGGGCGGCTGGTGGCTAAAGGCGACGCTGTCCAGCCAGTCGCGCACAAACTGCTTGTCGAGACTGGGCGGATTGCTCCCCACGGCATAGCTCTCGCGCGGCCAGAAACGGCTGGAATCGGGCGTCAGCACCTCGTCCGCCAGCACGAGACGCCCCTGTTCGTCCTCGCCGAACTCAAACTTGGTGTCGGCAATGATGACACCGCGCGCCGCCGCGTGGTCGGCCGCCTTCGAGTAGCATTCGACCGAACGCTCGGCCAGCAGGCGCGCTTTGTCGGCCCCCAGCGCCTGCTCCAGTTCGGCGGCGGTCACCGGCCTATCATGCTCGCCCAGCTCCGCCTTGGTGCTCGGGGTGAAAAGCACCGTATCAAGCTTAGACGCATTCTGGTAACCCGCACGCAAGGGTTGGCCGTTGACCGTGCCGGACTTCTGATACTCCTTCCAGCCCGATCCGGTCAGGTAGCCGCGCACAATACATTCAAAAGGAATAATCGAGACCTTCTTGACCAACATCGACCGCCCGCGCAGGTCTTCTTTCACCGCTTGGAGCGCGGCCGGATACTGCTCGACATCTGCCGTGATCATATGGTTCGGCACATCGGCCAGCAAGCCGAACCAGAACACACTCAAGCTGTTCAGAATCCGTCCCTTGTCCGGAATGCCGTTCGGCATGACCACATCAAAAGCGCTGATGCGGTCGGTCGCCACCAGCAGCAGACAGTCGCCCAGATCATACAAATCGCGCACCTTGCCGCGCTTCGGCGCGGGCAGTCCCGGAATGGCACTCTCAAGCAACGCATGGTTCTTGTCGTACTTCATAAACCCTCTCTGTGTGTTTTCTACGTGCAAGAGTGTAGCAAAAAAATCACACCCGTGCCCAGCACACGCACAAAAAAATCGAAAGCCCACAATTTTGTTGCCAGAGGGGAACGATTAGCCAAGGCGATCCGACAAGGCTGTCCGCTGACTCAACGCCCGCGCCAGACCGGCACAAACAGCAACCGGGCGCGGTGCTCATCGCCATTCGCCAGCACACCCCAAAGCACATGCCAGCGATACCGCTGCCTCTCGTCCGAACCGCGACGGTGCCACGAGGCCAATAACGGCAGTTTCCAGCAGGTATAGCCGGCACGCACGTCAGAAGCGTGCGACACGAGCCCCCATGCGGCACCGACCGCATGGCGGTCGGGATTCCATTCTGCCCGCAGCAAGCCAAACGCCAGCGAACCTCTGAAGAAATCCTCGCCGACGTGCACATCAACTGCCCAGCCGCCAAGCACCTCCACACCCGACGAAAAACCGGGATAGCGCGGCAGGCGCAACGGCAACGGCAGACCGCGAACGACCGACGTCACCCAACCGGGGCACTGCGCATGGACGCGCGACCGCCGTGCGGCGGCCATCAGACGATCGCAGTCCGCCGCATCGGCGCAACCCCAGACGATTGTCACGCGCGCGCCGTCGCGCTGCATCGCGACCGGCTCATCTGCGAAATTCTCCTTAAACCGCCGCCGGGCGGCGCGACAGAAGGCACGCGCCATGTCCGGGCGTTCCCACAGGCTCAGCCAGACCGTCTGCACCTCTTCCTGACGCTCGCCTTTCAAAAAGTAGACGTTGTCCCCCATCCATCCCCTTAGAAAACCGTATCGCGATGGCGCGGCAGGGCGGTCGCCATTCAGCCAGAGCGCGATCCCGAGCGCCCCCAAGCGGTTGACCGAGACCCCATGCGTGGCTTCGCGCAACAAGCCGGGATCGGGTTCGAACACGGCGGCGCGGAACCCTGGCAGATAGCGGTGTTCTGGAAACAGGATTTCGGCGGTGGTGGCCGGCACACGATTCGTATAGACGCGATCAATCACGCCCCAGCCCGCGTCGCGCCGCAGGCGGTTACAGAAGACCGTGCCGTCCAGATACGGGCGCAGCAGCGCGGCCGTCAAGAAGGGCGGCGTCCCTTCGAGCTGTTCGAACGCATCCTCCAGATCAACCCGTCCCAAGAGGCTCAGCGCCCAGGCCGCAAAGGGCGAGGCCGAGGTCATCGGCATCCCATAGCCGTCAAGCAGGCCGTCAACGCCGACGAGTACGGCGCTCCCTTCGGAGAAGGCCGTCAAAGCCAGATTGCTGTCCAGATCGCGCGAAGAATCGCGCATCAGGCGTTCCAAATCAAAATGATCGTCTTCGAGCGCGTGGCAGAATTCGTGCACATACACGAAACGCTCCATACCCGGTGCCTTGCGGTTGGCACTTTTGTCATCGGGCGCTTTCGACGGTGGCTCACTGACCGCCACCAGCCGCTTGTTTTCCGGATCGTAATACGCGGCCACCTGATCGGTCATCAGATCAAGAAAAAGCGCCGACAGCAGTGTCTCGCGCGGCAGCAGACGGAACTGGCGCAACAGCAGCTCGGTCGCTTCCAAAAACGCGCGGTTGTCGCTTTTCGCCAGTTCCTTCTCGAACGACGTGCGCATCTGTTC
Organism: Kiritimatiellia bacterium; assembly: GCA_035449085.1. Taxonomy (GTDB): domain Bacteria; phylum Verrucomicrobiota; class Kiritimatiellia; order RFP12; family UBA1067; genus DUPH01. The sequence continues at coordinate 812 of DAOTKE010000051.1, read as the reverse complement.
TCGCGTCTCGGTCTCGATCGCGATCTCGCGCCGCAGTGACAAGCCGCGCATGTTGGCTGCCTGCGCCCGGTAACGGGCGATCTCGGAAGCCCCGCCGTCTTTTTCTGCCGGCGGCAACGACGCGCAACCCGCCCCCCACAGCAGTGCGACGAGTATGAGGCACGCTGTTGAGCACAAAGACGCCTGCGGGATGAAGGTGCGCGCTCGACACGGACGCGCAACCGGCAGGGCGGTCTTGCCGAGACCGCCGCGGACGCCTCGGCGAGTCGCCCCTGCCAGACGGGGGTTGGCGTTGACGTCATGCTCGCCAGACCGATTGTTGGGCATGTTGTTGCGGGCGGGACGCCCGCACCGTCTGCTTCTTCCGCAGGACGTGCCCCCATTTTTCATCAGAAACGCATACATTTCGCACATTTTTTCTGCCAATCACCCTCATCCCCAAAACAGGGCTGTCACGCATACGGGCTGACACCTCAGCCTCGATCCGGATGCGGGAAAGGGTGTCTGCATGATAAAGACATGAGTGTCGGCCCGGTTTGAACGCTTATAACCGCCTAGCATTCAAGCTGTTGAAACTCCTAACGCCTAATTCCTAACGCGGGCGAAGCCCGCAACCCAATTCAATCTCACACAAAGGCACAAAGGCCACAAAGGCTTCTTTTAAAACGGCATCCACCTTCGTGCCCTTCGTGGCTTCGTGTGAGAAACAACTTGTTTTTTATTGCTGGTGTTGGTTCGTAAGGCACTAACGCCTAATTCCTAACGCGGGCGAAGCCCGCAACCCAATTCAATCTCACACAAAGGCACAAAGG
>DAOTKE010000050.1:0-22457 GCA_035449085.1 Kiritimatiellia bacterium | reverse complement strand
CAGGACGGTGAAGCCCACGGCGTGCGGCGGCACGTCGGCCAGCAGGCGGCCGGACACGAGCCGGATCTTCATCGCGTCGCACACCTCCATGTCGAGCGGCCCCAGCAGATTCAGTTCGACGCCGGACGGCAGGCGTATCTTGGCCGTCTCTGCCGCCAGCCGAACCGTGCCCGGCAAGGCCGAAGGCATTTCCAAACCACGCGCGCCCATCACAACTGTGACCGGTGAGGCGGGGGACGTGATACGGGGAACGGGACACGGGGAACGGGGAACGGCGCACCAAATGCCAGCGCCACCCAGCAGCACCGCCACAGCCGCAGCCGCTTTCCACCACGTTCGCGATGTGTGCGCGGGCGGCGCGCACGCGTGCGTTTCAGTTTCAGTCGGACGCCCCCCGGCGGCGGGGAGGACAGCCGCCGCGCGGCGGCCCGTGCGCACCGTCCGTACGCTGGAGCATCCCTCGCCCTCCGCGCGCAACAGCGCATGAATCTGCGCTGTCTCCCAGAAGCGCGCACGGGCATGCGGCAAGGCCAGCAGCGCCCGCTCGAGATCCGCCTTCTCCTCCTCGGACAGCACGCCGTCGAACCAGGCGTCTATCAGATCCTGTATGTGCCGCTCCTCCAAAACCGTCACCCCTTTTGCATCTGCCGCTCCACGCAGCCCCTCAACAGCGCGCGCGATCGCGAGAGCAACACCGACACACCGTTGACGCTGAGCGACAGGTGCTCCGCGATTGCCGCAGGTTTCAGCGCCTCGTAGTACCGCAGCTCTATCACCCTCCGCGCCTGCGGCGCCAGTTTCTTCAGGCAGTTTTCCAAGAAGCCGATGCGGCGGTCCAGCTCCGCGCCAATGTCCGGGCACTCTGCCGCCAGGCGTTCGACCACCTCTTCGGAAAGGGGCAGAAACGCTTTGTCCATCTGATTCATGCTCTTAAGCACACGGAACCGGGCAATGGTCAATGCCCAGGCGAGAAAGTTGGTGCCGCGCTGAAAATCGCCAGCCTTGGCGGTCACGGTGAGGAACACATCCTGCAGGATGTCGTCCACCTGCGAGAAATCCGGCATCAGGGAAAGCACAAAAGCCCGTATGCGCGGCATGTGCTGGACGAAGAGCGTCTGCACATGCAGCACCGACTCCGGCGACGCGTCCGCCGGCCGGAAACTCTGATTGATTTTTTCCACTCCACCAGTATATACCCGAAAGAGGCCGATTCTTAGCAAAAAAGTTTTCGATCGCGATGCCCCAACATGGGCCTGAAGGGCTACCGTCACCAGCAGGCGCACCGGAAAGCGGCGGGACGTGCGAAGCGGCCTGGACACACAAGTCGAAATAGCGCCCTTTCGGCATGAAGAGCGGTGGCAAACCGTCAGGCTTCATCAGAATGACATCCCCGGCGGGCGCGACTCCTGATTCCTAAATCCCCTTACTTTGCATCGTGTCACGAAGTATGTTACGGTATCCGCACCAACGTGGCAGTGATTTTGACAGTCGAACGCAAGACGGCCAAGGCCCGGATATTCCTGGCCTTGGTTTATGCTGTCCTGTCGTTGGGGGGACTCACCATGGTCTGGCCGTTTCTGGTGATGCTCGCCGCTTCGCTGACCGGCCCCTACGACTATTACCGCTTCTCACCGGTCGTGCGCGCGTTCTGGGATCGGTCCGACCGTTTCATGCGCTATGTTGCGGAGTGTTATCCGCGTTTCCCGGCCGAGGTCTTTCCCGACGCGCCGGCCCACTGGGGAAGCTGGACCGTGGTGGCGCGCGACCGTACGGGGGGGCGCCATTTCGCAGAGCGGCATCTGGCCGGCCTGGACGATCCACAGTCCGCTGCGCAGTGGACGCGCATGGCGCGCGATTATGCGGCCTTCAACCGCGATTATGATCTGCGCAACAGCGTCTGCACCTTTGATCCGCGCGATGTGGCCGGTTTTGTACGCAGTCACTTCGAAGCCAAGCTGCGTGCGGAGGATCCGCAGGGCTTTGCGGCCATGTCGCCAGCGGCGCGCCGCCGCGCCGCATTGGAACGTCTTAACGCCGAATGGCCCGTGCGCTACACCTCTTTTTTCGGCATCCGCATGGTCGCGCAACAGCGCGCACCGCTGCACCACGCGGGCTGGGACTATCCGTCCGACGACCCAAAGATGGAGCTGTACCAGGAGCTGAAGCGACTCTACCGCGCACGGGCCTATGGTTCAGGTGACGACGAGGCCAATGAGACTGACCCACCCGCCTACTTCTCGCGTACGGCACCCTATGAATCGCGTCCGCTCTGGCTGGCGTGGCTCAAGCGCCCCGATGTGCAGGCGCGCCTCGGCCTGCCGCCGGGCGGCACCTTCACGCCAGCCGATTATACGCGCCTTGCCGGGCGCGCCTGCGTTGGTTTTGAACATCTTCCCTTCCCCCTGCCGGATAACGCGCCTGCGCCGTTGCGCGCCGAGTGGGAACGTTTCGTGCGGACCGCCTACCCGTGCCGCCTGCTGCGCGTGAAAGTCACGCCTGAACTGGAAGAGACCTACCGCCGCTACGTCGCCGGCGTTTGCCGCACGCCGGACGCCTACACACGTCTGACCGGCCGAACGCTGCCTGATGCCGCACGAGGTTTCGCCAGTCTGGGCCTGCCTGCATACGAGAACAGCACACTTTGGCGCAATTTCATTCCGCAGGCGCCACTCTCGCAACTCGAGGTGTTGAGTGCCGAACAGGCTTGGCAGGCCTTTTTACGGGAACGCTACGGTTCGGTGCAAGCGTTGAATGATGCGTACGGCTGGCGGCTGGCGGATTTCGATGAAGCCCGCTTCCCGACACGCGAGGCGCTGGCGATGACCTTCGCGCGGCGCGGCTGGCGCGACTTCCTGTCCGGCGCTTTTGCCAATTACCTTACCGTCGGCGAGTACCTTTTCCTGCGCGGCCAAGCGTTCGGCAACACTGTTCTGCTGGTGCTGCTTTCGGTGCTGGCCACACTCACCGTCAATCCGCTGGCGGCGTATGCGCTTTCGCGCTTCGGCCTGCGCTCGGCTGAGAAAATCCTGCTCTTCCTGTTGGCGACCATGGCCTTCCCTGCGGCCGTCACGGCCATTCCGGGCTTTCTGCTGATCCGCGACCTCGGCTTGCTCAACACCTTTGCCGCGCTGGTGCTGCCCACGCTGGCCAGCGGCATGTCGATCTTCATCCTCAAGGGCTTTTTCGACGGTCTGCCGCGTGAATTGTACGAGGCTGCGGCGATCGACGGCGCGAAGGAGTGGCAGATCTTCCTGCGCATCACGCTGCCGATGACCACGCCGATTCTGGCGGTGAATGCCTTGAACGCCTTTGTCCACGCCTACAACAGTTGGGAGTGGGCGCTGCTGGTCTGCCAGCGGCAGAGCCACTGGACCCTGGCCGTGTGGATGTATCAGATGAGCCAGCAGCTCGCCGACCAGCCGTGGGCGGTGATGGCCGGCTTCGTGCTGGTTTCGATCCCGACGGCCATCGTCTTCATCGCCTGCCAGAAAATCATCCTGCGCGGCATCGTCCTGCCCAGCATGAAATGACGTGAAAAAAGCGCTTGTTGTTTCCGGTCTCATTTGATATCTTGCCGGTTGCTGATTGGAATCGCTTTGTTGTATCTAGGCTTGCTGTCTCCATGTGTACTCCTAGTATCCCCCCAAGACCGGCTTGCAAAAGCCGGTCTTCTATTTTTCGCCATCCGCCTCCCGAGCTTTTAGCCCCCGCAGGCGGCTTTGAGGCCGCCTTGGCTGCGTTCCAGCATGGTGCCGATGCGGTCTATTTGGGGCTGTCACAGTTCTCGGCACGTGCGGATGCCGACCATCTGACTCCGGATCGCCTACGGGTTCTACTGGCCTATGCCCGTTCCTTCTCTCCGCGCAAACGGGTCTACGTGGCCGTCAACACGCTGGTTGAAGATGCCGAACTGCCACAACTCATCGAGGTTCTTGACACGCTCGATGATCTCGGCCCCGACGGTGTGATCGTGCAGGATCTCGGTGTCGCCCGCCTGGTGCGCGATCATTTCCCATGCCTTGTTTTACACGCCAGCACGCAAATGGCCGTCCACAACGTCGCAGGGGCCATTGTCCTCCGTGAACTGGGTTTCTCCCGTGTGGTTCTGGCCCGAGAACTCACGCTCGATGAGATCAGGCAGATCGTCCGGGTCTCCGGTCTGGAGGTCGAAATCTTTGTGCATGGCGCCCTCTGTTACAGTGTCAGCGGACTCTGCCTTTTTTCGTCACACATGACGGGCCGCAGCGGCAACCGCGGGCGATGCGCCTACTGTTGCCGCGAGGCTTTTTCCGCCATACCCACCGGACGCCCCGCCTACCCCTTTTCCATGCGCGATCTCGCCCTCGCCCCGTTGCTCGATGAGGTCGTCGCGACCGGTGTGCGGTCGTTGAAAATAGAAGGGCGCATGAAGAGTCCGCTGTACGTGGCCTGCGTGACCGACTACTACCGGCGCAAGCTGGACGGGACGCTTCCGCCCGACGAAGAGCAGGCCCTGATCCAAGATGTGCAGACCGTTTTCAGCCGTCCTTGGACCACGCTTTATGCGCAGAGCGCCGATGTGCCGCCAGCCGCCGTGATCGATCCGGCCGTCACCGGCCACCGCGGCGCCCGCATCGGCTCTGCCGAAGCGGTGCTCCGTGACTCCGCCGGTACCCGTTGGCTGCGCTTCACCCCATCGCGTGTGCTTGAAAAACACGACGGATTGCAGGTCGAACGGGCCTCCGGAGGCAGGCCGTTCGGCTGCGCGGTGAACATGCTGCGTGCCGCCGGCTCCGCCCGCCCCGCGGTCACTCTGCCCGCCGGCACTCCCGTGGAGGTCGCCCTGCCGGATGAAGAGATTCCGGACATCCCGCGCGGCGCCCCGATCTTCTGTTCGTCCTCGCAGGCGGTGCGTCGCCGCTATGCCGTTCGCGCACTGCGCGATGCCGATTTCGAGACCGGACGGCCCGTCGCCTTCCGTGTAGCGCTGCACCCCGACGGAATCGCCGTCCAAGCCAAAACGCTGGACACGGTGTCCGACGCCCCCCTATGCGCCAAAATCCGGGTTCCGCTGGCGCTCTCCCCGTCGCGCCAACCCGACCAAACCGCAGGCGCGGTACGCAAGGCCTTTTCGAGGCTAGGTGGCACCGCCTGGTGTCTCGGGACGATCGAGTTGGATGACCCAACGTCCCTTTACGCCCCCCTATCCGCCCTCAACGAAGCCCGCAGGTCGGTCGTGGCCCGTCTTGACGATCTCTGGGACGCGTCCCGCGCCGCACGCCGGGCAGCCATCGCCGAGAGATGGGGCCTGCCGCCCGTGGCGCAACCGCTCGCAGTGCCTGAATCTGCCGCCGCACAGTCCTGGACGCTGAAACTCAGGATCGCCCCACCGCCCCCTTCTTGCGTGGAGCTTCGCGACTTCGCGTGTATCGTCCTGGCCATCGGACATACAGACTATGACGAACTCAAACGGGATCTGGACGCTTGGCGCACGTTGGCCGGTCGGGCCAAGCTGCGTCTGGCGTTGCCGCCCCTCACCCGTGTGCGGGAGTGGGAACCGCTGACGGCCACTGTCGATGCTTTGCTCAGCGACGGCTGGAACGAATGGGAGTGCGCCGACCTCGCCGGGTTCCGGTTGCTCGCTGACCGGGATCAACCGCCGGTCTCTGCCGATTGGAGCCTGAACGCTCTGAACCGAATCGCGCTCGCCGAACTCGGCCGTTTGGGCGTACGCCACGTGGTTCTTTCGCCGGAAATCCGTCTGCCCGGCTTTAAAGGACTGAGCTCTCCCCTCCCTTTCCTGTCTCCAGCGACCGAAGTGCTCGTCTACCAGCACACGCCGCTTTTTATTTCAGAGACCGCCCCGTGCCTCTCTCCGGACGTCGGCGCGACTTGTCCAGACACTTTCCGCCTGACCGACCGCCGCGGCCGTGCTTTCCGTGTCCTCCAGCTCGACAACCGCTGGATCACGATTGCGGAATCCGCGTATTACGTCGCCGCCCGCACGCTAGAGTGCGCGTCCCGCCGGTACCGCATCGACCTTTCCTGGTCGCCTGAACCCGTCTGGGATACTGACAGACTAATCGCAATCCGTAACGGACAGCCGCTCATGGGCACCCATCGCGCTCATTTCGACCGTGGTTTTTCCTGACGACTTCACGCCCGCGTGAAGCAACCACCGCCGGACAGCGCAAGATTGCCGATTGACATTCGGACGTTCAGCCGCCAAAATCAAGGTTCCAAATAATGGATGGAGTTTGACATGAGTGAAGTGCTGAGCCGTATCGCAGAACTTGGAATTGTGCCTGTTGTTGCCATTGATCGTGTCACCCACGCCTTGCCGCTTGCCGACGCTCTGCTTGCCGGCGGGTTGCCTGTGGTCGAAATCACCTTCCGAACCCAGGCGGCGGCCGATGTCATCCGCACCCTTTCGCGCGAGCGTCCGGACCTGATCGTCGGGGCAGGCACCGTGCTCACACCTGAAACGGTGCAGACCGCCGTCAGTGCAGGCGCTCAATTTGCGGTCGCGCCCGGCCTGAATCCGCGTGTCGTCCAAGCCGCACTTGAACTCAACCTCCCCTTCGTGCCGGGCGTCGCGACGCCGACCGACATCGAAGCCGCACTTGAAAACGGCTGCCGTCTGCTAAAATTCTTCCCGGCCGAAGCCGTGGGCGGCACCCGGCTGCTTTCCGCTCTTTCCGCGCCTTACCGGCACACTGGGATCCGCTTCATGCCGACAGGCGGCATTTCCCCGGCAAATCTGGACAGCTATCTCGCGCTCGACACGGTCGCCGCGGTCGGCGGGACCTGGATTGCCAAGAAAGAGGACATGGCACAGGGCAACTGGAATGAGATCACTGACCGCTGCCGCGAGGCCTGTGCCCGTGCCTGTGCAGCACGTCATAGCAAACGGTAACGTTTATGCGCACGGTAAAATTCAATTGCCCACACTGCCAACAACGGCTCGGCGTTGCCGAAAATCTTCTCGGGCAGAAAATTTCGTGCCCCACCTGCAAAGGACACATTAAACTGCCTGCGGCACCGACGACACCACCTCAGACGGATCTGTCTGCCCCTCCGGTGACGCCCTCCCCCTCGGCGCCCCAAACGGTACCGGCCGAGACGCTGTCCCCGCTGCCTCCCCTCCAGCCGCTGGAACCGCCACCGGCGGCGATTCCGGTGGAAAAACCGAAGGCCGTTTTCGGCAACACCACCGTTCCCGTCACCCTGAGCAACGGCGACATTACGTTCTTCTGTCCGCACTGCTCCTGCAAGCTCATCGTCACCGAACGTGCGGCCGGCAAACAGATCCCGTGCCGTAAATGTAACGTGCCGGTCATCGTGCCGGGCAAGGTCATCCCGCCGGATCCCATTGGACGCGAGACCGTCAATTTGACTTTCCGACAGGAGGCGCAGGCATCGCTCAGCGATCTTGTGAAACGCGTTCGTGAAGGCGATGCAACCGCCGCCAGAGCCATCTTGGCCTTTGGCGCGAACGCCGTGCCCGCTGTCGTTGAAGGACTTGAGAATTCTTTCGACGAACCCAAAGAAAACAGAGCCGCAGACTACCTGGCCGATGTTCTTGTCAAAATCGGGGCCGCCAGCGTCAAGCCGCTCATCAGCAAACTCGGCAAAAGCCGCCGCGCCTACTATGCGCTGGGGCGGATCGGCACTGAAGAGGCGCTGGACGCTTTGATCCGTGAGCTGACCTCAGTCAACTGGCGACGCGTCGAAGCCGCCTGCATCGGGCTGGGACTGACCGAAAACCCGAATGCCGCCTACGTGCTTGCGCACCTTGAAAACACGCGCAAAACGACGCGGGTCGGTGAAGTGTTCACGGCGGCCGGCAGCACCATCACAGCCCTGCAACGCCGTCTGGCCACGCGGATGTAGCAGCCGTAGCCAAGAAGCCCCAACGAAATGCCGCTTGACTGTTTCACGACACCGGTCCCGCCGGACTATTTGCGTGACGAATCGCGGAAAAACGGTTCTGCCGCGGCGATAGCCTTCCCAAAGACCGTGCAGGAACTGACCGCCGCACTCAAACAGACGGCCCCGCTGGACCTGCCGCTGACGATTCAGGGGGCCCGCACCGGTATCGCCGCGGGCGCGGTGCCGGACGGCGGCCTGATCATCAATCTCTCGCACATGGACGCGATCCTCGGGCCCGGTGCCGGAGACGCCTCGTCTCCGACTGTGCGTGTCCAGCCCGGTGTCCCGTTGACCGCCCTGCGCCGCCATCTCGCAACCGCCTTCCCCGCTCACCTGTTCACGCCAGATCCCACCGAAACTTCCGCCAGCATCGGCGGCATGGCGGCCTGCAACGCATCCGGCGCCTGCTCCTTCGCTTACGGCCCGACGCGTAACCACATTCAGGCGATCACGGTGGTGTTGGCCGACGGCGACACATTGGTTTTGCGTCGCGGCCATAACAAGGCTGACGGAAACCGCTTCTCGCTCACCACCGATAGCGGCCGTCTGATTGCCGGTGATCTTCCGCGCATTCCCATGCCTGCCGTGAAAAACTCGGCCGGATATTGGGTCAAGCCCGACATGGATCTGTTGGACCTGTTTATCGGCAGCGAGGGCACTCTCGGTATCCTCGCTGAAATCGAAGTGTGCTTACAACCCAAACCTTTCCAAACGCAGGGCATTTTGTGTTATTTTGCCGACGAAGCCGACGCGCTGACCTGTGTCCAAGCGCTCCGCGCCGCCGCTCGCGCCGCCGAGCCCCATACACTTGCGGCCATCGAGTATTTCGACGCGGACGCCTTGCGTCTCATCCGCACCAGCACCGCGCATACCGGCCTGTTGTTGCCGCCAGCCCAACCCACATGGAACGTTGCCCTCTATGTGGAATGGGCGTTGTCGTCCCATGCGGCATCATCCGTCGAGTTGACCAGCGACATCCTCATGTCCTGCCATGGCGACCCGCGCGACACCTGGTTCGCTTCGGATGCGCCGTCACTCGACAAGCTCAAGGCTTTCCGACATGCGGTTCCTGAACAGGTCAACGCATTGATCGCTGAACGCAAACGCCAGCATCCCGGCCTCACCAAACTCGGCACCGACTTTTCCGTGCCGGACGACAAACTGGAGGCCGTCATGCGCCTCTACCGTCAGGATCTGTCGGCCGCACGTCTCGAACATGTGATTTTCGGCCACATCGGCAACAATCATCTCCACGTCAACATCCTGCCGCGCGATATGGCCGAGTATGCAGAGGGCAAGCGGCTTGTCCGCTCCTGGGCAGAGCAGGTGGTCGCCTGGGGCGGCAGCGTCTCAGGCGAGCATGGCATCGGACGCCTCAAAAAGGACCTGCTGGCAGTGATGGTCGGCCGCGAAGGCCTTGCGGGCATGCGCCGCCTCAAAGCGGTCTTTGACCCGGCAGGACGACTCAATCCCGACCGTCTTTTTGATTGAACCTTTTCAACGGTACGTAAAGAGCTCGTCCAGCGTGAAAGACCGGCCGGTTGCGGCCTGCAGGGCCTTTAGCACGATGGTTTGCGTGTTGAGCGTCAGCCGACGCCCCTTGCAAGCGCGTGCGACCATCTTATGCGTCATCGGCACCGGCGAGGCGGCCACGAGATCGTGCGGCTTGAGTCCGGCTTCCGCCATCACCCGCGCGATCGGCTGCTCGCCGAGATTGCGTTCAATCGATTCTTTCTGATCCATGTTGTGTCCCATCCCGTCACTGTGTCACGCGGCGGAGCCACGCGGCAGCGAGATCCGGCCAGACATCGGTGCTTTTCTGTTTTTTGCGCAGCCCATACCCGTGGCCGCCATCCGGAAAAAGATGCATCTCGACCGGCACGCCCGCAGCCTTAAGCGCAATGAAATAGGCCAGGCTGCTGTCGACATACGGCTTGTCATCCTCGGCCTGCAGCAGAAAGGTCGGCGGCGTTTGAGCCATCACCGGCAGTTCCGGCGCCAACGTGTATCCGTCGCGACAGAGGTAAGCCGGATAGATGATCAAAGCAAAGTCAGGTCGGCACGACACCTCGTCGATTTCATCGATCGGCGTGTAGAAGCGTTTCGAGAAATCCGTGCTGACCCGTACCGAGAGATGCGCGCCGGCCGAGAACCCCATGATACCGATCCGCTTGGGATCGACGCGGTACGTGGACGCCTTCGCGCGGATCAATCCAAGGGCGCGCTGGGCGTCGCAAAACGCGGCGTCGCGATTCTTGGGCACGCGGTATTTGAGAATAAACGCGGAAATCCCCTGCGCGTTCAGCCATGCGGCCACCTCGGTGCCCTCATGGTTCCAGGCGAGGATGCTATATCCGCCGCCGGGGCAGATCATCACGGCAGGCGTCGGTTTCCCGGTGTCCGGCGCGAACGCCACGGTCAACGTCGGCGCGTTGACATCCGTCAACCGCACGATATCGTCTTTTGACGGCGTCACGCGCTCCGCCGCATCGCTGGTTTTCAAAGGAATCTTGCCGTCAGGCCATACAGGCACCACCTCAGTCTGCGCACAGGCCGCCCAGACAAGTCCCAAACATCCCGCCACGGTCACCACAACATCTCCCATTCTGCACCTCATATCCATCCCTTTCCTTTCCGGCCGCCGCGCCGTACCCTGCTGGCAGGTTATGATCGGAAGTGTACTCGAACCGGTGGGAGTCTGCAACCCACCGATTTCTCGATGGTCGCGATTGCCAATTCGAGATTGTCGCGCCTTTTCAGCTCCTTTACACTATGTGCCGATGTGTCGAGTCTTCCATCCCATGCCCGCGGCTGGCGTATGCCTGCTGGTTCTTGGCCTATGTGCGCGAGCTGCCGAAACGCTCACGCGCGTGATCCCTTTCGCAGAGCCTGTGGTGGCCACTCTCGCGGATGGCACATGCCGAGCCATGGTGGAGGGCTGCGAGCCGGATGTCCAGACGGCCCGCCCGGTTCTGCCGGTGCAGGGCACGTCCATGACGATCCCGTCCGGTTATGAGGTCGAGAACGTAACCGTCACGCCGCTCAACGTGCATGACATTCCGCTTCCCGCTCCACTCGAATGGGGACAGCCCCCGCACATCCCGGGCACGCCGCCTGCGCCACATGTCGGGCCGGATGCGGCCATTTACGCCCAGGCAACCCCCTACCCCGACCCCGCCCTTGCGCCCTGGCGCGCCGACCGCTGTGGGGGTGACGAGAGCCTGCTCAGCGTTGCGCTTTACCCGGTGCGTTATGTGCCCGCCGCGGGCCGCCTGCTCGCGGCGGAGGCCCTGATCGTCACGGTTAACCTCCGCCCGGCCGCGGCACTTCCGCCCGCGCCGCCACCGCGTCTCGCGCGGGCGTTGAACGTGGCGCACGACATCGGCCTACAATCGGCCCCCTTCCATCTCTCGCCCGACGCGCCCTGCTCCTACCTGGTGCTTTCGACCTCGAATCTGATTTGCAACACCGCAGGCCCTTGGAACCTGCAAGCCCTGTGCGAGGCGCGCGCCCGCTCCGGCTACGCGCCCGCCATTGTTTCGGTCGAATGGGTGGCGGACCAGTACGATGGCGTCGACCTGCCCGCCAAGATCCGCGCGTTTCTGCAAGAGGCCTATGCCCGGTGGCGTTTTCGCGACCTGTTGATCGTCGGCACCTTCGAACTGATTCCGGCACGCAAGCTGTATGTCTCGGTCGCCGACATCCTCTCCACGCAGACCGCCGAGATCCCCTCCGATGCCATCTATTATGGCTGTCTCGACGGCCCGTTCGACGGTAATGGCAACGGACGTTACGGGGAGATTACCGACGGGCTCAACGGCGGGGATGTCGACCTGACCGCCGAGGTCATGGTCGGCCGCTTCCCGGTAGCCACGGCTGAAGAACTCGCACACATGGTTCGTAAGACGCTGCGTCATGAAACCGCGGCAGCGGACGAGTTGGCACCCAATGCGTTTCTGGCCGAGAAGGTCAATTTCGGCTCGGTCGTTTACGCCACCGGCTTCATGGAGGAGTTGCGCTGGGGCACCAACACCTACGGTCTGGCCTCGATGGGTTATGAGAACTCCCCGTATGCCGACGCGTTCGACACGACACACACGCTCTATGATTCAGACCTCCGTTTGTGGAACACCCAAGACGCGCTGGATCATCTCAATCGTGATTATCTCTCGGTCAACCACCTCGGTCACGGCAGCGCCACGACGTGCATGAAGATACCGCTTTCGAACACCAACTACCAAGCCGTCGTCGCCGCCTTCACCAATTCGCTCCCTTACTTCATGTATTCGCAGGCCTGCGACAGTGGTGCATTCGACACCCCGGACTGTTTCGCCGAGCAGATGGTCACAGTGAGTAACGCCGCCTTCGCCGCCGTGATGAACGCACGTTCCGGTTGGGAGTACGTGAACGTGGTCGGCGGACAGTCCCACCGCTTCCACCGCAGTTTCTGGGACGCCGCCCTGCGCGGCACGGCCACGCGATTGGGCACCATCAACGACGCGTCGCGCCGCGCTAACCTGCACCTGCTGGTACCGTATGCCGCCAACTACTGGCGCTGGGTCTACTATGAACTCAACCTGTTTGGCGATCCCGCCGCCCCGTTCGCCCCAGCCCTCAACGTCGTGCCGCCCGTCCTTACGCACACGCCGCTCATCAACACCTACGACACGCAAACCGCGTACCGTGTCACCTGCACACTCGAACCGCTCGGGCTCTATGACCCCGACTCAGTCAAACTGCACTGGCAGACCGAGCGCGCCCCTGGCGTGATCCATACCCAGCACATGAGCCAGGTCGCCAGCAATCTTTTCGAGAGTGTGATCGCCCCGCAACCGGCCCGCACCCGCGTCACCTACCGCCTCGAAGCCGCGAACCACGCCGGTTACGAGAGCGGTTGGCCTGCCGATATTGACAGTACGAGTTTTCACGTGACTGACCGCCTTAATCTGGAAATCCGCGGCTCGCTTTTTGACATCGGCACCGTCTCGCCTGATTACGGCATCACCTATTTCGCATCCGGCCTTGTCGTGACGGCCTCCGCGCCCCCGATCGTGCCGGTCACCGTCTCGACCCGGCATGTCGCCACCGGCTTCTTCGGCACCGGCAGCGCCCCGCAAAGCGGCACGAACCTCACCGTCACCTTCCCCATCGCCACACATTCCATGCTGGTCTGGCTCTGGCAGCGCCAGCACCGCCTCACGCTCACCTCCGCGCATCCGGACTTCCCTGCCCAGCAGCTCTGGGGCGTCGAAGATCAAGCCCTTGATGTCCCCGCCGTGCCCGCCACGCTCACCCGCGACGGTGTACGCCACGTTTTCACCGAATGGCGTCTGGACGGCATGCGCTCGCCTGCCGCTCCCGCCACCTGTACGCCCGATTATGGCCCGCTCGTCATGGACGCGCCGCACACCCTGGAAGCGATCTACCTGCCGGAAGACCTCGATGCCGACGGCAACGGAATCGCCGACTGGTGGGAAATTCGACACACCGGCTCCAATGGCCTCGACCCCGCCGCCGATGACGACCTCGATGGCTTCACCTGTGCCGAGGAGTTCGCGGACCGCACCAGCCCAATCGACGGCACATCCTTCCCGGCCCCGCCCGTCATTACGCACGTTCCGCTCGATGAGATCCAGACGCGGCCAGGCCCCTTTTTCGTGACTGCGCAGATCACGGACACCCATGCCGCCGTTGCCGCAGTCGAATGGCGTCGCCGCACCGATCCTTGGCAAATCACCGCCATGACGCCGACTTCCAATGATCTTTTCACCGCCGCGATCGCTGACCTCTCGGCACCGGGCGATGACATTGAATACCGTATCATCGCAACCGATCCCGATGGCCGCAACAGCGCGACAGAGACCTTTTTCTTTTTCCTGTACTATCCGGTTGCGGACACCACGCGCTTCCACGATCTCACACTTTTCGCGCTGCCCACACAAGCCGCCTTCTCGGCCGTCATGAACCTCCACAACATCGGCAACGCACCCCTCGCCTGGTCCTTGCGTTTCGCGCGCGACGAGTCCGTCACCGCCCCCCACCTGCCTCATTGGGATTGGCGTTCGCTCGGTCAGTCCTGGCAGATCTCCACCAACCGTTCGGTCTCACCGCCCTACGCCCTCCACTGCACCCTGGTCTCGCGTCGCCTGCCCAACACGCCCGAGCGCGCCACCCTCACCCTGCCTCCTTCGCTGATCGGCGCCAACGCCATCTTTTCGTTCAAGCACTGGATCCACTCCGAACTCGAATCGAGCACCTCGACGCGCGCCTTCGACGGCGGCATCGTGGAGTTCTCCATCGACGGCGGTGCCACATTCGAACAGCTCCGCGGCCCCTACACCCACACGATCTACGGATGGGAGGCATCGCCCTGGCCCGACGGCACCCCCTGCTTCGCCGGCAACGGCACCGAAGGCTGGCGTACCGTCACGTTCGATCTGGCCGCCCTCTACCCCGAGCAGAACGGTTTCGCCGGACGTACGCTCCTCTTCCGCTTCCACTACGGCGGTGACAACAACACCGACAACGAGGGCTGGTACATCGACGACCTGACGCTCTCGCCGCTGCTCGCCCATCCGGCCTTTGCGCCTGATGTCGCCATCAATACGCGCTTCAACACCTCTGGCGGGTCTTTCACGCGTATCAACTGGCGCACCTTCCCTGCGGGTATGATGGCGCGCGACGACGCGATCAGGGTGTTCATCGATTCCAACGACCCGGTCATGCCACACGCACACTTCGACTGGAGCCTCGCCATCCGTGACCTGCCGCGCCTCACCGCTTTCACCGCCGCACAATCCACAAACGGTGATGGCCGCGTGCACCTCGCCGCGCAGGTCGCCGATGACGACGGCGAACCGGTCAGCCTCGCGGTCCAGTGGTCCGGCGACGGTGGCGCGCATTGGCAGCCCGCCACACTCACCCATCTGACAGCCACGTTTGGCCCTTCGCTGGCTGATGTCCCCGACGGCACCGTCTCAGGCCTACTGACCGCCACGAACCGAGTCTGTGTCACCAACGCCCTTTTCGCGGCCTGGCCTACACACGATGTCCTACCGCCGCCCGCCGTCAGCACCCAGGCGCTGCTGCGTGTCACGGCCGACAACGGTTACTTCCAAGCCGCCTTCACGTCGTCCTGGTTCACCGTCGATAACGCGCCCCCGGTCTTCCTGCCCGGTGCGCTCGCCTTCGCGCCGCTCAGTGCCGTCGGTCCCTACGCGGTCACCGACGGCGACCTGACCGTCTCCTGGCCAGCAGCCGTCGATCTCCCCGCCACCAACCTGACCTACCAGCTCACGTGCGGCACAGCGACCGCCGCAGTTGCCTCTGTCTCCGCGACGCTCTCCCTGACAAACGCGCTCGACCGCGACCACATCTTCCGTGTCATTGCCATCGACCCGTCAGGCAACCGCAGTCAGCCGCTTGAGGCAACCCTATTGGTTCTCGACGCCGCAGGCGATACCGATGCGGACGGCATGACCGCCGCAGACGAAGAGATCGCCGGCACCGACGCCACCTCCCCGACCGACCGGCTGGCGGCCTCGCTCGCGCGCACACCGCATGGCACGTTCGCGCTCACCTGGGCCGGCGCGGCCGGACGACTCTACACGGTCGAGACTTCCCCCACGCTCCAGCCGCCCGCCTGGCAGCCGCTGCCCGGCTGCATCGACATGCTTGGCCAAGGCGCGCCGCTCACCGTTGAATGGCCGTGCGACGCCCCCTCCGCTTTCTTCCGCATCAGAGTTCGACTGCCATGATTGATGCCATCGGTACCGCTACGCTTTTCTCACGCGCAGGCGCGAAGACACACCGTGGCGGCGTGACCGCCGCCGGGCAAGCAGACGCCTGCCCCCCCCGTCGTTCCGCGAACCCGGCCACAGACCGGGAGGGACGAGCGTCTGCCCGTCCTCGCGCTATCCTTCCCCTCGTCATCGCGACGACGCTCCCGCTCGCGGCCTGCCGCCCCGCCCCCCCCGCACCCGTACGGAGCGAATGGATGACGATGGGCACCGTCGCGGCTGTGCAGTGCGTGGAGGCCACCGCCGTGCCGCAGGTGCGCGATCTCGTGCAGCGCACCTTCCAATCGCTGGACGACGAACTCTCGGCCTGGAATCCCGCCAGCGCGCTCTGCTCCGTCAATGTTGCGGCGGGCACCCCGCAGCCGGTCGAGGTGTCCGCCGATTTCGCCGCCGTCCTGCAGGCCGCTCTGAGCTATTGCGCTGAGACCGAAGGCGCCTTCAATCCCTTGATCGGCCCCGTCATGCGGGCCTGGGGCTTTAACGGCAGCGAGCGGCGTTTCACGTGTCCGGACGAGGCAGATCTCAAAACGTTACTGACCCGCACGCAGTGGCATGAGATCCATTTGACGACCGGTGAACAGGCGACCGTCCGGCTCGCGCTCCCCGGCATGCAGCTCGACCTCGGCGCGATCGCGAAGGGCTATGCGGTGGATCGGGCGTGGGAACGCCTCAAAGCCGCCGGACACACCAACCTGCTGATCGATCTCGGCGGCAATCTGCGCGCGCTCGGCGAGGCCGCCCCCGGACGGGGTGGCTGGCGCACCGGCGTGCGTAACCCCTTTCAGGCCAACGCGCTGATCGGCAAGTTCCTCATGTACGATGGCGAGGCGGTCGCCACCTCCGGCAACTACGAACGTTTTGTCGAGCTGGACGGCCTGCGCTACGCCCACATTATGGAC
Organism: Kiritimatiellia bacterium; assembly: GCA_035449085.1. Lineage (GTDB taxonomy): Bacteria > Verrucomicrobiota > Kiritimatiellia > RFP12 > UBA1067 > DUPH01. The sequence goes on along the minus strand of DAOTKE010000050.1, from coordinate 5,848 downwards.
GGCCGCACCGGCCAGCCTGTCAGCGGCATGGCCGGCGTCACCGTGATCGCGCCGGACGCCGCCACCGCCGACGCCCTCTCCACCTCTCTGTTCATTCTCGGTCCACAGCGTGGCATGGCGTTGCTGCGCGCCCGTCCCGGCTGCGAGGCACTCTGGATCCCCGACACGCCGGGACGGCTGACGGTCTTGGCCACCCCCGGTTTCGCGCCCCGCCTGACGCCCCTCGGCGACACGCCGTACCGGCTCACCGTCGTGACCGACGAACCCAAGTTCTAGAGTCCGGCATTTCTCAAGTGGGGGACGAGATCATTCCCATATCCATCCCAATTGCTGTAACCTTTTCACCTCAACGCCGCGGGTTTCAGAGAGGAGGAACGGCTTCATTGCGGGCGCGCCTTTTCGAGTGTCCCGAGAGTCAGGCCGGCCAGATCTTTTTTCGACGGGAAGATGAAGCCGGCGAGCCAGCCGATGACGAAGCAGGTCAGCATCCCGATTCCGGCGTAGAGGAAGAAATGGAGGTCGGAATAGCGCTGCACAAACGCCAGTGCCACGATACTGGCGGCAGCGCCGCAGAACGCGGCGATGCCGCCGGCGCGCCGCGTGAAGATGCCCAGCGCAAAGAGACCGGCAAGGCCGCTGGCAGCGAGGCCTATGAGACTGTTGTAAGCGTCCCAGAGCGAAGCCAGGTTGAGGTTCGCGAGCACGAGCGCGGCACCGGTGGCGAACACGCCGAACAGGACGGTGAGCGCACGGGCCAGCCGGAGCGCACCGGCCCCGGACGCCCGTCCGCCGAAACGGTGGTAGAAGTCGGTCATGATGGCCGTGGCGACACTGTTCAGGCTACCGGACACGGTGGACTGCGCGGCGGCGAAAATGCCGGCGATGACCAGTCCGGCAATGCCGGCCGGAAGGTTCTGGACGATATAGGCGGGGAAGATAGAGTCCGTGGCCTGCGACGGGTCGAGCCGTTCCGGGTGCGCTTTGTAAAACACGAAGAGGGCCGTGCCGATCAGGAAAAACAGAAGGGCCGACGGGACGGCCAGGGCCGCGTTGAGCCAGATGGCGCGCGCGGCTTTTTTCTCGGTCTTGGTGGTCAAGTAGCGTTGCACAACGGCTTGGTCGCTGGTGTAGGGCACGAGGGCGTTAAAGATGTTACCGACGAGGATGACCCAGAACGCGCTCGCGGCAACGGTCGGGCTCCAGGTGAAATTAAACGCATGGAACTTACCGTTTTCCACAGCCGAGGCCCAGAAGCCGGACAGCCCGCCCTCCGTGCCGAAAACGATGAGTACGAGACTCGTCAGCGCGGCACCGAGCAGCAGAACCGTTTGCGCGACATCTGTCCAGATCACCGCCTCCATACCGCCCATCACGGTGTACAGAACACAGAACACACCCATGACCAGAATACAGGTCGTCACGTTCAGGTCGCTCACGGCGGCAAGGGCGAGCGAGGGTAGCAGGAGCACGACCGCCTGGCGGCCAACCTGGAACAGGATGAACGCCGCGCTGCCGTACAGGCGGACAAGCAGGTTGAAACGCTTTTCAAGGTATTCGTAAGCGGACGTGATGTTGAGCCGGCGGTAGAACGGCAGGTAGACGGCGACGAGAAGCGGCGCGACGATCACAATCGCGGCGTTGGTCCAGATGTACGTCCAGTCGGTCGCGTAGGCCTTTGCGGGCATGGCCATGAAGGTGAGCGAGCTCAGCATGGTCGCGTAAATGGCCATGCCGGCGGCCCACCACGGGATGCGGCCTCCGGCACGGAAATAATCGTCGGTATTTTTGTTGCGGCGGGCGCACACCCGGCCGATGCCGACCATCGCGAGCAGATAACCGCCGAGCGCGGCATAGTTGAGCCAGCCGAAAACGGCCTTGGTCTTGATGATGCGCGCCAGCCACACGTCAGGCGAACGCGTGCCGGGCATGCGTTCCCCGCCGGTGACGGCAAAACCGCCGTTCCACGGCACGAGCGAAGTGGTCACGAGCGAGAACGGCATCTCGCCCATCCGCGTCCAGGTGTCGGTGATGCCGTGATAGGCGAGGAGATCGCGGGGGAAGCCCGGGTGGCGCGCCTGCTCCGCGCCGGTGATGTGCCGCTGGCTGCCATCGTCGCCACCGAGCAGAAAAAGATGCGACTGTCCGGCTGCCAATGCCGGCGAAGGCGGGGCTACGGCGGCATGCGGCAAGTCGGCGATACGTTCCCAGCCGGAAGCGGGACGGAAACGCCATGCGTCGCGCAGATATTCGCGCGCCGGCTTTCCATCGGCGCCGGGCTTGAGCCGTACGCCGCCGAACAGATAAAAGACGGGGCCGTTTGCCGAGGCGATCGCGCCGCCGGTGGCGAGGAAACGTCCGCCGCCGGGACACGGTGGCAGCGTCTTCCAGCCGGCGTCGGCACGGTCCAGATCGAGACTGAAAAACACATCCGCGGCTTCGCTCGCGACGGCTTCGGGCTGGGTCAGCCCGCCCGCGACATAGACGGTACCTTTGATCAGCGCGCCGGCCGCGTTCGCCAATGGCACCGGCATTTTCGGCAGCGCGGCAAACGAAAGCGTTCCGTCCTTCGCACGCGTGACGAACCATGCGTCGGCGAAGTGTTCCGAGGCGTCTCCGCCCCCGAACATCACGAAACCGTGCTTCCAAGGAAACGACAAGCCGTAACCCCCGGCGCGCGGAAGTTTGCCGGCCGTGCGCCACGCCGCCGCGCCCGGTTCGAGCGTGTAAACCGTATCGTACCATGCTTTCGCGCCGCCTTCCCACGGACGTTTGACGGGAAAGTTCGAACCGCCCGCAATGACGAGCGCCCCGTCTACGACACCACCGTAACTGCCGGCAAAACCTTCGCGGTCAGGCAGCGACGGGAGTTTTTCCCATTCAAGCACGGGTTGGTCACGCACGGGCACGGTTCCGTCGGCCACGGCGACGGCGGCAAAAACGGCGAAGGCCAAAGCAATAAGCGGACAAGCGATCATCGTGTCACTGAGATGTTCTCTTGGTCATCATGAAGGATAGGACAACAGGTTGATGCGGATCAGCACAGCGTTCAGCGGATCAGCGCCGCCAGCGGAAACACGGCGAACACGATGGACTCGTAGGGGCTGTCCCGCCCGGCCTCGTACAGGCAGGCCGCCTGTCCGTCGGACAGGACGGCAAGGTCGGAATAGGCGGACGGCCCTGCATGGAGGACGTACGAGGAAGGCCACGTCGCGCCGTCGTCAAAACTGGCGCGGACAGTCATGTTGACGCGTGCGCTTGGGTTGGCGGGGTTGCTGAAAAGGATCACTCCCGCGTCTTCCGCCCCAGGCCAGCGGATCCGTTCGACCGCCGCCTGGCAGATCGGCTCGGGCAGCGCAGCGTCGAAACGCTGGTCTGTCCACGTCAGGCCGCCATCCGCGCTCACCGCCGTCTGCCGGCATTTTTGGGCGCGGTCGTAGTTGCGCATGTTCAGCATCAGCCGTCCGCCAGTCAGTTCGACCACCTGGCACTCGTTCACCTGATGATTCGGTGTCCGTCCTCCCAGCACCCAGGTGGCGCCGTGGTCGTCGGAATAAAAGACATGCGAATCGTAGTGTTGCGTGCCGGCCTCGATATGGTCGCACGGGATCACAAGCCGCCCCGCGTGTACGCCGTGCGCGATCTGAATGCCGCTGCCGGGACCGGTGGCGTACCACGTCCAATTGGGCAGTTTGACGGCGGAGGTGATTTCAACGGGCGCACGCCAGGTCACGCCGTCGTCGTCCGAACGCAGCACGAACACACGCCGGGTGTCCGTGCTGGTTCCGGCGATGATCTTCGATTCCTGATCCGCGCCGAGATTCCAGGTGGCGAGCAGCCAGACTGTGCCCGTGTCGCGGTCGACAACGGCGCAGGGATTGCCGCAGGTGTTGTCGGCGTCGATCCAGATGACCTGCTGCGCGCTCCAGCTCTTGCCGTTGTCGGTCGAGCGTTTGAGCAGCAGGTCGATGTCGCCGGCGTCCCCCTGCCCGTTCTTGTGCCCTTCGCAGAAGGCCAGCACGGTGCCGCTGGTCGTCACCGCCAGTGCGGGAATGCGGTAGGTGTGATAGCCGTCCTGACCGCGGGTGAAGAGCGGTGCGCCCTGCGGCGAGGGCTGCTTGGCGAACGTCCCCCGCACGGTGAAGCGCTGCACGGTCATCCGCGCGCGCCACGGGCGCAGGCCGACGCGTCCGATAAAACCGGCGCCGGTCTCGCAGCGATACACTTCGCGCCCATCGATGAGGAACCGCATGACGCTGCCGTGACGGATAGCCTCGAACGTGAACCAGGTGTCGGGCTGGATGACGTCAGCCGTTTGCCCGACAGTCCGCGTCGCGCCGAACTGCGGGCCTTGGACGAACAACGTGAATTCCTTTCCGTCGAACCCGAAATGGTTCTCGCCGAAGGCGACCGACGCGGCGGTGCCTTCGACACGCTCGAGCTTGAGGCGGGCGGTGACGGTGAAGTCGCCCGCGCCCAGCGCTTGGGGCGCGTAGAGCATGCGGCCCATGCCCTGCGCGGACAGCCCGTCGGCGCCCCGTTCCCACGCCGCCCCCTCGTACACGGCATCCGTGGCAGGTGTCCCATCCACCTGCCATTCGTCTGCCGCCGCAACGAAGACCATCGCGCTGAGCAGGGCAGCCGCGGATGGAACTCGGATGGGACTCGGGTTCATTCTGCTCATCTCAACGCCTTTTTCGATACGCAATTTGCGAGGGCGTGCGCGGGGAAGCCTGCTCATCACTTGACCCACAGCAGCGTGCCGCGCGGGGCACGGTACTCAAACAGTCCTGGAATGCCGTACTTCTCCTGCAGGTAGAAGCCGACGTTATTGAGGTCGTCGTCGTTCAGCGCCTTGTTGAACACCATGACCTCAGCGATCAGGCCTTGCAGGCACTCATGCCGCACGTCTTCACCACCGATCATGACCGGGCTTTCGTTGGCGGGGGCTTTGACGGCATACGGCTCGGAGACGTATGCCGTACCGTTGATAGAGAAGGCCTTCACACCGGAGGTCTCACCGGTCTGCGTCAGCGTGCCGGCCAGAACATGCGGCTGGTTGCCCGCAGGCTCGGCGATACGGAACCAGGCGTTGGTATCGGCCGAGGGGCCGGTACCCCAAACCACGCCGGTGTCGTCGCGGAAGAAACGCCAGTCGGCCACGTTGGAACCAGCCGTGCCTTTGGCGACAATGTTCTGGGTGCCGGATTTTTCGCGCAGATAGACGGCGATCAGGGTCCAGCTCTTGCCGGCGCCGACACCAAGATCAAGGGCGTCGTGGTCGGCAGCGGCGAGGAAGTCGTTGATGCCGTCGAAGCGTAGCGCGGCACGGCCGTTGATGGCGTCGGAAACGTAGAGGGGACGAGCCCCGCCCGACGAGAAGGCATCGCTGGTGCCGGCCTGATCGGCCCAGGCATGGACCAGGCCGTTACTGTGCGCGACGCCCATATCGGCTCGCAGCCAGAATACGAGATTGTCGGTCTTGACCACGGGTGGCAGCGCAAAGGCGGTGGTGAAACGCACGATCGGAGACCAGCGTGCGCCATAGGTGTTCTCGGCGTAGACGCGATAGAAGTAGGCGGTGTTTTCGGCCAGACCGGAGACGGCGGACGAGACGGCCCCGGTCTCTTGCGGCCCGAACGGAATGGCCAGTTCCCACGCGTCGGGGCTCTCGCCGCCATCTGCCGCGCCCCAATAGATCCACACGGTGGTCGGCGCGCCGCAGGTGTCGATGAGCGCACCCTCCAGCGCGGCGGAGGTGAAGCCGACGGCGTTGGGCGGGAGCGCGGCGACGATCGGCGGGCCGACTGTCGTGAACGTCACGGTCTCCGTCGCCCAAGCCTCCCCTTGG
>DAOTKE010000049.1:0-22519 GCA_035449085.1 Kiritimatiellia bacterium | reverse complement strand
TGCGTGCAGCACGGCTCCAGCGTCACATACAGCGTGGCACCGCGCGCCTCGCCGCGGCAGGCATCGAGCGCAACAACCTCGGCATGCGCCGCGCCCGCCCGGCTATGAAACCCTTCGCTCAATTTACGGCCGTCCCGTACAATCACAGCACCGACCGGCGGATTGGGGCGCGTGCGGCCTTCACCACGCCGCGCCAGCGTGATCGCCTGCCGCATCCACTTCCCATCTTCAATCGTTTGCGACATCGCCAGCCTTCAAAAAAAACACGTTCAGCGTGCCTGATGCAAATCCTTATTCAGCCGGTCAAGAATGCCGTTGACGAAGCGGCCCGAATCGGTGTTGCTGAAATACTTGGCCAGGTCGATCGCCTCGTTCAGCACCACGGCAGGCGGCACGTCGCTGCAATAGAGCAGTTCATAGAAGGCAAGCCGCAGGACATTACGTTCAACCGTGCCCATACGGTACAGCGGCCAGTTCTGCGTATACGCGATCAGCTTCTCGTCGATCTCGTTGAGATGACCCAGTACTCCGCGCACCAGTTTTTCGGTGAACTCGCGGATCTTCGGCGGTGCCACACGATCTTCCACCGGCTTGCTGGATGCCGGCAACTCGGCATCGCGCTTCTCGGCCTCCTCGACCTTGCAGGTGTACTGCTGCCGCCAGAACTTGGGGATCGACATGTCGAGATCCAGTCCGGGATTCATATCCGCCTGGAACAACAGTTGCAGCGCCCACTCACGTCCCTGTCTGCGTGTCGCCATACGTACTCCTTACAGCGCCTTGAGCACGTTGACCGTCTCGATCGCGGCCGCCACCGCGTCCCACCCCTTGTTGCCCTGCTTGGTGCCGGCGCGCTCGATCGCCTGCTCCAGGTTCAGCGCGCAGACGATACCGTTCAGAACCGGCACCCCGGTGTCGAGCGCGATCTTCGAGAGTGCACGCGCCACCGTGTCGTTGATCAGGTCGGCGTGCGGGGTTGCCCCTTGAATGACCGCACCCAGTGCGATCACGGCATCGACCTTTCCAGACACGGCCAACCGCTGGGCCACCTGCGGCAGTTCATTGGCGCCGGGCACGCGTACCAGCGTGAGATCCACCTCCTTACCGCCATGCCGCACAAAACAGTCCGCCGCGCCTTTCACCAACTGCTCGGTGAAAAAGCTGTTGAAACGGCTAACCACCAAGGCCATCTTCAGGCCTGTTGCATCCAGGTTCCCTGCGATTTCTTTCATACTGTGTCTCCTGTAACTTGAGCGTTGAACGTTGAACGTTGAGCGTTGAGCGTTGAGCGTTTCCTTCACTTACTCGCGGCGCGGCCGCGCTTCACGCCTAAATCATGTGCCCCATGCGCACCTTCTTGGTTTCAAGGTAGCGCCGGTTGTAATCGCCGGGCTGGGCCACCAACGGCACACGTTCGGCAATTTCCAGGCCGTAACCTTGCAGGCCGACCAGCTTTTGGGGATTGTTCGTCAGCAGGCGGATGCGCTTCAGCCCGAGATCCGCCAAAATCTGCGCGCCCACGCCGTAGTCGCGCAGATCCGCCGGGAAGCCCAGCTTCAGGTTGGCGTCCACGGTGTCCAATCCCTTCTCTTGCAGCTTGTAGGCGTGCAGCTTGTTGGCCAGGCCGATGCCGCGTCCTTCCTGGCGCATGTAGAGCACCACGCCGCACCCCTCCTTCTCCACCATCTGCATCGCCGCATGGAGCTGGTTGCCGCAGTCGCAGCGTGCGGAACCGAACACATCGCCGGTCAGGCATTCGCTGTGCACGCGCACCAAGGGCGCCTCGGCTTTGGCGAGATCACCCTTGATCAGCGCGAGATGCTCGCAACCGTCCGGCGATGAAGTGTAGAGGCGCAGCTTGAACTGGCCGAGCGCGGTCGGCAGGTCGACCTCCTCGACGAAATCAATCAACCGTTCCCGGCGACGGCGGTACTGGATCAGATCGGCGATCGACAGCATCTTGAGCCCGTGCCGCGTGGCGAACTCGCGCAGATCCGGCAGCCGCGCCATCGTACCGTCCGGCAGCATGATCTCGCAGATCACGCCGGCCGGCTTCAGTCCGGCCAGTTTGGCGAGATCGACAGCCGCCTCGGTGTGTCCGGCGCGCACCAGCACCCCGCCCTCACGGGCCTCCAACGGGAAGATGTGGCCGGGGCTCACGATCGACTCAGGGCCGGAGGCAGGATCAATCAGCGTCTGGACCGTCTTCGCGCGGTCAGCCGCGCTGATGCCGGTCGTCACGCCGGTGGCCGCATCCACTGAATACGTGAAAGCGGTCGCAAATTTATCGCCCCGGTTACGGCTCGGCGCACGTTCCACGCCCAACTCGCGCAGACGGGCGCCGGTCATCGGCACACAGACCAACCCACGCGCATTGACAACCATAAAATTAATGGCTTCCGGCGTGACTTTTTCCGCCGCAATGATCAGGTCGCCCTCGTTCTCGCGGTTTTCGTCATCGGCGACGATCACCATCTGGCCCTGCCGGAACGCTTCGACGCAATCCTCAACCGCATCAAACACCGATTCGCTCTCCATACCCCTCACTCCAAGCAAAAAACCCCGGCACGTCACGAGCCGGGGCAAAGCTACACGAGTCAGAAATGTCTTCTATCATCCAGACTTTCACTGTCGGCCACGGAATTACACCGTGTCGGTGGCAGGCAGGAACAGCTTGCCAGTCGCGGGCTTTACCGCCGGTCAGGAATCCCCAGCCTTTCGGCCGGGTCACCTTGCCCCGAAGACACTCATTTGGAGGAGAGTGTAGTCCTTTCCGGTCCGCTTGACAATTCCCGATTGCCTTGGCGCGAGCCCTCTGCTGAGATTCCTCTTGTCACCCACCACGGATTCTCATACGCTTGATTCCATGGTGCGATGCTTACCTTTCACTCAATGATGGCGAAATGACAATGAAGCACTTCCTCTTTGCGGCTGGGCTGGCCGGTCTGACGGCCTGTATGTTTGCGGAACGCGCGTGTGCGCAGGGCGGCGGCATGATGCCGTTGCCGAAGCAGGTGGGCGATGCCGGGATCGAGATCACGGCGGACAAGTTCGAGGTCGACCAGAAGAGCGGCTGGACCACCGCCACGGGCAACGTGCGGATCAAAACCGGCGAGCACGAGATGAGTGCCGACCGTGTGCGCCTGCATCAGGAGAAAGGGGATGTCCAGGCGCGCGGCAACGTGATCCTGCAACAGCGCGGGTTCGGCGCGTGGAGCGGCGACTACATCGAATACAACTACAAGACAGGCAAGGGGCTCACAGGACTCGGAGAACTGCAGTCCGGCGTCTTCCACATCGGCGCGAAAGAGGTGACGCGGCGCGAGGACGGCCGGTTTGACGCCCGCCACGCCGAAATCACCACCTGCACCAACGCCCCGGGCCACCGCCACTGGCGCATGACCGGACACGTGCGCTATAAGGATAACGATTACGTCGAGATCTTCGATGCCGTGCCGTGGCTCTTCGGTGTGCCGTTTGCCTACCTCCCGTACTGGTTCCGTGATCTCGACACGCACTACGGGTTCCGTCTAGTGCCCGGCTATACCTCGCGCTGGGGCGCTTATTTGCTGGGCGGTTATGTCTACAACATTTACGAGTCGCCGCACGAGGCCGGCCCCAAGCTGGACGGCACCACGCATGTCGATTACCGCACGTTGCGCGGCGTGGCCGTCGGCCAGAACCTGCGCTGGGATCTCAAGGAATACGGGCGCGGCAAACTTGAAACGTACTACGCCTGGGACCAGGATCCGCCCAACGACAAGCGCGACATGAACTGGATGTCCGATGTGGACGACAACCGCTACCGTTTCCGCCTTTTCCATGAAGCTGATCTCACACCGCGCGACCAGTTCATCCTGCGCGGCACAGTCAACAGCGACTCCGAGATGCGCCACGATTTCTTTGATAGCGAGGATCGCGGCGAGAGCACGCCGATGAACTTTGTCTCGCTGGAACACCGCGAGCACGCCTGGGCAGCCGGCGCGGTGGTGAGCGGCCCTCTCAACGATTTCTATGCCGGTGTGGCGCGCCTGCCCGAAGGCTGGCTGAACATTATGCCCCAGCCGCTTTTCGGTACGGGCCTGAACTACGAGAGCCAGACACGCGCCGGCGTGCTCAACCGCGATGCCGCCCGCTATGAACGCGCCCTCCCAGACTTCATGTATTATCCGGGATCGTGGGCCGACTACAACCTGACGCGTGCGGACACCGCACACCGCATCACTGCACCGATGAAATTCGGCGGCGTGCTCAGCATCGTGCCACGCGCCGGGTACCGCGCCACCTGGTACTCGGACGCCGAATTTGACAGCAACGTCAGCCGACATTCCGCCGACCTCGGCATCGAGGCCTCCACGCGTGCGACCGCCGACCTCGCCAACGGCTATCGCCATATCCTCGAACCTTATCTCGACTACAGCTACCAACCCACTCATTTCGATCTGGACAACGGCCGCGCCTACAGCTTTGACCGTTTCGACCGTTCCATCGAGTGGTTTGACCAGTTCGGCATGGACGGCACCTGGCTCCCCTACGACTGGCATGGCGTGCGGCCCGGCATCCGCAATCTGCTGCAGGCACGCGACGAAAAAGGGCGCATGCGCACGGTGCTCGACTGGGACGTCTACACCGCCTTCCAATTCGAGGGCGACGGGCCGCTCGACGAAGAGGGCTTGCGCATGGCCGGGACCCGCTTGCTCGTCACACCGAGCGATGCGCTCGACATCAAGGCACAGGGCGAATGGGATGTCGAAGAGGACACGTTCGCCTACGTTGATCTGAGTGCCTTCTACAAGCTCAACGAGAAAATCCGCTTCGGAGGCGGCTATCTCGCGCGTGACCACCAGTTGTATGACTATGACGTTTCACCCGTCATGCAGTGGAACCGGATCAAGGAGAACCTGATCTACGGCGGCCTTACGCACGACATCAACGACACCTGGTCGTGGAGTTTCTACACGCGTTATGACCTGCGTTACAGTGAGTTGGACGAGGTAGGCGGCTACATCCAATACCGCCTCGACTGCCTCGTCTTTCAAGTCCGCGCTGCGTATGTCAACGATTTCGAACGCATCGACCGCATCAGCGAGCGCGACGATGATTTCCGTATTGCCGTCATGATGTGGCTACGTGCGCAAGATCGCTCGCCGAACGATGAGTGGCTCACCTGGTAACTCAAGGAGGAGTTAGGATTAAGGAGTTAGGGATTGCATCATCCACAACACCTAATCCTCCTTCCTAAATCCTAATTTTCATTCGAGTGCAGGCCACCTGAGCCGGCGCCGAACTCGATGTTGGCGCGTTCGGGGTCGTTCGGCAACGCCCTGGAACAGCTCCAGATGCAGGCACCGCAATGGATGCACTTCTCGCGGTCGAACTCGGGCGTCCCGCCCTCCTCGCCCGGCATCAGGGCCTGCGCGGAGCAGATCTCAATGCAGGTGCGTTCTGTGCAGGTGGCACAGAGCGAGGGATCAGCGAAGGTCACATGATCGGCGAACCCTGCCGCGGCCTGTACTTTGCCGCCCTTGAAGAGCGCGTCCTGATGCGACATGAGCAGCGTGCCGTCATACGGGATCTCAGGCCAGCCCGCGAGCGTCATCACCGTGTCATGAAGCGGCTGTCGCGCCTTGACACAAGTTTCAACCGCCTCGCTGAGCGCGGCGGGAGCAATCCGTTCGCCGTAGACACTCGCCAAAGTCGGGATACGCTGCGAAGGCGGGACTGACTCGACCGACAGGTTGAGCATCCCGTTGGTCATGCCGGTCATGCCGGTTCCCATCATGCCGATCATGAAGCCCTTGCCAAAGCCGTCGCGCGCTTTTTTGGCAGCCTGCAGCTCGGCGTCGAGCGGGTCCTGGCGCCGCCGCGGCACATAGGCCCCCGTCAAGGCCCCCTTGGTGAACGGCTCGTCGCGCTTGAGCAGGTCGATCACGCCCTCGGCCAGCAGCACGCCGCTGCGCCACGCCTCGTCCACACCGGAGTTGGTGAGCACGTTGGTCGTGCCGGAACCCTCGCCGATGCGGGCAAAGCCGTCGCCCACCAGATACGGCTCGCCGCGCGCGCCGGACTCTTGCAGCGACTTCGCGCCCCAGGAGCGCAGCGTGCCACCCTGGAGGTACCGCCACAGATACGGATGCTGCATCCAATGCTGCAGATAACGGTAGGTGGTGCGGATCGGGTTGTCCATCCACGAAGGCACGAAGATTCCGAGCGAAGCGGTACGGTCAGGATAGACGTAAAGGAAACCAAAAATCTCCGGCTCCGGGAAACCCAGCGTATGCAAGACCGTGCCGGGTCTGAGATCGCAGGAGGCGGGCAGCTCGACCACCGCCTTCATGCCGACCGCCCAATCGTGCTGGTGATGGCCTTCCGGCAGCCCGAAATGGCGGTCCAGCTTGCGGCCGACCGCGCCGACCGGGCCATCGCCCACCACCGTCAGCCGCGCTCGGATGTCCATGCCCGGCATGTAGGCGGCTTCAGGATTGCCCTTCTTATCCACGCCCTGATCCGCCAGCCGCACGCCGACGACCGCGTCGCCCTCCATCAGCGGGGCACTGACCGGCGTGCCCGGCCAAATCTGCACCAGACCGGAGCCCATAAGCTGTGCGCCGCACCACGACATAAAGGAGCCCATCGACATCACCAATCCCGGCTCCTTGCGCAGGAAGGGGGGAATCCACGGCAGTTCGGTGGCTGAGGGGGCTTTGCGCATGGCGAATTGGCCATATTTGAAGACCCCGTCCATGAAGCGCGTCCCCGCGCTGCGTCGGCTCGCGCCGACGGTGTCGAAAAGATAGGCGACCGCTTCATGGCTGACCTCGGCCGCGTTGGGGATCTCCTTCGCCAGATCAAGGTCGGGGAACGAGGCGCGGAGATGGCGGCCTTTGGTGACGATACCGGAGACGCCGAACCCGATGTCGTCGGCCCGCTCGTAGCACATCACCTGCAGCGGCATGCCCGGCATGACCTTGCTTTCAAAAGCGGGCGTACCATCAGGCTTCATCATGGCCCGGCTCAGGGTCGTCAAAAATCCTGCCGTGGCGGGGCCGAAACCCACACACACGATATCGGCTTCCATCGATTGTCTTTCAGCGGTCATGGATTGTCCTTCTACACGCACTCCTAGCATCCCTCAACTGGCGGCTATCATACAGGGCATCAACAAACGCTGTCAATGCAGACGGACGGCCCCTGTTCTCGGGGGTTGATGTGATCGATGTCATTTCCCATGCATGACACCTTGCTGTTACGGCTCACGGTGACGCTCGCCCTCCATTTTGAAAGTTCAAGCGGCGGGTGCTAGCCGGCATGGAAGGCGAGCGTCCCCGCGAGCCGGTCGCGCAAGGCCCGTCGCATGGTGATGCGACAGGAGTAGTGTCAATCCCCGCAGATTAGTGACGGCGGTGTATCATCACGGCGTAACATCATCGTCGTTTTTTTCACCGACTCGGACACAACGGATCCTCAATCGTCTCCAATATGACCACACCGTCGATACCGGAGGGAACGCGCTCGTCGCCGCGGCAATAACCGGAGCAGCGGCGCGTCCAACTGTTCCCCTTGTTTTCATTGAAATAATGCAGGCAACTCTTCGTTATCCGCTTATCTTCCGGCAGGCGGCAGTCAAGGATCAGCCGGTTCTGCCAGGTATTGGTCATTCTGATCACAACCTTGTTACGCCCGCGTTTGAGAGCCTTGGCGACGTCTAGCTTCCAAGGTGCGCACCAGGCGAGCCCACAGTCGATACCGTTGAGAAAGACATGTGCGACGCCGTTATGAACCATCCCGAGATCAAGATACGCTTCCGCCGGAATTTCACCGTCGTAATCGAAATACGAGGTACAGGTCATCGTACCCGAGAAGAACTTGACCTGGTGCTCCGCCTCCGTGTAGCAATCGTGGAGCTTATCCCACGTCCGTTTCTCCGGAGGCTTCGCCTTGATCCCGTGATGATACGCAAATTCCACTTCCCACGGATTGGAGATCGCCTGGAAACGACGCGAAACGGGGCAGGGCTTCGCCTTCGGCGCTATCCGGTCATCCCCGCCATTGAAGACGACAAAAACAGATCCGTCCACGGGTAACGACACCTTGACCCTTGTGCGGCCATCCGTCGTATCACTCCACTCCGCCGCGCACCGCGTCAGATCGAGCGCATTCCAGATTTCGACCGAGCGATCCCCGACCTTCACGTCGAACACCACCTCGGCATCGCCTGTACCGCACAAAAAATAGACATCGCTCACGCCATCCGTCCGGTGCACGCTGCGGAACGGACCTTCCACATCACGATGGGGCAACGCGGGCAGGACCGGATTAGGCGCACTCACATCCACGCAGAACCGGTAGTAAGCGCCGTCCGGCAGGCGCAATCCCGCACCTTCGCGTTTCGCCCGCGTCTCCATCACCTCACGGTTGACGATATCAAAGTTGTATCCCCACGGCACTTTCACCGGGCTGCCCGTCATCACCTCCTGCGCGTTCTCATTGCCGTGCCAGTGGGTATAGACCTCGTCGCCCGCGTAGATCGCAAGATCCATCACCGACCGGCCCCAACTCAGAAGCGCCTGGCACCGCGCGAGATAGCTGATGATCGGCATTGCCTCGAAGTTCCAGGTCACGTTGCGGTTGATATGCGTACCGGCGAAGTACTCTAGACCGGGGACGCCCTGCGAGGCGGGAGAAGCGGTGTAGGTGTGCCAGACGATCTTGGTGATACCATCCGCAAACTCGGCGTCTGCCTCACGCTTGATGACGCTTGGCGCGATAGACCAGTGGAAATCCATGTGGGTGAACGATTCAGACGACGCGAAGCGCTTGCCATAGAGACGGGCGCAGGCCGCCGCCGCACGGTTGTGCCGAAGATACTCGTGATGGGTTGGACAGATCATCCAGGATTCGCCCTGGGGCATGTCGTTGATCGCGAGAAATTCAAGTTGATCGGCATATCGGAAGACACTTTCGCCACGATTCCAGGGGCCGCCTGACTCGGAATAGATCTGCATACCGTGTTCGTGGCAGTAGTCTCGGAATGTACCGTAGAAGTTGTTCTTGAACATCTCGTTGCGGCGCCGCCGATAGCGGAGCAGGATGGCCGCGGCATCCTCATTTTGGCGCGAAAAACCGGCGAGTGCGGGCAACACGTCGCCGAACTCCTTCTCCATCCCGGGGGTCCAGGTCGGCACCGCCCCCTCCCAGCTCACGGAATAGAAATGGCTGAGCGTGCGCCCGACCTTGTCCCCGGCGAGTTTCAGCACCGGCCCCGCGAGGCGGTCAAGATGGCGACGCACGGCGGCAGGATCGATGATGTCAACGTCGCATTCACGTCCCGGAATCATCGCATAGCCGAAGCGAAGCGTGATGGTTGATGATTGTTGGTTATTGGCTGGTGGTTGGGGATGATCGGCAGAGCGCTTTTGCCACCCCATCACTTCGGTGAAAACATCGCCGGTATCCCGTGTCCAGCGGTCAACCACGCCGCCCGCATTCCGCCAGCCACTTTCGATTGCCGTACCGGGTCTGAGCTGCAGGTCAAAACGGGCGATATCGTGGTAGTTCGTGAACGAGTCAGGTACCGGCACGTCGCCGATGCCAACGACCAGCCGTTTCGGGGCATCCTCGCCGACCGGCCAGACCCCCTTCAGGGTTCCACCGGAGATAGAGACATTCATGGTGAACTTGAGTCCCAGGCGGTCGGCGGTATCGATCGCCAGCTTGAGGTGGCGGTACCATTCCTGAGAAAAGACTGGGAATTGTTCGGGCGGCGTCTTGACCCGCTTATCCCCATAGCCGCGAGTGTCGGAAAAGAGCACGCCACTGAAACCGAGATCCTTGATATTCTCAAGATCCTTGACGATACATTCCTCATCGATCCAAGAGTTCTGCCACAGCCAGTAACACCACGGTTTCACCTCGTCGGAAGGGTTCGCAAAAGCCGTCCAGAGCGATGCGATAACGGCCAATGAAGACATGGCTTCCTCTCCTCTTTCGTGTTAAGAAGAAGTCGAAAGCACCTCTTCCGAACACCTTGTTCAGGGAAAACTCCAACGTACGCGCGCCGACCTTGTCGATGGCCGCACCGTCCTCAACACGGATGACGCCGGTCTGTGCTTTTGTCTCGCCTGCATTGACCGAAAACGTCACCCGATCGGCACGTGAGAGCCAGAGGATTTCCGCCCCCGGCATAACAGCAGGCGACGCCGCCTGCAGTAAACTGGCCACGCCGACCGACAGCACGACCATCACGGCGGTTGTGCCAAACGAAAATGCTTTCATCGCTGCCGCGGTTTCCCCTCTCAAACCATGAGGTGCCGTTAACGAAACACCTCATCCCGCAGACACGAGTCAGTGTGCGCTTTTTCCTTTTTCACGTCAATGGAGAAAAAATGCTGTTGCTGATAGCCATGTATATTTGCTATAAGTGTGTCTTGCTTTTGCTCTGATTCGTAAATGCAGGGCGATGAAACGGAGTGCGGTTATGCAGTTTCTGATCGGTTTTTTGTATGTGCTTGAAGTGGTCGTGTGCTTTTTGCTGGGCGGCGTGATCCTGCTGCAGAAGCCGAAGGAAGGCGGCCTGGGGGTCAGCTTCGGCGGCGGTATGGGTGAGGCCCTTTTCGGTGCCCAGATGGGCAACGTCTTGACTAAGGCGACGATTATTCTGGGATCGGTCTTCCTGCTGAACACGCTGGTGCTTTCGCGCCTGACCTCGCATGCCAGCACCTCGGTCATGGAAGGGGTCAAAACGCCCGCGCCTGCCGCTGAACAGCAGGCCCTGCCGTTCTCGGCACCGTCCGCTCCGGCGGCGCCCGCGCCTTCACAGCAGCTCTAAGACGACCGTGCCGGCAGCGGTGGGACGGCGGCCAGCCTGTCAGGGCAAGCGGGCGCTTGCCCCTCCCCGGCACTCCCGTAACTGCCGACACGACCGGAACTACCGAACCCGCTCCGCGAGGAGGGCAACCAGCCCCCGGCATGTTCCTCACGCGAGTTAGAGGCGCAGTGCTTCTTGGCGTAGTCGGCAGCACCGGCAGGATCGGCAGGCGCGGGAGTACCGGTGATCTCCAACGCCACGCTTGCGCTATTCGAATCGAACCGACGCCGAGCGGCCATGTGCGTCGAGTCCCTCGACAACCGCAAAGGTCTCGATGGAGGCCCGCGTCTCAGCCAGATCAGCCTCGGTGAACTCGACAAAACTGTGGCGCCGCCGAAAATCGTCGGCCGTCAGACCGCTGAACATGCGTGCCGCACCGCCGGTCGGCAGCACATGGCTAGGACCAGCCACGAAATCGCCGGCCGACTCGGGCGTCCACGGCCCGACGAAGACCGCTCCCGCCGCGCGCACGTCGTTCAGCCACTTCCGCGCGTCGCGCGTCAGGATCTCGAAATGCTCAGGCGCAAAGCGGTTGACTAACTCCATCCCCTGCTTGAGGTCCGGTACGACCACCAACAGGATGCCCCGCCGCTGCAGCACGCGCTCAACCGTATCGGCGCGCGACAGCCGCGGCGTCTGCCAGACGATCTCGTCGCACACCGCCTCCGCCAATGCCTGCGACGGGGTGACCAGCAACGCCTTCTCGTGACCGCTGCCGTGTTCAGCCTGCGAGAGCAGATCGGCCGCCACCCACGCCGGGTTGGCCGAATCATCCGCCAGCACGGCGATCTCGCTCGGGCCGGCCACCTGATCGATCGCCACGTAGCCGTAAACCTGACGCTTGGCGGCCGTCACGTAGGCGTTGCCGGGCCCCGCGATCTTCTGCACGGGACGAGCGCTCTCCGTGCCGAACGCCATGAGGCCGATCGACTGGATGCCGCCCACCCGGTAGATTTCCGTCGCGCCGGCGATTTTGAGCGCGTACAGCAGCACCGGATTCACCTGTTTGTCTTGGCCGCACGGCGTGCAGGCGACGATCTCGCGCACTCCGGCCACCTGGGCCAGTGTCACCGTCATCACCGCCGTGGAGGCGAGTGGCGCGGTGCCGCCCGGCACATACACGCCGATGCGGTCCATCGGCGAATAGAACTCGCCGGCATATCCCCCCTGCGGCGTATGCAGATACCATGGCTCCCGCAAGCCCGCTTCGGCAAACCGCCGCACACGCGCGTAGGCGTCTTTGACGGCACGCTTCACGCTCGTCGGCACGGCTTTGGCTGCGGCAGACAATTCGGCGGGCGATACCCGCAAATCCCCGGCCGTCAGCACGGCACGATCAAAACGTTTGGCTGCCGCGAGCACCGCCGCATCGCCGCGCTGACGCACCTCCGCCAGCACTTCGGCAGCGGCCGCCTCGGCCTCCGGTGCGAACGCCGGACGCGACAGAAAAGCCTCTACCTCGGCGTCCGGACGTTTGACCGACCATGCCGCAAGCACCGGCAAGGTCACCGGCGGCGGGCCAGGCGCAACCTCCTGTATTCGCCCCTTAGCCATACGGCGCCCCGCGCCATCCTTGCCCACCAGCCTGTTTTTCTTCATTTCGCGTCGGCTTTCTTCTCGTCCTTTTTGACGTCGCCCATTTTTTCCAAAGCGGCCTGAAATTCAAGGCCAAAACAGGGTACCGGGCGGCCGAGCTTATCGCCCATGCGTTTACTGATCATGGTGAAGGCGTCATCAAAAGCCTTGATTCGCGCCTCCTCTTTGGCGATATCTTCCGGAGACAGATCCTTGCCCTTTTTCTTCTTGAGCTCTTTGTCCATCTCTTCAAGCTGCTTCTCACTCGCGCGTTCCTCAAGAATCGCCTTGCGTTTCTCAGCCTTCTCGCGGTCGTTATAATCGGCCCCGACCTTTTTCGCGGAACGCGGCTTGATACGGTTGCCCTGGAACGGGAGCTTGTTCTCCTTGTTCGCATCCCACTCTTTTTTGGCTTCAGCCGCCGCAGCCTGATAGACCGCCATCTCTTCCTTGATCTCTTTCTGGATCGCGGCGTATTCCTCGCGGTTCATCACCTCGTACGCGGTCTGTCCGCGCATGTCGGTGATCTGCACCACGCTGACCATCTCGGCGCTCACCCAACCAGCCGCCACGCACAACGCCACTCCCAGCCATTCTGTCATACGCATCATATCCGTCCTCCTTGCCAGAATGACAAGATTTTCATGATGGAACTACCTTGTTCCAACCATGTTAATCCTGTAATCCTGTCTAGGAACCCGTCGTTGTTGGTTCCCAGACCAAGACATTCCCAGTACCTGAAATTATTTCTCACCCGGCACCCACTCTTCGGCGTAACGCACCACGCGGCGCGGCGCGGCCGTGGCAGGCTGCGCCGGGGCCGGTGCAGACGTACGCCGCGGCGCAGGCACTGCGGCGGGTTTCGCTTCGCGCACCGAGGCGGCGGGTGCCGCAGGCCTCTCAGAAGGCGGTGCGGCCGCAGGCCCGGAAACCGCCTGTTTGAGGTCGGGCCGCTCCGTTTTCGGCGCACGTCCCTTCGTTTCCTGCATGCCGGTCTCTGTGTCACTCGGCGCGACCGTGGCCGACGCAGGCCGCGGCGGACGGGCTGTTTCCTGACGGCGCTCCCCGCGCGGCTGCACCATGCGCGCTCCATCGCTTTCGCGGCGCGGCGCCTTGGGCGGAAGCTTGGCCAGCAGCGGGTCGTCGCTGTGCAGCACCGTGCACTTCAATTCCTCGCCAATATACTTCTCGATGTCCGGTATGATGAATGATTCGTCTTCGTCCGCAAACGAGATCGCCACACCGGTATGGCCCGCGCGCCCCGTGCGTCCAATGCGGTGCACATAATCCTCCGGCTCATACGGGAAGTCGAAATTCACCACAAAGCCGATGTCATCGACATGCAGCCCGCGCCCCGCGACATCGGTGGCCACCACCGTGCGGATCTTGCCTTCGCGGAAAACCTCCAGCACGCGCAGGCGGCGGTTCTGGTTGACATCGCCGCTCAGCATCTCACAGCGGATCCCCCGGCGCACCAGACTTTCGGCCACATCCTCGGTGGTGTTGCGGCGGTTGCAGAAGATCAGCATACGCGAATCCGGATACTGCTGGATCAGGTTGTAGAGCACCGTGAACTTCTCGTTTGCCCTGACCACATAAACGATCTGCTTGACCGTTTTGGTGGTGACGTGCTCCGACTCCACCTCGACCTTGACCGGCGCCTCCATCCACTGTGACGCCAGGCGCATCACCTCGTCGTCCAACGTCGCGCTGTACAGCATGGTGCTGCGCTTCTCTTTGGGCGGCAGGCGGCTCACGATCGACCGCACATCCGGGATGAATCCCATGTCCAGCATGCGGTCGGCCTCGTCGATGACCAGCGTGTCGACCTGCGACAGGTCCACAACACGCGAGCGCACGAAATCGAGCAAACGTCCGGGCGTCGCGACCAGCAGATCGACTGGCGCATCCGTCACTTCACGCTTCTGGCGTTCGTAATCCATACCGCCGTAGACGGCCAGCGAGCGCAGGTTACAGTACTTGCCGATGTTGGCCGCGTCTTTACAGATCTGAATCACCAGCTCGCGCGTCGGCGCGATCACCAGTGCGCGGGGCGTGCCGCCTTTTTCATGGCGCGCCTCAGGCGAGCGCAGGTAGCGCGTGAGAATCGCGACCAGAAAGGCCGCGGTCTTGCCGGTGCCGGTCTGCGCCTTGCCGGCGACATTCTTGCCGGCCAGCGAATGCTCCAAGCTCAACGCCTGAATGGGGGTACAGTATTGAAAGCCCATATCGCAAACCGCGTGCAGCAGTTCGGAAGGCAGATCAAAATCGTGAAAGCGCTTTTTACCCTCGGCCGGCTCCACCTGATACTGATCGAGCGACCAAGCGGCATGCTCGGCCAGACGCCGGGCGACCTCGTCCTCGGCCAATGCTCCGCCAGGACGGTGCGCCTTGGGATCCGTGTTCACGCGCCCGCCGCGCTCGGCATCGCGTCCGCGCCGCTCTTTTGTGACCGGGCGCGCAACCGCACGGGCCCCTGCCGTTGCGATCGGCGCGGCGGTCTTGCGTTCGCCGCGAGGCTCATCGCGCCGCGGGCGCGACGCATTCTCGCCGCGAGAACCAGAGGACGGACGCCGACGCTCGTCCTCGCCGCGCGGCGGACGGTCAGCACGGCGGGAGGCATCACGACCGCCATTCTTCCCGTTAGAACGAGCGCCGCCGGCCTGAGCGGCACCTCTCTTGGCCGCACCGCCATCTGATCGGCCTTTCCGCTGACCCGCGCTGCGGCTCGACGCTGCGTCGGCTTTACCTTTAGCCGGCGCTGATTTTGCGGAAGAGGAACTGCCCAGCAGCTTTCCCGCGAGTTTCTTCAATAAACCTAATGGCATAAGTATAGTAACCTGAAAAAAACAAAATGCGGACGCCCGCGAGAGGCACCCGCACATTCGATGGGATGTGATGAATCAAACGATTAGCGCTTCGAAAACTGGAAGCGCTTGCGGGCACCGGGTTGACCCGGCTTTTTGCGCTCCTTCATACGAGAATCGCGCGTCAGGCACCCCGCCTTCTTGAGCACCTCGCGCAGGTTCGCGTCGGACGCCACCAGCGCGCGGGCAAGGCCGTGCCGGATCGCGCCAGACTGGCCGCTGATCCCGCCGCCCTTCGCGGAGATCAATACGTCATACTTGCCTTCCAGCCCGGTCAGGGCCAGCGGCTGGCTCAGATACTGGCGCATCGCATCACTGTGAATGTAATTCTCGATCGCCGTATCGTTCACGGACCATTTGCCTGTTCCGGGAACCAGACGCACCCGCGCGACTGCTGTTTTCCGGCGGCCGGTACCCGCTGCAATTTCTTTCGCCATCTTCGTCAACCTTCTCGTTGGAATGATTGGAATGTTAGAACGCCGCCGCCACCGGCATCTGCGCCGCATGCGGATGCTCTGCGCCGCAATAGACCCGCACGCGGGTCATCAGCTTACGGCTCAACGTGTTCTTCGGCAGCATGCCCCACACCGCCTCCAGAATCACACGGTCGGGGTGCTGTTCCAGCATGGTCCGCGCGGAGAAACGTTTCAGACCGCCGCGGTAGCCAGAATAGCGCTGGTACTCTTTCTGATCGAGTTTGCGACCGGTCAGGCGAACCTTCTCCGCATTGACCACGATCACAAAATCGCCCGTGTCCACGCTCGGATCAAACGTGGGGCGGTTCTTGCCGCGCAAGGTGTTCGCGATGTTGACGGCGAGCCGCCCCAGCGGCTTGTCGGTCGCGTCCACCAGTTGCCAACTGCGGGCTTGGCCCGGATCCTTGGGTACAAACGTCTTCGTCATGGTTAACCTGTCTCTTCCTTCTTCGCGAAAAATGGTCTTTGAGATTACCCGATCGCATCCGGGCTGTCAACGGGCAACTTTGAGGTTTTTTCAGGCCCTCACTTCTCTGAAGCAGGCCTCCGGTTTCCAATCCGGATCGGTGAATTTGCGCTCGAACGAACCCGCGACGTTGAGATACGCGAACGCGGCGTCGGGCTTCACCCTCGCGACCATCGCGGCATGGACATGGCCGTAGTCGGTGTCGATCGAAGACGCCGCCATTCCGCAGTCGTTGGTCCAGCCGATCTCCGGCTTCGGCCCGTGCCGCGTGATCGAATTCCCGACATACAGGATGCGTGGTGAGCCGTTCTCTTTGCCGAACGCGCGGAACGGCTTTTTCACCTGGTTTTCCGCCGGCACGACATTCTTCTGCAGGTCGTCCGCCCCATAAACGACGCCCGTCACCACCATTACCGCCACCCAGACAAATCGCTTCACCCTGCCTCCATTGTTCGGGACGGGGTGATCTTGGCCTTCACCCGACATCACCCCGCGATAATCTGTTCTGCCCATTCCCGCCCCAGCCGTCAAGGCAGATCAGCCCCGAGGCACTTCAGGTCGATCGATCGAGAAGAGGGCGTTGTGTGGCCGCCTTCGGGACACAGATAGAAACCAACGCCGAAACGGTAAAACGGCAGGAAGAGCCCCTTGAAGTTCCGCACCGCCCCCGTCTCATCCTTGAAACGGCCGCTGAAGAGCCCGTTCTTCTGGTTGAACGTGAGGTTCACTCCCGGCACCGAGACCGTCGGCTTGCCCCCCACGCCCGAAATGGCGGCAATGGGCTCGCCCTCCGCGCGCAAAAATGCACCGTCAAACAAGGCGTTCCAATCGGCCGGAGGGTCGTAACGTGCCGCCTTGCCTTCGAGATCGACGACGAAGGGGGGCGTCGCGCCACGGCCGCTGGATTTGCCGGGATGCGCCCAGTACGCCAGCGCCACAGCGGCCTCACCGCTGTTCGGAACCCAGGCGGCCACTCCCGCCACCACGCCGCGTTTGTTGTAGAGCGGCTTGTACAGCACAAAAAACGCGGCTTCACCGGGGACAAGGACAATTCCGTACCATATTATCTTGGAGGAACCGCTGACGGACGTTCCGTCGGCCAGCAGCCCGCCATACTTCACCGAACTCGTGCGCGACACGATAGAGCAAGAGACGTAGCCGTAACCGGTCGGCGCGCCGGGCATGGCCTTCAAAGCGACGGCGCGCAACCCAAGCCCGTAAAGCCCCGCCACACTCTCGGCGTCTTCCCGCGGCATGACTTGCGCTCCCAGCATGAACAGGCCGTCGGCGGTCGAGCCGGCCACAAACGTCGGCGCGACAGCCAACGTCATCATCGCCTGAGCCCCGGACTTGAGGACAACCGTACGCGCCGTCTCGTCTCCACTCTCCCAGACGCCGCGCAACGGACGTTTGCTGCCGCCCGTTTCAATTCGTCCCGAGATTGCGCCGCTGGCGGAAACCTTGAACGAAAAGGTGCCACGCAATCTAACGGGAACCTGGTTGTCGTACACGAAACCGAAAAATTCACCTTTGGCGAACTCCGGACAGGGAAGCACTTCGATCAGAACGGTCAGCTCAGCCGGCGCTTCGCCGCCCCCCGTGGCCATGAGCTTCACCTTGAAGGTCCCCGCGCGTTTCGGCGCCCCAGTCACCAAGCCGTCACTGCTGCGGATCCTCAGGCCGCTTGGCAGCCCCTTCGCTGAATAACGACGCGCGCCTCCAGAACTGCCGACCCAATCGGTCGCGGAAAAACTCGCCGACAGATATTGATGCAGCACGATTTTCGGCATGATCGGCAACATCTCCTTAAGGTTGCCGCTCACGATCGAAGACGCACGTCCCGCAGCCAGATCTCCTTGGCCATCGGCGGACACCCCGCGCGGCACGGCGACCGCCATGCCCGCGCACAACAGCAACGTAACCACAACAGACTCCGCACTTACCCTGCACTTCATGTCCGCGCTCCTTTCCGATGTTTTGGTTCACCGTGAACTGGACAACCGCCCTGTTCTGTTAAGAGACCGGGGAACCGCCCCGGCCTCAAGATTGCCTCGAGTGTAGCACTCAGGACGCGGACTGTCTAGCCTTCGCCCGGCGTTTCCGCGCCTCCTCCAGTTTGCGGTCGCGCTCTGCGAAGATCAGCTTCTCCCGCCCGGCCAGTTTGTCGGCCGGGGCGAGGTGGCCGATCGCGCTGTTGAGCCTCTCCTCGTTGCAGCAGCGGATGTACGCCGCGACCACCCGCTCCGCCTCCTCCCTGCCCGAGAGCGGCTGGAGGCGGCTGTACCCGTCCAGCACCGTGCACAGGCAGCAGAACGTGCCGCCCGCGTTGATGTCGCACACGTCGGTATGCCAGTACAGGTGCGGCGCGTCCGGCTGGTCGAACCCCGTGCCTTTCTTCGAGGGCTTGACGAACCTGTTCCCGAGTAGCCCGGCTCCCTTCAGAACCCGGTAGACCGACGACGGGCTGACCGCGGCCACGTCCCGGTCCAGCATCATGAACGCCAGCCGCCGGCAGCCGTCCAGCGGGTGCTCGTAAAAAAACGGACGATGGCGTCCCGCTCCCACGGCAGCAGCCAGCTGTCCCGCGGTATCCACGAGTTGTGCTCATTGGCCATTCCGTAACGCTCCCTCCAGCCGTAGAACTTGCTCCGGCAAACCCCGGGCATGCGGACGAAGCCGCACACCGGGATCCCGGCTTTCTCTGACCAGATGTTCACGAAGTCCACCACTTTGTCGCGCGTGTCGTGCGGCACCCACGCCGCCCTCAGATCTCCCCAAGTGTTTTTTTGAGGGCCACGTGCTCCTCCATCAGTTCGGAGAGCACCTCGTGCTTGCGGCAGAGCCTCGACTCCAGGTCGGCCACCCGCCTCTCCCAATTCTTCTGGGCTACTCCAGCCCCACCGGCAGCGAACAGGGGGCCGTTCCCTTCCCATCATCCGGACACAGGTAAAAACCGGCGCCGTACAGCAGGGCGGGCAGATACACCCCTTTGAATTTCCGAGTCGTGTTGCTCTCGTCCGTGAAACGCCCGGCAAACACACCGCTTTTCTTTGTCAGCGAGAAGGCGACGCCCTCAGCCTGCACCACAGGCTTCCCCCCCGCCGCCGACAACTCCGCAAACGGTTGCCCGTCCGCTGTCAGCCACGCGCCGTCAAGGATGCCCCAATCATCAGGCTGCGTGTAGCGTGAACCCTCACCGTCAAGAGCCGCGTCGAACGGCAGCCGCGCGCCCTGGCGCGAGGTCTCGCCGCCGGGGTTCACCCATCCACCTTGACCGAACACCACGCCGCCGTCCGGAAGGCTGACGGCCGCGCCCGACACTTCACCCTTCCGCGCGTACACGCCTTTGTAGAGCGGAAAGAGTGCCGCACCTTCATCGTCGGCGGCCACCATCTTGGCGGAACCGCTCACACGCGTCCCGTCGGCCAGCAATCCGCCGTACTTCACCGAGCGCGTCCGCGGCGTCACCGTGTACGTGACGTAACCGTATCCGGCCGGAGCTCCGGGGCTGTCGGACGCCTCGGCGCGCAACACCACCGCATAGCTGCCCGCAAGCTGTTGGGCCGTCTGCGGGGCGAGGATTTGCCGCGCCAACACCCGCCAGCCCTCGGCCGTCAGCCCCTCCACACCCTCGGTCGTGAGCGCCAGCCTCATCGCCTCTATGCGGCCGGCGTCCAGTCTGACCGTCCAAGCCTGATCACCCCCGTCCAGCCACGCGCCACGCAGCGGCCGGCTCCGTCCGCCGCTCTCGATCTTGCCCGACAGCGCACCGCTCTTGGACACCTTGAACGCCAGCGCACCGCGCACCCGGCCCGTGTCATCCAGCGCCATGCCCTGAAACTCGCCCAACGCAAACGCCGGGCAGGCCACCACCTCAATCTCCAGCTCAGTGGCAGACGTCGTGCCGGCACTGGCCACCTTGACCGTTACGCGCCACGTGCCCGCACGCTTCGGCGTTCCCGAAATGACGCCGGTGGACGCATTGATCCTCAGTCCGTTCGGCAGGCCCTTGGCGGTATAACGGTATGTGACGCGCGCAGGCTCCACTCGCGCCGCCACCGAAATGCTGGCCGGTACGTATTGGTGCAGCACAATGTTCGGCGACGCCTTCGCGTCCCCAGGAGGCAGCAACGTCTCGCGCAGATCTTTCTGTGATTTGTAACTGAACGACCATTCCGGCCCCTTGACCCGCGCGACCGTTCCGGAGTCCCCGTAGATCTCCATCTCCACATACCATGTGACTCTGCCCGGCACCGTGTTGGTCACCGGCACCTGATTGGTCACGTCACCCCCGACATACTTCAGTTGGGGCGCCGGCGTGGGTGATTGGGCATAGTACAGATAAGAGGTCACGCCAGGATGGACCACCGTCCATGACAGGTTGGTGACCGTGTCTGCGGCGTCCAACACCGCACCGTCCGCCGGCCCGATCAACTGAATCTGCGCCGGAGTCCACTCCAGCATCCTGACCGTCGCCGTGCAGTTGGTGACCGTCCACATAACACTCGACCCTCGCGTTACCGCCACGCGATTGGTCATTTCGCCCCCCACCGCCACATTGGCAACCACGCCGACCATGTTCGTGGAATCAGGCAGCACCACCGCAAACAAGCCGCCAGCGTTATTCTTGCGCCATGCAAAATCAAGCCAGCCCGACTCCCGGGCCGTCCACGTCAACACCGATACCCGATCCTGGCTCGTGGTCACCTGCCACACGCCGACACCGTCATAGTCCCAATCATTTGTTGATGTGACAGACCCCTGAAGCTTAACCACCACATTTGTGGTGCCGAGCGCGGCCGTCACATTCGTGGCCGATTTGGAGAGCGTCACAGAAAAACTCTGTTCCGGCAATACCGCCCACGGGTCACGCGCTGTCCCTTTCAACGGGATCAGCACCCGCTTGTCGCCATATTCGCCCGAAGCCCAGGCCAGGTTGGTCGTTACCGTCTCAACATAGTTGGTGACGTTCCCCACAGCATGCGTTGTCAATGCCACTGACTGCGCACCCAACATTCCGTCGAATCGCTGAACCGTCACCACGACATTGGTGGCGCCGGCGTAGACGGTCAACGCGTTCGTCGTGAAGCCGATTGTGCCGGACGAGTAGTTGAGCGTGACCCTGTGCGTGTCACCTCGCAAATTTGCCGCATTAACCGTCGTCAGAGCTTGCAGTCTCACTGAAAAAACGAGCTGCGTCTGGCCCCCCGCATCCCCCCAGAGGAGCGGCACCGTGACGGTCTGCTCGCCGCCCTTCCCGGCAGGCCAGCTCACCGTTGTGTCCACGGCCTGATAATGGACATTCGCTTTCGCCGCGTCCGTCTCACTCCCCGACTCCGTATACACGCGGAAGGTCTGCGCCCCCTCGAGCGCGCCGCCCCAACGCTTCACTGTCACCGTCACGGCGTTGGTGGCCGTCGATACCGTCTGCCCGGGGGCCGAGAATCCGACCCATCCGGGGCCGATCTGGAGGCTTTCCCAATCCATCGCATCATCCAACCGGCTGATGAAATCATCGGCACGCGACAGATCCCCCTCATCACCGTTGACCGCTAGAAACTGGTCGACCTTCAACCCGTTCCCATCAAAGAGCACCATCTGCGGCAGCACGACGCGGCCTGCGGCGTCCGCGAACAGGAACGCCACCTTGTCCCATTTCGACCGCGAGATCTTGGCTCGGTCCCACCAGACCAGCAGAATGTTCGTGGCATCCAGCCACTCCTGCCACGCTTCGGACATCAACACGCCACGCACCCAAGTTTCGGTGGTTGCCGAGGATCCGCCTGAATCGACAATCGCCACCAGCACCGGCCAGCGTTTGGCAAAACCTTTGTCGCGCGATCCCTGATAGTCCAACGACCAACGCGCGCGCTGACCGGAAGCCGACGTCACGGTCGGCCACTCCAATGGGCCGGACGGCATGTCCACCCACACCTCGAGCCGATCGTCGATCTCCCACGTGAAAGCATCAAAGTCCAGCAGCGTGCCGTCCGAGTTATCGATCACCGGCACCGCAAGCCTGCCGTCTGGGGAGAACACCGCCACGAACGGCGTGGTCACAGAGGGATTTTCGCTGTCCGATGCAAAGAGAAACGCCGTGTCGGACCACTTCTTGGCGGGGATCTCAGCCCGGTCCCACCAGACCAGCAGCGGCGGGCTCTCATACCCCTCGTACCAGTCCGCCCAGCCTTCGTTGCGGACGACATCGCGCAGGAACGCACGGCTCGCATAACAGTTCGCCGAGTCCACAATAGCAAGCAAGACATGC
>DAOTKE010000048.1:0-22589 GCA_035449085.1 Kiritimatiellia bacterium | reverse complement strand
GGCTGTTCTCCAACGGCGAACCGGTCCTGTATCCGGCCGGCACGACCGTCAATGCGCCGGGCGGAAGTTACAACAACGCAGGCTCTTATCCGTACTCGCCCATACGTGTGGTCGACAATGACATCTCCAGCGACACGAACAACCGTTGGTACAGTGACGTGATGATCAACCCGCTGACAGTCAACATGGGCCGCCCGATCTCGTTTGACGCCTACGGCCTGTACACCGCCTACAATGTGCCCAACCGCGATCCGGTGAGCTGGACACTGGAAATCAGCAACAACAAGACGGATTGGTACATCATTGACCAGCAGACCAATGCGGCCGTCACGACCGCGCGTGCGGCGTTGGCGGGACCGTGGGCGCTGGACATTCCGGCCGGCCAGTTGGCGACGGATGTGATCCCGGACGTGTCGCGCACGCGCGTCGCCGCAGGCGCCACGCTGTTGCTCGCCGCAGGTGCGATAGAGACGGTCGGGCCGCTGAGTGGCACCGGCACGGTCGCGCTGGCATCCGGCGCGTCACTGACGATCAACGCGTTTGAAGAGGCGGCCTTCGAGGGTGCCTTTACCGGCGCAGGCTCGCTCACCGTGAGTAACGGCGTGCAGGCACTGTATGGCGCGACGCTGGACGGCGTGACGAATCTGGTGCTGACCGCAGGTGGCCTCCTGACAGGCCATGCCACCCACGACGGCGATCTGACGGTCACCTTTGCGGGCGGTGCCTATCGCGGCAGCATCCATGTCAGCGGATCGCTGAAAGTTATGGGCGACCGTGTGGTTTACGCGTTGCCTGAAGACGTTGAACTGCCTTACACGTTGCCCCTCTTCACGTACGCTTCGGCCGATGCCGCGACGCGTGCCGCACTGGCCGCCGGCGCGGCGACGCTGAGCGTGCCGGACGGCTATGTGGCGACAGTGCGCACAACCGACCATTCGGCCACGCTGACCGTTTCAGCACCTGGCTTGATCCTGCTTCTCCAATGAGCCCTCACGCCGCTCTCACAGTGATGCCAGACGTGCGTACAGCCCGAAAGGCACGCCTTATGGTTGGCGCCGTTGCGATTCCCTGGTTACTGATGACCGGAACGAAAGACAGCTCTCCGATCGGCAGAACTGATGTCCCGTCGCGTCTGGCGGTGTTCCCTGCGCTACCCCGCGGCGAGCACTATGAACTGATCCTAGACAACGCGGAACACTCCGCCTTCGGCGACCGACCGTTACCTGGCGACCAAGAACCACGCAACCCCAGCCATCACCGCGCGATTCTCGCGCTCAGCACCGCGTTCTGGGACGCCTACCTGCGCGAAGACGTTGCTGCGCGTGCGTGGCTCATGGGCGACGGCCCACGGAAGGTGTTGGAGGAAAAAGACCGCTGGCAACGCAAGTGATCAGCGCCTTTTCTTTTTCGGCTCGCGGCGCGACAGATCCAGGAAAGGCGCCCGCGCCAGTGCGGACTCCGGCAGCACCTCCGCGTCCGGGTCGATCGGCGCATCTGTGTTGTCCAGCGGCACGTCTACCGCCTGCCAGGTTCCTTTGGGGACAGGCTTGAGCAGTTCCCACAGTTGCCGCTTGAAGGCGGCCACGCCCGCATCACTCGGATCGAGCGCGGAGACCGGCACCGGCGAGACACCGGTTTCCTTGATGAACCGTGGCAGATTGGTGACCGCCGCCGCCTCATCCATCTTGTTGGCGAGCACAACGGCGGGACGCTCGAGCAACGCCGCGTCGTGCTGTTCGATCTCGCGGCGCAACGTGAGGTAATCTTCCCAAGGCTTGCGGTTGTCCGTGCCCGCCATGTCGATCACATAGACCAGCACGCGCGAGCGGGCGATGTGCTTGAGAAAATCAATGCCGAGTCCGACGCCCGACGCCGCGCCTTCGATGATGCCGGGCACATCGGCCACGCGGATCTGCGAAAAATCGGGATAATGGATCGTGCCGACGATCGGATTGAGCGTCGTGAACGGGTAACTGGCGATCTTGGGACGGGCCGCACTGACGCACGCGAGCAGCGAGGATTTGCCGGCGTTCGGGAAGCCGAGCAGGCCCGCATCCGCGATGGTCTTCAGCTCCAGCCGCAGCCGGAACTCCTCGCCCGGCTCGCCGGGCGTGTGTTCGGTCGGCACCTGATGGGTCGAGGTCTTGAAGTGGACGTTGCCGAGGCCGCCTCTGCCGCCGCGCGCGATGATCACCTCCTGCCCGTCCTCCACGATGTCCGCCACCAACGCGCCCGTCTCGGCGTCGTAGACCGAGGTGCCGCACGGCACCGGCACGATCAGGTCGTTACCTGCGCGGCCGTACATTTTCTGGCCGCGTCCTGCGACACCGTCCTCGGCAAACAGCAGCGGGGCAAAGTAAAGCGCGACCAGCGAGTTGACATCGTGGCTGCCGCGAAAAATCACATGGCCGCCGCGACCGCCGTCGCCGCCGTCCGGGCCGCCCTCCGGCACGCACGCCTCGCGGCGGAAACTGCTGCTGCCGTCGCCGCCCTTGCCGGCCCGCACCTGGACCGTCACATGGTCTACAAACGTACGTGTCTTCACGGCTTCAATTCACGCGTTCCCTAGGGACGCAAAACGGCACCGCAAAGGGTGCCGCCGGCCTTTGCACGCGGAAGCGGCTGCAAAGGATTGAAAGATCTGCTGTGTTTATTCCGCCGCCGCTGCGACGGGGAGCACACTGACAACCGTGCCTTCCTTCTGGAACTTCACGGCACCGTCGATCAGCGCGAACAGGGTGAAATCACGCCCGCAACCGACATTCTGGCCGGGATGGACTTTGGTCCCGCGCTGACGGATAATGATCGAGCCCGCCTTCACGACCTGCCCGTCATAGCGTTTGACGCCCAAGCGTTTGGCGTTACTGTCGCGCCCGTTTCTTGCTGCTGCTGCACCTGCCATAACTCACACTCCTCTGCTTAGGCGATCGCCTTGACCGTCGCAACCGTCAATTCCTGACGATGTCCGACCTTACGGGCATAGCCCTTCCGGCGCTTTTTCTTGAAATTGATCACTTTCTTGCCGCGCTTATGGCCGACGATGGTCAAGATCACCTTCGCGCCGTTCACATACGGCATGCCGATCTTCAACTCGTTGCCGTCGGAACAAGCCAGAACCGTTTCCAATGCCACGTCCTGCCCGGCCTCGGCATCCAAACGCTCGATCTCAATCGTGTCACCTGCGGCCACGCGATACTGCTTGCCACCGGTTTCTAGAACCGCATACGCATCCATGTTATGATCCTTCATCGATGAGGAATTCGCCAACTCCGGAAACCTTCCGCCGGAACGAATAGGACGTTTAAGTTACCCGATTCGTGCCTGGACTGTCAAGCGGCCTTCCCGGCTTTTTTCAACCCAGCCAATTGGATGTTGAGAGTTGAACGTTGAGTGTTTTCCCCTTGTTTCTTCATCCTTCATTCATGCTGCCCATACGGTATCCCAACAGATCCAGCGTCACATACCGGAATCCCGCGGCCTTGATCGCTTCAACGAGCTGGCGGCGTCCTTCGAACGCCACCAGACGCTGTAGATCGGACTCCGGCACCTCGATCCGCGCGACATCGCCGTGATGGCGTACCCTGCAATGCGTGAAGCCCGCCGCTTTCAACGCTTCTTCCGCACGCTCAACCTGTCCCAACACTTCAGCCGTAACCCGCGAACCGTAAGGGATGCGCGACGCGAGACACGCCATGGCCGGCTTGTCTGCTGTTGGCAGCCCAGCACGCGCAGAGAGTGTGCGGATCTCGGCTTTGGTCAACCCGGCATCCAGCAAAGGACTCTTCACGCCCAGCTCCGCCGCCGCGCGCCGCCCGGGCCGGTAGTCCCCCGCGTCATCGGCATTGTTACCGTCGAGAACCGCGTGATAACCGCGTTCGGACGCAATCGCGACGATCCGTTCAAACAGATGTTTCTTACAAAAATAGCAACGGTCTTTGGAGTTCTCCGTGTAGTTGGGGTCGTCCAGTTCGGTCGGATAGATCACCTCGCACGCCACCCCCATGGCCTCGGCCAGCGCACGCGCTTCGGCAAACTCTTTGCGCGGCATGCTGGGCGAGTCGGCGATCACCGCCAGCACCTGATCCGCCCCCAGCACATCCCGTGCGACACGCAGCAACAGCGTACTGTCTACCCCGCCAGAAAAGCCGACGGCCACCCGTCCATAACCTTTTAACGCCTCATGCAACCGCCGTTCTTTGTCTGCCAGTATCGTTTCGTCCATGCGTACCTTTCGGGTTTCGGGTTTCTGGTTTCGGGTTTCTTGGCCTGTTACCTACAGCACCCGATTGTCAATCAGGCGTGTGCGCCCGCAATAGGCCGCGACCAGTGCCACATCCCCATGCCGCACGTCCGACACGGGTTCCAAACTCTCGGCATCCACGATCTCGGCATAGTCGATCCGCAAGGCATGTTCATTGAGCACCTCCTCCATACGGGCACGCACCTCCGCCGCATCCGCACCGCCGTCCCCCACGCAGTCAGCCGCTCCCTGGAGGGCACGGCTCAAACCCAGCGCGCGCTGCCGCTCGTCGGGCGAGAGATAGACATTGCGCGAACTCATGGCCAGCCCGTCGGGTTCACGGATGATCGGCGCCACCACGATCTCAATGGGGAAGTTCAGATCGCGCACCATGCGCCGGATGACGGCCGCCTGCTGATAATCCTTCTGGCCGAACACCGCCAGATGCGGCAACATCAGGTTGAACAGCTTGGCTACCACCGTGCAGACGCCCCGAAAGTGTCCGGGACGCCGTGCGCCGCACAAACCGGTGGACAGACGTTCCTCCGTGACAAAGACACTGGCATCCGGCGCGTACATGGTCGCCACGGGCGGCACAAAGACCGCCGCCGCCCCCGCCCGCTCGCACAGGTCGAGGTCACGCGCTTCATCGCGCGGATATTTTTCAAAATCCTCGCCAGGGCCGAACTGGGCCGGATTGACAAAGAGACTGACCACGACCAGATCCACGTGCTTGCGGGCCTCGGCAATCAGCGAGAGGTGTCCCTCATGCAGATACCCCATTGTGGGCACCAATCCGATACGCAGGCCTTCCTGACGCCGGGCCAAGGCCCAAGCCTGCATCTCGTCCGCTTGCCTGATCTGGACCATTTTCATGTTTATCGCACTCGTTTTCAATGTCGCCACGCGTCGATGACCGCCCGCGCCAAGCCATCGATCTCCTCCTCGCTGTGCGCGGCAGAGATGAACCCCAGTTCAAATTGCGACGGCGGCAGGTAGAATCCCTTGTTCAGCACGGAATGGAAGAGACGCGCGTAGGCCGCAGTGTCGCTCCGTTTCGCCGTCGCCAAGTCGCGCACCGGATCGGGCGTGCAGAAAAAGGTGAACACGCCCTGATACTGTGAGCAATGAAACGGCAGGCCATGCGCGGCCGCCGCCGTGTTGACCGTATCCGCCAGACGCCTTCCCAACTCGGACATGCGCGGATAGGGATTCTCCCGTTCCAGCACGTCCAGGGTCTTCAGGCCGGCGGCGACGGCCAGCGGGTTGCCCGACAACGTGCCGGCCTGGTAGATTTTGCCGTTCGGCGCCAGTTCCTCCATGAAGACCGCGGCCCCGCCCACCGCCGCCAGTGGCAGACCGCCGCCGATCACCTTGCCCAATGTGATCAGATCCGGCTTCACGCCGACCGTCGATGCGTACGAGGAGAGGGTAAAGCGGAATCCGCAAATGACCTCGTCGAAAATCAGCAACGCGCCGCATCGGTCCGCCGCGTGACGCAGTTTCACGAGGAACTCAGGCTCCGGCAGGACAAGGCCCATGTTGCCGGCGACCGGCTCCACGATGATCGCCGCCACCTCCGAGCCCTTCTCGTGAATCAGCGCTTTCACCGCGTCGATATCGTTGTACGGCGCGACGAAGGTGTCGCTTGCCACATGCCTCGAGACACCCAGCGAGCTGACCGTGCCGCCGGTCAACAGGCCGCTGCCCGCCGAAACCAGCACACTGTCGCTGTGACCGTGATAACAGCCGTCGAATTTGATGATGCGCTTGCGCCCCGTCACCCCGCGCGCGATGCGCAGTGCGGTCATCACCGCCTCGGTCCCGGAGTTGACCAGCCGCACCCGCTCCAGGCCGGGCACCCGTTCGCACAGCCGTTCGGCGAAGAGCACCTCATCCGGCGTGTTGATGCCGAAGGTCGTACCGAAAAGCACTCGCGACTGAATCGCCGCAACCATTTCGCCGTGCGCGTGCCCGAGGATCATCGCCCCCCACGAGCAGCAGAAATCCACCAGCGTGCGGCCGTCCGCCGTCTGGATGTGCGAGCCTTTCCCGGACTCGACATACAGCGGCGTGCCGCCGACACCGTTGAAGGCACGCACCGGACTGTTGACCCCGCCCGGGATCACCCGGCACGCGCGCGCAAACAAAGCTTCATGATTGAGCATGGACACACCGCCTTACACATTGATCCTGATGCCCCAACATGAAAAAGGGGCGTTCACGTCATTTCTTCGCTTTCGCGTCCTTATCCTGCCCGCGTCCGATCGCGAGGATCTTGGCGACCTTCGCCTCGGTCAGCTCATACCCTTTGAGCCCCGGGAAGCCTTCCCAGATGACCGTTCGGTATTGCGGTTCCAGAATAATGACATGCGGCCACCCCCACACCCCGAACTGAGCCTCATACGCGCCCTGATCCGGGTGCGCGCTGGCCGAAAGATCTGCCCAATCCGGCCCCTCCTCCGAATCGGAACGATCCGCTGGCCCCGGTCTGCCGGTCTGACGGGGCTTTTGTTTTCCGTCATCGGGCAACGGGCGGTCCAAAGCCAGCGCATACTCTTTCTTGGGCCCCTTGTACGCCCTGACCTGTTCCTCGGTCTCGCCGGTGATCCCGATCACCACCAGTTCGTCGCCAAATTTTTTCTGCAAGCTGTTCATCAGCGGCGTCATCCGCTTGCAGGCCCCGCACCACGTGCGCCAGAACTCGATGACCACGAACTTGCCGTCGGTCTCCGGCTTCTCCGTCAGCCATTTCGCCACATCCAGCGGCGGCGCGTCCGTGAACACGCGGCTACGCGCCCACATCTGCTTGCCTCCGTTGGCGACCGTCTGCACTCGGCCGGTGGTCGTGCAGACGCCTGAGGCATCGCACTCTACGGCTGGGGCGCTCATCCCCCCGCACAGGCAGACGCACAGCCATACGGCAACACGCGCCACGCTGTTTGCACTCATCGTCCTGTTCCTTTCGCCGGGTACTATACCCCATGCGAACACCCGGCGACAAGGGGGGGGCGCTTCAACTTGGCGGAAGCTGCACGCTAAGGAGGATTTTGGCGTAAGGAGTTACAACACCTTGAAGGCTGGGAAGCTATAAGCGTCCAAACAGAGCCGACACTCGTGTCTTCATCATGAAGGCACCATTTCCCGTACCAGGATCGAGGCTGAGGTGTCAGCCCGTACTCGTGACAGCCCTGTCTGGGGGACGATTTGGTCTTCAACCCCTCATTCCTAAATCCTGATTCCTCCTTGAGTAGCCCCTCACATTTCCACTGGATTTTCCCCATGGGAGGCAGTAAACTGGCAACATGTAATACAGCGAAAAGGGGGATCGAGAGATGAAGGGTTTTTTCGCCGCGTTGCTCATGTTGCCGTGTTGGGTTCTGGCAGACGTCTCGCTGGGGACAGTGACTCTTCAGACGGCTGCCTCTCAGGAGCGAAAAGCTATGCAAATTGTGATCGAGACCAATTTTGGAACCATAACGGCTGAACTGTACCCTGACAAAGCACCCGTGACGGTCAGCAACATGCTCGCCTATATCGACGCCAAGTTTTACGACGGGACCATCTTTCACCGCGTGATCGACGGCTTCATGATCCAGGGCGGCGGCTTCACCAAGGACATGGTACAGAAAAAAACCAACGCCCCCATCAAGAACGAGGCCGACAACGGTCTCCGGAACGAACGCGGCACGCTGGCCATGGCCCGCACCATGGTCGTGGACAGCGCCACCAGCCAATTTTTCATCAACCTGACCGATAACAGCGGACATTTGAACTTCAAGGCCAAGACCGACGCAGGCTACGGATACTGCGTGTTCGGCAAAGTCATTGAGGGCATGGACGTGGTGGACAAGATCGCGAAGACCCCGACCGGGTTTTCTGGTCGTCACCAGAACGTGCCGCTGGAACCGGTGGTCATCACCAGTATCCGACGTAAAACCGAGGCAGCCGCGCCCGCCACACCTTGAATCCAAGCAGCGCGACCCCTGCATCCCCCCCAATTCCATTCCATGTCAGCCAGCACGTACGACGACAAGCACATACAGACCCTTTCAGCGATTGAGCATATCCGCAAGCGTACCGGCATGTATATCGGCCGGACCAGCGACGGCGGCCAATACGAAGACGGAATCTACATCCTCCTGAAGGAGGTGATCGACAATGCCGTGGACGAGTTCATCATGGGCTACGGCAAGCGGGTCGAGATCTCCCTGTCGTATAACACCGGCGAGGTCACCGTCCGCGACTACGGCCGCGGCATTCCGCTGGGCAAGGTGGTCGAGTGTGTCTCCCAGATCAACACCGGCGGCAAGTTCAGCGATGATGTCTTTCAGTTTTCGGTGGGTATGAACGGCGTCGGCACCAAGGCGGTGAACGCTCTCTCCACGGAGTTTGAGGTGCGTGCGTTCCGCGACGGCGAATACTCTGAAGCCCTTTTCCAGCGCGGTCAACTCATCTCGCAGAAGCGCGGCAAGTGTACCTCGCCCCAGCGCAACGGCACTTACGTGCGTTTCACGCCCGATCCTGACATCTTCAAAAAGTATCAGTTCCGCGAGGAGCATGTACTGCGCCGCCTACGCATGTACGCCTATCTCAATGCCGGACTGACCCTGGAACTGAACGGCAACAGGATCGTTTCCGAGAACGGCCTGCTGGACCTGATCCACGACGAGGCGCAGTTTGAAAAACTGTACCAGCCGTTCCATTACCGTTCGAAGACGCTGGAGCTGGTCTTCACGCACACCAACCGCTTCAGCGAAGAGTACTACTCCTTCGTCAACGGTCAGTTCACCAACGACGGCGGCACGCACCTGTCGGCCTTCAAAGAGGGCCTGCTCAAAGCGGTCAATGAATTCAGCAAAAAGAAGTTCGACGGCGATGACGTGCGCGAGGGCATCATCGGAGCGATCGCGATCCGGCTTAAAGATCCGATTTTCGAGTCGCAGACCAAGAACAAGCTGGGCAACCAGGAGATCCGTTCCGATCTGGTCGCCGAAATCAAGCGCGTCGTCGAGGAGATGCTGCACCGCGAGCCGGCCGAAGCCGCCAAGCTGATCAGCAAGGTCGAGGAGACCGGCAAGCTGCGCGCCGAGCTCAACGCGGTCAAAAAGCTGGCGCGCGAGCGCTCGCGCGCGGTGTCCGTCCGCGTCCCGCAGCTCAAAGACTGCAAGCGCCACCTGAACAAGCAGAAGGGCACCGGGCTCGACACCATGATCTTCATCACCGAAGGTCAGTCCGCCGCCGGCTCGATCGTGAGCTGCCGCGACGTCAACACGCAGGCGATCTTCACTCTCAAGGGCAAGCCGCTCAACGTGTGCGACGCAAAACGCGACGCGCTGTACAAGAACGTCGAGATTTACAACCTGATGCAGAGCCTCGACATCGAAGAATCGGTCGACCGCCTGCGTTACCAAAAGGTGATTCTCGCCACCGACGCCGATGTCGATGGCCTGCACATCCGCAACCTGATGATCACCCTCTTCCTGCGCTTTTTCGACCGGGTCATCAAAGAGGGCCATCTCTATCTGCTGGAGACGCCGCTCTTCCGCGTGCGCAACAAGAAGCAAACGTTTTATTGTTACAGTGAAGAGGAGCGCCTGGCCGCAATCGCGGCCTGCGGGAAAAATCCGGAAATCACCCGCTTCAAGGGCTTGGGAGAAATCTCCCCGGATGAATTCAAGAACTTTATCGGTAAGAGCATGCGGCTGACACCGGTTGACAGCACACGCGACCGCGATCTTAAAGATACGGTCGAATTCTACATGGGGCGCAACACCCAGGAGCGGCGCCAGTACATTATGGACAACCTGGTGATCACCGAGGAATCGTTGTCGTGAGCAAGTCTTCAGGAAAACCGAAACGGAACAGGAAGGCGGAAGCCAGCACCGACCAACCGCCCAGCCTGTTTGATGACATGACGCTGTTTGACGCCGTCCCGACCGCGCCCGCTGAAGACGAAGACGATGCCGAAACAGGCCTGTCGGGGCGGGAAGGCAGTCTCTCGGCCGCCGAACGCCAGGCTGCGGCCAGTGCGCATGGTGGTGATGGCCCGTTGCGCGAGTTGATGGACAGTAACTTCCTTCAGTTCGCCTCCTACACCATCTGCAACCGCGCCATCCCGACGGTCGAAGACGGGCTGAAGCCCGTGCAGCGGCGCATCCTGCACAGCCTGTGGGAGAAGGACGACGGGCGCTTCATCAAGGTCGCCAACGTGGTCGGCCACACGATGCAGTACCACCCGCACGGCGATGCGTCGATCGCGGATGCCATCGTCAATCTGGCCAACAAGCGCTACCTCATCGAGGGTCAGGGAAACTACGGCAACATCTTCACCGGCGATCCCGCCGCCGCCTCGCGTTACATTGAATGCCGTCTCACGGAGCTTGCTCGCAACGAGCTTTTCAATCCCAAGCTGACCGCCTTCATCCCCAGCTACGATGGCCGCAACAAAGAGCCGGTGCTGCTGCCTTGTAAACTGCCGCTGCTGCTGATGCTCGGGGCGGACGGTATCGCCGTGGGTCTCTCCACCGCGATTCTGCCGCACAACTTCATCGAGCTGCTGGAGGCCCAGATCGCGATCATCCAGAAGAAGCCGTTTCAGGTCTTCCCGGACTTCCAGACCGGCGGCATCATGGATGTCTCGGAGTATGAGGACGGCAATGGCCGCATCAAACTCCGCGCCGTGATCGAGCACCGCCAGCACAACAAGCTCGCGATCACCGCGCTGCCGTTCGGCCAGACCACCGAATCGCTGATCGCCAACATCGAAGAGGCGATCAAGAAGAAAAAGGTGCCGGTCAAACAGATCAACGATTTCACGGCAGAAAAGGTCGAGATCGAATTGACGTTGAACGTGGGCGCGACCCAGGATCAGACGATCAAGGCACTCTACGCTTTCACCGCCTGCGAATCCTCCCTGTCGAGTCGTCCGATCGTGCTCTACCGTAACCGGCCGCGCGAGATGACGGTCAGCGAGATCCTGAAAGCATGCACCGACCAGCTTCTGGATCTGTTGCTGCGCGAGCTTGAGTTGCGCCGCAAGGAACTGGACGACCTCTTCCACAGCAAGACGCTGGAACAGATCTTCATCGAGGAACGCATTTACAAGCGCATCGAGGAACAGACCAGCTATGAAGCGGTGCAACAGGCGGTACTCGATGGCTTCAAGCCTTTCCTCAAGCGGTTGCGCCGCGAGGTCACGCTGGAGGATGTCGAGTCGCTGCTGCAGATCAAGATCCGGCGCATCTCGCGGTATGACATCGAGAAGAACCGCCAGGAGATTGAAGGCATCCTGCGCGAAGAGCAGGAGGTCGCCGAGAATATCAAGGGGTTACGCGGATATGCGGTACGCTACCTGAAAAACCTGGTCAAAAAGTACCGGCCCCTCTATCCGCGCCTCACCCAAATCGCCGAATCGCCTTTCGGACAGATCGAGGTGCGCGCCCTCACGGCCACCGAACTGTCGCTCAAGATCGACCGTGAGAACGGGTATATCGGCACCGACATCCGGAATGGTGAAGAGCTTTTCAAATGTTCGTCACTCGACAAGATCATCGTGGTCTGGAACGACGGCCGGTACAAGATGATGCCGCCGCCCGACAAATTCTTTGTCGACAAGAAGGGCGCGACGTACTGCCAGGTCTTCGACCGGGACAAAGCGTTCACCTGCGTCTACACCGAGCCGCACTACGGCTTCACCTACATCAAACGGTTCGCCTTCGGCGGCGCCATCCAGAACAAAGAGTACCGATTGGCGCCAGAGGGCAGCAAAATCCTCCTGTTCGAGGAAGATGTGCCCGACGCGATTTACGTCAAATACAAGCCGGCGAAGTCGCAACGCATCCACCAGCAGATGTTCACGCCCTCTGACGTGCTGGTGAAAGGCGTGGCGGCGAAGGGTATCCAGATGACCTCCAAGGACATCGCCAAAATCGCCACCAAAAAGCCGGGCTGGTGGGATGACAATGAAACCCCGCCGAAAGGCGTACTGACCTGAGCAGGCATGTTACCGTGTGTTCATGTTGCTTGCTTTCAACATGAACGACCGAACCTCTCCAAAGGGAATCGGGGGCTGGTGCGAGACCTCCAGTTGTACTGCGATCTCTGTCGGCAGCGCCGCTGCGTCCGTTCCCGCTGTTCGGAACAGATCGATCTCGCCGAAATCGGCATCAGCCAGATAAGGCACGTCTGCAGTGCGACCGTCGTGCCGCGGCGGCAACGGATGACGGCCGAGCGTCCGTCCGCTGGCCTTTTCACGAACCCGGAGTGTCACCGCATGTTGCCGGTCGCCGGCACGCCAGGTCGCGACCTGCGTGTTACCGACCACGACCCGCGCACGTACGGGACGCCCCGACGCCACAGCGATCACTGCACCATTTTCCGCCTCGCGCCATGCGCCGTCCACGTCGCGAATCTCTAACCGCGTAAACTCCGCGTCCAGATATTTGGGGGGATTGGTGCCGTCGCACGGCACATTGCCCACCGCAAGGCTGATCGCCTCCGCTTGGCTCAGACCAAGGCCCGGGGAACGCACCCCCAGCATACGTCCTGCCTGACGCGCGACACGATAAGCGGCGGCCCCCTCGTGAAAAGCCGCACGCCAATATCCGCCCGCGTGCGCGTCGCGGTCAAAGGCGAGCCACTCGGTCGGCACCACCGGTTCACGCTCCTTTTTGAAGCGTGGCGCATACGCCCGGATCAGGCTGGCGGCAGGTCGTTCCACACGATCCGGTTCAATGATCCCGAAATCACTGCGCTCCCCCACCCGGTAACCGCCGACCCACCACCATGGCACAGTGCCCACCGCGCCCGCCTCCAGGCCGGTCCGATAAAACCGTTCCGAATATCGCCCCTGCCGCTCAATCGCCGCCGGATCCTGCGTCATGCGCACGCCGTCCCACACACTGAGACCGAACTCCGACCAGACCACCGGCTTGCCCCCCGTCGTGAACGACACATACCGCGTGATGAATCCGATCGCGTCTTCCCCTTCATCGGTATCCGGAATCGCATAGCCTTCGGGACAGATGAAGTCGATGTGCTTGACCGGGCCACTGAGCGCAAAATCATAGGGCAACGTATTCCCCTGACGAAAACTGATCAAATGGTTCGGATCCAGTTCGCGCAGACGGCGATGCGCCTTGCCCCAAAGCCGGCTCGTGAGCGTATCCATGAAGCGGCGGTATGCGGCCATCTGCACACGCCACGCGCCGTCCTCGCGGAACCAGGCGTCCGGCGGAGAGATCACACGGCCATCTTTGCCACGCCGCGCCCTGATGCCCCAGTCGCGTTCGGCGCGCGCCAACGACCCGTAACGCTCGTCGATCCACTCACGCCACGCGCCGTCCCACCGTGCGCGCGCCGCATCGTCTTTAAACACATAATTTCCCGGCTCCCAGATCGTATCGTAGGCGAAGACCGTGGCGTTGCCAGGCAGTCGCGCCCGTTCCAGATACGCTTTGAGATCCGCTTCCTTGAAAGCCAACGGCGAGGCCTGTCCCATAAACAGGTTCACATAGATGCCGTGCCTGCGGCACCGCCGCAGAAAATCGAGCAGGTTCCGATATTCGCGTTGCGGCGGCGCCTGGATGCTGACCATGTTGACGCCCAACTCCGTCAAATGCCGCAGGTCGCGCTCAACCTCTTCCGGCGCGTAAAACGGGTCGCGCAACCAGCCGGCCCAATAATCGGCATGATCCATACCCGACACATAGAGCGGCCAATAGTTCATCCCGACCGGATACCACCGCTTGCCCTCTAGCCAGAAATTACCGTCGCGTGCCGTGATAAACGCTTCGCCCGGATCAGACTCGGGCGACAGCACCGCGAAGGTCTGGCTGACCGTCTCCTCGCACACACCGTCAGAAACTGTAATCCGATAGCGATACTCGGCCGGTCCGGACGGCGGTTGCCATATGGCCTTGCAATCGGCGGCGCCATGCGCGAACGTCCGCGGCACCTGCGTACGCCACACCGTACGTCCGTCACGCTCTACGCTAAACGTTACTGTGCCCTCGCGCGGTGTTGCGACGAACCGCCGGATCGATGCTCCGAATGTGATCGGCTCGCCCGGCCAATACGCGAACTGTTCGGGGCCGGCCGTTTCGACCAGGGTGCCGCGCGTCACGCGTTCGACTGCCGACACCACACGCGCCAGCACAGCCGGCGAACTCCATACGGCGGGGTCACAATAACCGAATCCGGCAAAGACACTTCCAGCCCTGTTTGAGTGGCAGTTCAGCGCCAGCCATTCGCATGCACCGCCCGTTTTAGCGTCAGACCGACGCGCCTCGGCGAGCGTCACAAAACGCCACTTCGCGCCGCGGCCATAGCCTTCACCGCGCGTACGCGGAATCGCGCACACCACATCCCGACAGAGTATGCCTGCCACTGACACATCCCCCGTCACTGTGTGCGTTTTGTAACGCGGGTAGAGCCCTTCCAGCGAAAGATCCGCAGGCGGCAGCGCAAGATCCGCCGCAGCCAACGGATCGCGTGCCGATCCCACATCGGTCAGCCACACCGTATGCGAGCCGCCGACCATCGCAGGCGTATGCGAGGCTGACATACCGAAACAGATGCGTACCGCCTGTTCCGCACGCAAGCGGTCATTCTGCCCGCCGCGCTTCCCCTTCGTCGGCGAATCCTGCCAGTACTGGAATGCGGCCAACGGCAGACCGACCCGACGCCATGCGTGGGTTAACTCGGCCACGGCGATCCAGCGCGAACCGTCTCGCTCCATGATCTCCACCGCAAGCTGCGCCATGGGCTCGCCGCTTCTCGCAAGAAAGGTCACAAAGTCATGACCGGGCCCGAACAACTGGGATACCTCGGGCGAGTGGCGAATCTCCCAGCCTTGTAACCGATCAAAATCCATGCGTAGGCAAGAGTTGCCCCCGGGCCCTTCTGGCACGAGCGTGAAGGTGTTATTCGCATTACCACTGGAAGTCGCCC
This sequence comes from Kiritimatiellia bacterium, assembly GCA_035449085.1. Lineage (GTDB taxonomy): Bacteria > Verrucomicrobiota > Kiritimatiellia > RFP12 > UBA1067 > DUPH01. The sequence continues at coordinate 7,396 of DAOTKE010000048.1, read as the reverse complement.
GACGCCACGCTTTGAGATCCATGCCTGCCTTGATTTCAAACGGCCGATACGCGGGCTCAACGCGTTCCGCCAGCGCCGCGCGCCCGGCCGCGTCGAGCCAATGCCCGTCGACGCGCCAAAGTGACCGGCCGGCGAACGGACCGCCGATGCAAAACGTGTGGACACCTGCGCGCGCCAGACGGTCCACCGTCCTGACCGCGCCAGCCGGCAGGGCGTCGCCGTGTGTCAGCATCAGCACGCTGAACCGTTGCGCCACCAGGGCTTCAGGATCGAGAAGCTGATCCGCCGTCAGCCGCGTGACCTCAAACCCTTTGGCGGTCAACGCGTCGGCCAAACGTGCGTTCGCCGAACGGTCATGTCCGGGCAAGGTATCGTCCAGCAACGCCACGCGGCGGGAGTCGTCAGCCGCCTGCCCTCCCTGTTGGGCTTCCCCCCGCACTGCCACGCTGTATAACATCAATGCGGTCGCCAGCCAACCGATCCTGTCCAACCGAACAACTCTCATCTTCTTCTCCTTTTGACACGTGTTACGATGAGCCAATGTGTGTTCGTTATTATGGCCATAAGACGGGGAAATCAGCAACGTTACACCTCAGAAAATAAAAACGCCGCTCCCGCACAAGCAGGAACGGCGCTCTGTCTCGAAACAATCAGCGAGGCGGTTTACTTCGCGATGACCTTGGCCATCTCGAGCACCTTGTTGGAATAACCCCACTCGTTGTCGTACCACGCCACGATCTTGACGAAGGTCGAGTCGAGCATGATGCCGGCTTCGGCGTCGAAGACCGAGGTCTTGGCCTCGCCGCGGAAATCGGTCGAGACGACCTTGTCTTCCGTGTAGCCGAGGATACCCTTCAGCTCACCCTCAGCGGCCGCCTTCATCGCAGCCTTGATCTCATCGTAGGTGGTTTCCTTCGCGAGGACGGCCGTCAGATCGACCACCGAGACGTCGGAGGTCGGCACGCGGAACGCCATGCCCGTGAGCTTCTTGTTCAACTCGGGGATCACCTTGCCGACCGCCTTGGCCGCGCCGGTGCTCGACGGGATGATGTTCTCGAGGATGCCGCGGCCGCCGCGCCAATCCTTCTTGGAGGGACCGTCCACCGTCTTCTGCGTCGCCGTGGCGGCATGCACCGTGGTCATCAAGCCCTTGACAATACCGAAGGTGTCGTTCAGCACCTTGGCGACCGGCGCCAGGCAGTTGGTCGTGCAGGAGGCGTTCGAGATGATGGTCTGGCCGGCGTAGCTCTTGTGGTTCACGCCGTAGACGAACATCGGGGTGTCGTCCTTCGACGGCGCCGACATGATCACCTTCTTCGCGCCCGCCTTGATGTGCGCCTCAGCCGTCTCCTTTGTCAGGAAGAGGCCGGTCGACTCGACCACGATCTCGGCGCCGACTTCATCCCACTTCAGAGCCGCCGGATCCTTCTCGGCCGTCAGGCGGATCTTCTTGCCGTTCACGATCAGGTTGTTGCCGTCAACCGCGACTTCGCCCTGGAACCGGCCGTGGACCGAATCATACATCAGCATGTACGCCAGGTAATCGGGATCCAGCAGATCGTTGATGCCGACAATTTCGATCTCGTCCGAGAAATTCTTGATCGCCGCGCGGAACACCATACGGCCGATGCGGCCAAACCCATTGATACCAACCTTGATCGCCATTTTCTTTACTCCTTCGCTGTTTAAGGACAACAGAGACGGGCCTTGCCGACCCAACCATGCCGGAACCCGCCGCGCCATCCGGCCGTTCATCCGGGAAAATAACCGGCGATCCCTACATGGATGGCGATATAGGATACGTATTCCCCCGCCGCCCGTCAATTGGGATTTCAAAAAAATCGATACATTTCCATCGAATCTGTATGGACGCTTTACAGTTTCCCCTCGCACAGGTAAGCTACGTGCCACACTATGAAACCGGGCCGATCACGTGATTTCCTGACCGCCTACCCCCCGCCGGAGCGTGACTCACTCATCTGGGGCGTCCGCGTGCTCGATGCCGGCTTTGAGGCTTTCCCGCCCGGCAAACCCTATCCCGCCAAAGAGCACCACCCGGCTCCTTATCTCTACGACTGGGAAAAGGGCCGTGTCTTCTCTGAATACCAGATCCTGGCCATCACCCGCGGCGGCGGCATACTCGAGACGGCCACCTGTCCGCATCTCGAAGTCACCGCCGGCGACCTCTTCATTCTTTTCCCCGGTGAATGGCACCGCTTCCGCCCCGATCCCGCCACCGGCTGGGACGAGAACTTTGTGGGATTCGACGGCGATTACGCGCGCCATCTGATGCATGCCTTCTTCACGCCCAGCGAACCGATCTTGCGCGGTGCCGCCACCGAAGAGACGGTGCGACTGATCCGCAAGATCGTCCATCACGTTGGCGACACCTCGCCCGAAACCGCGCCGCTGGTCTTTGCCGATATGATCACGCTCATCACGCGACTCGTGCTCTTTACCCGCGTGAACGCCTCCAGCGAGTGTCGGACCGCTCGGCTCAAAATCACCGCCGCTCGCGAACAGATTATCGAACGCGCCTTCCAGCGCATCGATTTCCGTGCACTGGCCGCCTCGCTCGGCATGAGCTACACCGTCTTCCGCCGCCTGTTCCAGAAAGAGACCGGCCACGCGCCGCTCGCCTATCAGTTATTGACCCGCATCAACCGGGCGCGCGTGCTCCTGCAGCAGACTGACCTCTCCGTCACCGAGATCGCCCACCAGACCGGCTTCTCCAACGTCTTTTACTTCTCCAAAATGTTTTCCAAACACTCCGGCCAGACCCCTACCGCCTGCCGGCGGGCAACGGCCGCGAACCGTGACTCACATGCACATGGATCCGCCCACTTTGAGCGAAAAACTCCTCCATACCTTGAGAATTGAACGGTTTATCGGGGCTTGACATTAGACCTTTCGCAGCAGCCTCAATACGTGCGCCGTCGGCCGACACAAGGCCCGTTGGTCTTCGACCGAGCCGCCATCTTTCCGTTGCTGCCTCAGTTGCCTTGCCATGGCGATACATTAGCATACCGCGAAAACGCTCCGCATCTCTTGATTGTCTAATGTCAAACCCCGCGTCCCGCTGTTACGACAAGGGTGGGCGGCAACGATGTCACCGCCCACCCCATGTCAGTCAGTCACGTGACCATCAAGGCTCGTCGAACGTGGCCTGAATCTTGAAGAACATCCGCGGGGCCTCACCGGACAGCGGTATGACCACCACCATTTCGCCATAGTAACCATCCGCCGACGGGATGAAGGTTGTTTCAAGTCCAGAGGCCTCAACCCAGACTCCCGTCAGCAGGTCCGAACACTGCATGACTTTATAGGCAAAGGTGGTCGTTTCTGTCCCTCTAGCCGCAACCGGCATGAGGGCCGAGAAGCGCAGAGTCAGGGTACTTCCGTCATCTGAAGCCTGGAGGGTGGTCACCTTCATGGTTTTGCGTAAGTACTCCTCGTCCGTCTCGACAACCTCGATCTCGATCAGGCCTTCGGTGGAGAGCTCTCCATCGCTGACGGTGTACGGGAAGGAGAACGTGGTGCCGATATCCGAAGTCTCGCCGAGGAATCCGAGCAGACCATCCTGACGAGCAGTGTCGAGTCCGGCGGGCGGATTGGGCACGATCACCGTGAGGGCATCGCCGTCGATGTCCTTGCACCAGTCAAGTGGATCGAACGCCAGCGAATGTCCCGCAACGGCCACCAGACGGATATGGCCTGCCACAGGAGGATCATTCTCGTCCAACACGGTGATCACCAGCGCGGCGCGATTCGTTCCGCCGCGTCCGTCATCGACCTCGACGAAGACGCGGTAGGATTGCCGCTTCGCATAGGAGAGCGCGATCGCGGTCTTGAGCGCGGCACCCTCGACGACGAAGCTGGCGTTGCCCGTGTCATTCGTTCCGTCTCCATCCGCCAGCCGGAAGACCAGCATGTCGCCCGTGTCGTCGTCGTCCGCCGCGAAGTTTCCGACCACGCTGCCGATCGGCGCGTGTTCGCCGATGGTGGCGTTGTCGAGGCGCAGGTTGTAGGGCACCAGGTTCGACAGTTCGGCATCGCTGTACCAGGGCGTGAAGGCGACCTCTCCGACGATCAGGGCCCCTGTGCCACCGGGATTTGCGGCGTGGGACGGTCCGGCCGCGCTGCCCCACCAGTTGGACACGGCGCTCGCGGCGGCCCCGTCTTCGATCACCAGCCCCAGCAGCACGCTCACGTCTTCACCACCGATCGCGTTGTCCGCGAAGGTGGTCAACGAGCCGCCGTTCATCACCTTGATGGCGATTTCGTTATCGTACAGCCCGTTCCGCGTGACAGAGGCGGTTCCGCCGTCGAGCAGAATGGCAATCTTGTTGCCGACAAACGTCGCCGCGTTGTTGCCCTGGATCGTGGCATCACAGACTTTCGCCAGCGGGCCGTCATAAGCCTCAGGATGCACAAAGAGGCGCACGCCGACATCGCAGTTCTGGATCATGTTCGCGTCACCCGGTTCCGTGCCGCCGATCACAGCCTGCACAGTGTGCTCGCGGTCGTCGTAGTCCTCGGAACCGTTGCCGCTGCGATAGAGGTCGATGCCGCGCGCAAAACCTTCAATCAGATTGCCCTTCAGGATCGCGTAGCAGGCACCATCCATCCCATCGCCGAAGAACCGCATGTCATCGGTCATGAAGACGCCCGTTCCGCGTCCAGGCTCGGTTCCGTCGCTGTCCGTGGCGTAGAAACGGTTGCCCTTCAGGATCGGCGCCGCAGCGTTCGCAGGGGCCGTTTTCGAACGGTTGATGAACATCCAGACCGCACTGTCCTCGCCCGCGGCGTAAACCGTATTGTTCTGGATCACCGGCTGCCCGGTCTTGGTCCACCAGCACTCGATGCCATCATCGGCCGCCGCACCGCCGTCCAGGTAGATGACGTTTCCGTCTGCGAGCGTCTCTCCGCCGATGAACGTGCTGGACACGCCGTACAGCACATTCATGCCAATGCCCTTGATCACATTGTTGCGCACATGGATCGTGTTCCGATACACGCGCGTGACAGGCGTCGGGGAGAGGTTGCCGTTGACGTCGCCGACGATGCAGATGCCTTCGCTTCCGTACAAGGGATCGTAGTCGCCTGTCCAGACCGTGTTGTCGTAAACATCCATGTTGGCGCAGTACACGTAGATGCCGCGGTAGCCCGCGTTCGTCACCGTGTTGCCCGCGATCTCGCCGGCATGCGTACTGTAGATGCCCAGGCTCGGATAGGCGTTGAAGCCCATGTTTTCCACCCAGCAATCGCGGATCGCACTGCCTGTTCCACCCTGCCCGACGGTTCCGGTCCGCATGTTGATGCCGTAGAGATAGGTATTGCGGACCGTCAGCGAGGCCAGGACGACATTGCTGTGGATGTCGCCGTTGGCCATGACGCCCGCGCGGAAGTTGCACTTCCCTGCCGTCAGCGCGGCATTGGCCTGGCCGTCGATGGTCAGGTTGGTCACCGTCACATCGCTGGAGGCGATCACAAAACCATGTTGATAGACGCCGGTGAATCCGCCGTCTGTCAGATTGTCGTCCTCCGCCGCCGGCGCGACGACCACGCCGTCGCGCGATTCTCCGATCAGCGTCACCGCCTTGTCGAGCGTCGTGTTGGAGTCGATGTAGAGGCCGTTGGCGATATATACGGTGCCGCCCGCAGCCACACCGGCGACTGCGCTCCTGATCGAGGCGAAGTGTGTGACGCCCCACCCTTCCGTCGCCGGGGTGAAGTCGTCGTCAACCCAAACGAGCATCGGCACTCCCGGCACAGAGGTATAGATCCCGCCGTCGCTCCCGACAACTTCATAGCCGTCGACCGTGGTGAGTGTAAGACCGCTGTGGCCGTTGACGTCGATGATGACCGACTGGTTCGCGGCAAGCGTGACGGTGAGGTTGTCCGCAAGGAGCGTGACGATGTCGCCGGGCTGCGCCGCCGCAACAGCACCCGCGAGCGTCGCGTGGTACTTGCCCGCATATTCGCTGCCGATCCGCGCTTCGGGATCCACCATGGCGGTGCGGAGCCATCCGTCGTAGAGCGGCACGGGCTCGACAACCGTGCCGTTGGCCGTCACGGAGCACGTTCCCGAGTAGGTGTTGTTGAGATAGACGTGCGGCTGCTCGACGTTGTTGTCCGTCGTGCAGCCGGAGATCAACCCGCACTGCGGCGTGTACCGATCCGTCAGCACTTGCGACGAACCGTCGGGGGTCAGTTCAAGGATCGAGACGTTCTCCACGGTGTTGTGGAGGAGGTCGATGCTCCTTTCCACCTTGCCGACGATGCCGCCGACGCCGAAGCAGGCCTTGATTTCCATGTTCTTGACGTCGCAATAGGCGATGTGGTTCTCGCCAGCGTAATCATACCCCACGATGCCGCCGTAATAGGCGAAGCCCGCGGTCGAGCCGTTGTTCGCGTTGGCCAGAATGCACGACCCCGGATCCGCCAGGATGTCGCAGTCCTCGACATTGCCGAAGAAATAGCCGACGATGCCCCCGACGCCTTTCCCGCGGAGAGGGGAGAAATTCACCGCGCCGGTCAGGTTGACATTCGTGATGCCGCCGTAGCAGAAGCCGACCAACGCGCCGATGTAGCTGTAGTTCTGATAGCTTCCCGCCGTGATGGTCACGCCGTTGAAGGTCACGTCCTTGAAGGTGATGTAGTTGTCGCCCGTCCACGCATGGCCGAAGAAGCCGGTGTACTGGTTCTGGTGCGTCAACTGGACGACCTTGGCGTAGTTGTAGATGTAGAGGTTCGAGATCGTCCTGCCGCCGCCATCGAAATTGCCCTGGAACGCACGGCCGGCCGTCCCGATCGGCCGCCAGTTCAGACCGTCCAGATCGATGTCCGCCGTCAACTTGAACCACTTGCCATACGTCGCGATCGTGCCGGCGTTGACGCCGTTCCGGAAGCAGAGCGCATCCTCGACCGACCCGATCTGATACGGATCCGTCTTCGTGCCGGAACCCGCCAGCGCCGCGGAAGGCGTCAGCGCCGTGACGACATAGTCGTCGCCCGTCTTGACGACCCGGCTGTTGAGCGCCATGAAGTGCTGGATGGCGGTCGGACTGGAGGCGGTATAGGTTCCGGATTCAATCCAGAGATTGCCGTAGTTGGCCGTGCCCAGGGTTCCCCGGAGCTCGCCGCCGAACACCCGGAGCGTCGGGGCCGTGGCGGGATACGCCGTCGTCGTCGCCGTGGGGTGCTGGACGGTCAATTTGGCGACCTTGACCACGTGGCCGGCCAGGTCGAGGGCATACGTGCCGGACTCCCGGCTGATCTCAAGCGTTTGACCCGACACGTCGATATCGTCGAGGATCGTGATCGTCTCGCCGTCCTGCACTGCGGCGATCGCCTCGGCGAGCGTCGCGTAGTACGTCTCGCCGACCTTTGCGAC
>DAOTKE010000047.1:0-22595 GCA_035449085.1 Kiritimatiellia bacterium | reverse complement strand
AGTGTTTCCCTGATAAACAACGCGCGAGCCCAGTTCAAATAAAAACGCCCTGGATTGACGATCCGCATTGGAAGATTTACGATTGCAACCCATCACAGAAAGGTCATCACGCAGAAAGCACTGTTATGAAACTTCCTGTCACGATCATGATGATCGCGCTCGCGGCCTTATGTTTCGCCTCTCCCGTGACCGAAGAGGTGTACGCCAAACTCGGCAAGAAATATGACGCCCGGACTGATCCGCCATTCGCGCCTGGCACGGAGCGTTTCGTGGCTTGGCGCGACCCCGCCAAGGCTGAAAGATCGGATCGGACTGAGGGACTGTTCCGTCAACTTCGAGACATACGGCGCAAGGGCCGGTTCGTCTATTCCTGGACACACCCGTGGCCCGAAGCGGCGCAAGAGTTTCGCGTGATGACGGAGAACGGTCCCGTGCCGAAAGCGCCGGACGATTCGGATTTCGTAGGCGGATTTGCCCGTAAATTCGGCTGTAATCCGGTGATGTATTTCACCGATTTCTACTTCGTGACGGGAACATGGCAGACCCCTGAACGTTACGCCGAGACGCGTGCATCCCTACTCGGGATGATCCGCAAGGCCTGGCGCATGTATCAGGCGGTGCCGGTTTTCAGTTGGCATGTGGAAAACCCCTACGTGCCGGCTGGCTGGCGGGACGTGAAGTACGGCGATGCGCCTTATCGTTACCGCTACGCATCACCCGGATATCCTGCCGAACATGCCCGTGTGATCCGCGAAATCCTCAGTGGGCAGGGGAAGACTTGCGGTTCCGGCCGTTCGAACGGGACAACGGGAACACCCTACGCTACCCCGCGTGCCTGGTATGACGCGCGGTTGGACGACATCGCGTCGTTTCTGAAGGAACTCAAGGACGAGGAAGCGAAGCCCATCCCGGCGGTGGTTCGGCTTTTCCACGAATGCGAGGTCGATTGGCACTGGTGGGGCGGCAAGTCTGCCCTCACCCGCGAGTACATCATGCTCTTCCGCTACACCGTCAACCGCCTGCGGGAGTCTGCCGGCGGAGGCAGGGACCTGCTTTTCGCCTATTCAACGGACCGTTATTGGAAGACTGCGACCTCTGCTGACGGCGCAGGCGATTTTCTCTATCGTTATCCAGGCGATGACGTCGTGGACATCGTCGGGTTTGACGATTACTCGATTGGAACCGGCAACGATGACGAAGTCGCCAAACGCTTGGCGAGTACCATCGAAAAGATGAAGATGGTGTCGGCGTTCGCCGTCGCGCATGGTAAGGCATCCGGACTTTTCGAGACTGGCGTCCGCGGTGCACGCGACGACGCCTACGACTGGATCTTCGCCGCGATGACGGCGCCCGGTGTTGCGTTCGGGTTCGTCAACACCTGGGGTGGGGGATATACCATGCCGGAGACGGAAGCGGGCATCGCGTGCTGGAAGCGTTTTCTCGCACGCCCGGAAGTGGTCACATACGGTGCCGATGTTCGCTTGGTGCCGTGAAATGGCATCGATCAGTTGCAGGGGGAGGCGAGTAAAAGCGCGTGGTGGAGATGAAGCACATTTGGGAACGCGGGGTTCCGTGAACTGATTACGGCAGAATCCGTGTCGTGTCTTTCAAAGCGTCCACCGGTGTGGTTAAATAATCGGCGTTTATGTCCGCCAGAATGACAGATCCGGTGATCGAGGAAATCCGCGCGCGCGTGGACATTGTCGAACTCATCGGCGCGCGCGTGACGCTCAAGAAATCGGGTGGCACCTTCAAGGGGTGCTGTCCTTTTCACCGCGAAAAGACCCCCTCGTTTCACGTCAATCCGGCCAAACAGTTTTACCATTGCTTCGGCTGTGGCGAGAGCGGTGATGTTTTCACCTTTCTCATGAAGCAGGACGGTCTGACCTTTCAGGATGCGGTGCGCACGCTGGCCGAGCGCGTGGGTGTGACGCTCACGCAGGATGTCGACTACAATGCCAAAGGACGCGAGGTGTTGCTCGCCATCCATGCGGAATTGGCCGCGTTCTATCAGCGCTGTCTGGCCAAAACCCGCGAAGCTGAACCCGCGCGCCAGTACCTCGCCAACCGTAAGCTGCCAGCCGAGATCATCGAACGTTTCGGTATCGGTTACGCGCCGACGCGGCCGCGCGATGCTTTGCTGCAATGGGCGAAAAAATATGGGTACACGCCGGAGCAGCTCGTTTCCGCCGGTATCCTCTCGCCGCCCAACAAACCTGATCGTCCGGACGATTACTATGATCGTTTTCGCGGTCGCCTGATGTTCCCGATTTGCGACCGCCGCAGTCGCGTGGTGGCCTTCAGCGCGCGCATCCTTGATACAAAATCGCATCCCGCGAAGTATGTGAACAGCCCCGAGACCGAGATCTTCACGAAGAGTCACGTGCTGTACGCGCTCGACAAGGCTGCGGCCAAGATCGTCAAACATCCGCACCGCGAGGCCATCATCTGCGAAGGACAGATCGACGTGATCCGCTGTCACGCTTGCGGGTTCGAGACGGCCGTCGCTTCGCAGGGGACCGCCTTCACGCAGGAGCATATCGCGCTGCTCAAGAAGCACGCCGACAGCGTGGTGCTGGTTTTCGACGGTGACAGTGCGGGGCGCAAAGCCGCATTGCGCACCGGTGCACTCTTCCTCGAGGCGGAGATGCCGGTGCGTGTTGCCTCTCTGCCGCCGGGCGAGGACCCCGATTCACTGCTGCGCGACAAAGGGCCCGCGGCCTTTCGCGAACTGTTGGAGGGGGCGTCCTCGATCACAGCCTTTCAGATCGAGACCCTCTTGAAGGCAGAGGAGCATCCCGACGCCATCGATGCTGTGAACCGTGTTGCGCGCGCGGTGCTGGAGATGCTCGCAGGTTGTCCCGGTGCGGTGCTGCGCACCCGGTTGTTGCAGGAAGCCGCTGCGCGCCTGCACATGCCTTACTCGGCGTTGGAGGCCGATCTCGGCAAGCACATCGAGACCTTACGTCAGCGTGCCGTCTACGAGACAACCTCGCGCACCGATCCCGCCGCACGTGCCTCGCGGCTGTCGGCTGAGGATCGTACACCGTCACCGGAGGAGTTGGACGGCGACGGGGCGCTCGATGTCCCGCCGTCTCCCGATCCGCCCTCGCGCGCCGAATTTTTGCTGTGCGAGTTTCTGGTGGAACACGAGCACGACGGCGTGGTATTGGGTCTGGTTGATCGCCACCTACCGTCAGAAATCCTGCCGCATCCCTTTGCGCGTGCACTGGTCGAGGCGCTGCTGATGCAGCATCGCAGCGGCGGTGACCGTCTGGTGGAACTCTGCCAAACGGTCGATCCGGTTTGGCGGTCGCTACTCGGGGACCTGCTGGCCAACAAGAACAAGATGCTGAGCGCGCGCGAGATGACCAAAGAAAAGGCGGCGCGCGACCTGATCAAGGCGCTCTGGATCATGCGTCTCAAAGAGGTGCGCGCGCGGCTTTGCGCTGATAACGCCCCCGAGAATGACCGTCCACGCTTCCAGCTTTCGCGTCTCATCAAGGAACTGGAGACCAAGCCGTGGGATAAGATTGCAGGCCTCATGTGCGCGGCCACGGCATCCGCTCTCACCCCGGGTGCGGAGCGTCTGGATGCCCTGCCGCTTTCGGCGGCGGCTGCGGCTGCACCTTCCGCACGTGCAGCGGATAGCGCATGCGTAGCTGCTGATCCAGCAGAATTTCCACCCAGTGAGTCCCCTCTTGACGAAATGCTAGATTGATGAAGACCTCGACGGTCGTCGCGACCTGCTGATCGTTCGAGAGGCGGATCGGTACCGGTTGGCCCTCTCCCACCACCGTCACGCCGTCCGGTGCCACAATCCGCGACTTCTGGGTGAACTCTCCCTCACCCGCGCACCAGCGGTTCATCAGGCAAATGCGCGGGCAGACAGGCTGGTTCACAGCCTGAACAAGGCCGTCGAAAATACCGATCAGCATGAATTTTCCGTTGCGCTCTTGCCGCACATCGTCACACAACAAACTCGCCTGCAGGTCGGGTATCATAAAAGGTCTCCTCTCGTTGGGGTATAGCATAGCGTTTCCCCGTCCCCGCGTCGAGTCTGGGATAAGGTGACGGTCAGACGGATTGAAGAAACCGCTGGTCTAATTAGGAGTGGAAAGGCGGTGGTCGGCTGGTGTATCATAAAAGCGATTTTCGGCAAGGGAGCCGTGTAAAATGTCTTCATCGGGAGTAAGCAATGAAAAGACGTGATTTTCTCAAGGCTTCTGCCTTGGCTGGGGCGTTCCCTCTCTTTAACATAGGCTGCGTCGGTTTCGGCCAGGGCCGTGTGCGTCAGATTGCCAAGGGGGCGAAGCTGCGCGTGGCGCTGATCGGTTGCGGCCTGCAGACCCACAGCATGATCGATGGCGCACTGTGCGAGGATCTGGTGGCGATCGTCGATCCGGATCCGAATCGCATCGATGCCCTGACCCAACACGTCGCCAAGACCTGTAATGCCGCCGATCGCGCCAACTTCGGTTCGGCCAAACGCTTTGCGACCTATCAGGACATGTTCGACAAGATGGGCGACGGGATCGACGCCGTCCTCATCGAGACACCGAACCACCAGCATGTGCTGCCGGCCGTGATGGCGATCCGTCGCGGCATCCACTGCTTCCTCGACAAACCCCTCTGTCTGACTGCGGCGGAAGGAACCCTCCTGCTGGAGGAGACGCGCAAACGGCCCGGGATCGTCACCCAGTGCGGCACCTACGGTCACACTTTCCCGTCGATGAAGTACTGCGTCGACCGCATCAAGGAAGGGGCCTTGGGCGAAGTACGGGAGGTCTGGGCCTATGACGACCGCTGCAACTCGATCTATCAGCGTCCGCCGAGCGCACCCCCGCCGAAGGGGATGGACTGGGATCTCTGGTGCGGCGGCTCACCCATTTGCGATTACTATCCGGAGACCCCCGATCAGGACGGCATGCATCCGCACGGCTGGCACAGTTGGCTGGGTTACGGCAACGGATCGATCGGTAACCTCGGCATGCACATCATGGACGTGGCCTTCTGGGCGCTCGACCTGAAGGAGCCATCCGAGGTCATCTGCCACGACGCGCAGTTCGCACTGCAGGGCGCATGGGCTTATCGCGATGCCTTTGAGTTCCGTTTTCCTGCGACAAAGGAGCGTGGCGAGGTGACACTCCATTGGTGGGACGGCCTCAAGGATGGTGTGCCCTACACCAAGGAATACGTCAACAAGTTCGGCCTGCCGCACAAGCGCGAACACCTCAACATCCCGCCGATCGTGCTCGAAGTTGAGAAAAAGAACGGCTTTACCAACGATCCGTTCTACAAGAACGGCGTGCTCTTCCGCGGCAGCAAGGGCGACCTCTGGTTCACACATCACGGCGGCTATCGTTTCATGCCGCGCAAAAACGGCTGGTGCATGCCGCGCGTGGACCGTCCGCACGACTTCAATTACCGTCTCGTGACGCCGGCGCACTTCAAGGAGTTCTACGCGGCGATCCGCGAGAGGCGCGAGGCGAATGACTGCTTCGAGTATTCCGTTCCGCTCGCGAAGACCGTGTGCCTCGGCAACATCGCATCGCTCGCCGGCAAAGGCTCCGTCCTGAAGTGGGACGGCCATCACGTCACGAACAACGCCGAAGCCGACAAGCATGTCACCAAGACTTATCGCAAGGGGTGGAACCCGTTCCAAGCTTAACCCTGACAAGCCCCTCCAGTGAGAGGGCGCCGAACACTGAAAGGACCATCGTCATGAGTGCTTGGGGTAGTGTGTTGGCCGCAGTGATGTTGCAAGGGCCTTATCCGCTTCTCGTCACGCCGTGGACGGAGGACGCGAAGCTGGATGTTCCCGTTCTCGTCAAGGAGGCGGATTACGTCAACGCGTGCGGCGTCGGCGGCATCATCTGGCCGCCAGCAAACGAGGTGCTGGGCACCCTTAAGAAAGACGAATACACCGACGGCCTGCGGGCCCTCGCGAAGCGTTCAGTCGAGGCCAAGTACGAGGCGCGCATCACGGCGATCTGTCCGGGCAAGACGAGCGAAGACGCCGTGAAACTGGGTGCGCTTGTGCAGTCGATTGCCGACGAGACGGGCGCGAAGATGGCGATTCTGGCGCGTCCGCCGGATAACGCCACCAACCAGCTGATGATCGCCGACCATTACCGCGCCTTTGCCAAAGTGGTGAAGATGCCCGTGATCATTCAGACCTATAACGGGAAGAGTCCGCAGCCCGATGTGGCTGTCGTCGTCAAGCTGGCGCAGGAGTTTCCGGACATCTACGGTTATGTTAAAGAGGAGTCACCGGGCCTGCAGGTCAACGCCCGCATGGAACAGCTTCTGTCTCATCCCGAGATCAAGATGGTCTTCAGCGGCTGGGGCGGCAAGGGCTGGATCTATCAGGGCTCCCGAATCGGCACAAAGGGGCTCATCACGCAACGTCCCGCTTACGCCAGCCTCTTCGTTAAGGTCTATAACCGCCTTGCGGCGGGAGCGGATGCCTCCGATCCCGAGCTGGCCGACGCCTACACCAAGTACCTCTACATGACCAACCTTGGCGACGTCTTCTCCAGCGGGGGCGATGATGCGATGCGCGACGTGCACCTCTATGTCCTCCAGAAACTCGGCATCTTCCGCAACCGCCTGACGCGCGACGTTAAGGGTAAGGTCACGGAGTTCGCAATGACCGACAAGATGAAGGCCGAAGTGGAAGCGCGCATGCAGTACTGCGGACTGCTCAAGTGATTACAGGGGCCTGATGAAAGAGTCCCAGTAAAGCCGGTCGAGCTCGTAAGGGTCGGCGGGATCGCGGTCGAGGTCAAATGTGGCCGGCAGGATGCCGTACCGTTTCATCTCGCGCAGATATTCGCGCGGCGGACGGAACCCCGGCATATCGAACCGCTTGACCTCGTCGAGCTTGCGGCGACCGGCGTCGATCATCGCCAGCAACACGCGGTAATCCGGATCGCAGACCGAAGCGAACACCGGGGCGCGTAAGCTGTTGGTCGCGGCACAGATCCCGAGTCCGCCTGCCGCGACCGCAAGCGGCGCGCGCAAGAACAGAGATTTCTCCGGACGCGTGAGATTGAAGAGCGCATGACGGTTGAAACGCAGGCGCGGGTCATCCATTTGGGGCTCCCAGAAACTGAGGCCGTTCTCGTCGCTCAACGTTCGTGGCAACGGTTTGTGTTCCGCCGTATGGCACGTTGCGCAGCGACGGTCGAAGACCGGTTGCGCGCCGCAGGTTGTCGGCCATGTCTGGTCGTTGTTGATGACCTGCTTGTTTTGCAGATATCCACCGATCATACCACAGCCCAACGCGGCGTAAGTGCCGGGATAGGGCGCGCTGGCATCGAGCCAGAGGGCGACGACGGCAAGATCGTTGGATGGCACCCGGACACCGTGATGCGTCCCGTCAAGCTTGGACATCAGAGGGCTGCCGCCACTGCCGAGGGTATACGGCGCGTAGTTGCTCCTGGCTAGATTGCGTCCGTCTCTAACCTGTCCCCACGCAACCAGCGTGTAATACCCCATGGAGAACATCGGGCCACGGTCGGCACACAGATCCACGCCACCCTTGCGGTCGTCCGGATTGTGGCAGCGCACACAGTGCCGGTCAAGCACCGGCTGGACATGACGCGGGAAATCGGGAACATCGAAAGCGCGGCCAGAAGGATCGATGACCGAAGGCGTGCGCCGCGCCGCAGCGGCCATGCCGGCCGACACATAGGGGACGGGAGCGCTGGCACGCGATTCGTGGCAGCCGACACACCCCTGACGTTCGCCGGGCATGACCTGAGTGAAGCTCTGCATGCGTTTCACCGAACGTCCACGCGCGTCGAGTGCGACAAAGAAAAGCGAACGTAACGCCGGCGCACGAAAGGATGCGGACCCGTCTGACTCAACCGGGACAGTGCCGAGAACGCGAGGCAGAGTGAAGGTGCCCACGTAACTGAGCGGATCCATGCCGCCCGTGAAATTGATCGGTTTGGGCAAGGACTCAAGGACAAGCAGACGGGTGATCGAACCGCGCTCGACATCGGCCATCTGACGCCCCTCGTAGACATTTTCGAGAAAGAAGACGCCATCGGGCTGCGAGGGGTCGGTTTTATCGGCAATCACCGGTTCGCGGTGCCGCCGCATGATCGGACGGGGTTCATGAAGCCAGCCATCCTTGTATGTGTCGGGCAGCGAGAACAAGACCTGTTCGGCGCCTGAATCGTCCAGCAAGATGAGATCACGATCGCGCGCGGCGAGATACAGGTCGGGAGCCAGCGCCCAAGGGTCACGGAAGTTCGAGCCGCGGCTGATGCGGCGAAGGTTCTGTTGAACGTCCGGCCCCTCCTTGGCATTGACGCGCGCGACGAACCCTCGGTGTTCCACGCTGCCATGTCCGGGAGAATCGATCAAGATCACGTCTGAGCTGCCCGGAATGGGCTTGGCATCAATGAAAAGTCCGCCAGGATGCAGATTGCCGAAGAACACGCTGTGCTGGGTCCCGTCGGGATTCATCGTCCAGAGATGGTGAAAATTGACCTGGTTGCGGTCCACATACTCCCAGCGCATATACAGCAGACGTCCGTCAGGCAGTGGCCACGGTGTGTTGTCGTGCTCGATGTTGGCCGAGAGCATGCGGATATTGCGCCCGTCGGCGTCGCACCGATGGATGGTCGCGACCTGCGTGAGCCAACAGTTGACCCAGTGCCGGGCACGGCTGGAGACAAAGACAAGGCCACCGTCCGGCAGGCAGCAAGGCTCGATGTCGTCGTAGTCGCCCTCGGTGAGTTGGCGCAGCCCTGTGCCGTCGACCTGAATCTCGTACAGATGGAAATGCGGGGCACCGGCAGGCCGGCGGGAAAAAACGATCTTCCGGCCATCGTAACTGACGCATGGATCGCGCACGGCACTTTCCACGTCATCCACCAGCAACCGCAGCGCCCCTGTCCTGATATTCCAAGCGCCGAGGCGCCCCTGATGGCCATAGACCGTTTTATCAGGCCCGTAACAATAGTAGCCGAAGTTGGCGTACCAGTGACCGTCATTGACATGATTGCGCACGGCAAAGACGATCTCGCTGACAGGGCCATATGCGCCCGACCGAAGGCGATCAAACCGTTGCGCGAGCGCGGATGTTCCCGCCATGCCCGCAGCCAGAGCAACGGGCTTGCTTGTCGCCAAGAACACGATCAGGCAAACGAGTATCTGTTTCACCCCTCCTCCAAGACAGCGACCGAGTCCGATTCAATGTTTGCACCATCACAAAACCTGCCTGACGAATCAAGAAAAAACGGAGGCGGCCCAAAGGAGGAGTTGGATTTCAATTCCTAAATCCTAATCCCTCCTTGGGCGTGGTTGACCCGGCATCGGTTTTTCCTTTACGATACCCGCATGAAACGTATTGGGTGTGCACTGGCGGCGATGCTGTTTATTCACGGTGTGGGCTTTGCGGCACTTGAGGTCGATAACCGGCCCGCGCTTGCCGACGAGTGGGGCTATCGGCCGGCCGATGGCTCCACGGCGGTCATGAATCCCCCCTCCTTCACCTGGATTCACGATAAACGTGCCGCGTATTATGACGTTGAGTGGTCGCAGACGCGCGATTTCGCAGCACCTGGTTCTGCCAAGAAAGTGCCCTGGTGCGTCTACACCCATCATGAGCCGCTCAAGCCGGGCGTTTGGTACTGGCGCTACCGGTTCACCACGGCCAAGCAGGAGGTGGCGGCATGGAGTGCGGTTAGGAGTGTCACTGTTCCGGACAGTGCGGTCCTTTTTCCCATGCCGACGCGCGCCCAACAACGCGAGCGTCTGCCAGCCCAGCACCCGCGCCTTTTCATGCGTCCGGAAGACCTGCCGCGGCTGCGTGCCGCCGCCACGCAAGAGGGGCTCGCCGCCACACGTTTCGCCGCATTGCGCAAAGAGGCCGACGCCCTGATCAAGAGGGGGCCGACGCCCGAACCCACCCACCGCGGGTCAGCCCGCAATAAAGAGGACGACGAGGCCGTCAAATATTGGTGGCCTAACCGCGAGACCGGTGACCGCGCCAGCAACGAGGTCGAGCTGTTGGCTTTCGTCTGGCTAATCACTCAAGAGGCGCGCTATGGTGAGGCGGCCCGCTCGTTCCTGATGGCCCTCGCCGGATGGGATCCGGATGGCCCCAGCAATTTTGCGCTGAACTGCGAAGCCGGTAAAGCCGTGCTCTACCGTCCCGCACGCGCCTACGACTGGCTCTATGATTTTCTCTCTGAAGACGAACGCGCCCGTTTCCGCAAGATGTGGTCGCGCCGCGTGGCTGACGCCTGGAAGAGCGGTGAGGTCGGTTATGGGAACGGTCATCTGACACGCCCTCTCAACAGCCACGGCAACCGCATCTGGCACAAGATCGCCGAAGTCGCCATCGCCTTCTATGGCGAGGTGCCTGAAGCCGAGACCTGGCTCGATTACGCCGTGAACAAATTCTACGCCGCCTACCCGGTCTGGTCGGACGACGACGGCGGATGGCACGAAGGGGCCAGCTATCTCACCGGCTACATGACCAAGGTCACCTCCTGGATGCAGGTGGCACACAGCGCGCTCGGTATCGACGGCCTCAAGAAACCGTTCTTCAACCAGCTCGGCAACCTTCCGCTCTATGTCGTGCCGCCCCACTCGCCCAACGCCGGCTTCGGCGATCTTTCCTACCGGCCGACCTCAGCCCCGTTTCTCCACTATTTCGCCCGCATGAAAGGGGCCGATCCTGCCGGTGCCACAGCAGCCGCCCACTGGTCGTGGTGGCTCCAGCAGACCCGTACACGCGAACCGGGCGGCGTCACCGGCTTCCTTTACGCCGCCAATCTGCCGCCGTTGCCCGCGCCCGTCCCGCCGACTGACCGGCCGCAGTCGATGGTCTTCCGCGGCACGGGCCTTGCCAGCCTGCACACGACCCTGCTCGACAGCCGCGACGATGTGCATCTGCTCTTCAAGGCCGATCCCTTCGGCACCAGCAGCCATGGGCACAACGCACAGCTCGGTATCCAACTGAACGCCTATGGCGACTGCCTGCTGCCGGCCTGTACCTACCGCGATTTGCACGGCAGCGCATTCCACTACAAGTGGGCGCACGCCGCACGTTCCCAGAACACCGTGCTCGTCAACGGCATCAACCCGCTCATGCACTCGGCCAAAGCCAAGGGAAGCATCATCGACTCGCGTTTGACTCCGGAGTGGGATTATGTACGCGGCGAGGCGACCGTCGCCTACACCGGTGCCGTGACACGCGCCGAACGCGCCGTGCTCTTCATCAAACCCGACATCGTGGTGCTCTACGATGATTTTGCCGCACCTGCGCCCGCCACCTTCCAGTTCATGCTGCACGGGCTCAGCGCCTTCACGCTCGACGAAGCCGCGCAGACCCTGCGGCTCACCCAGAAGAACGCCAGCCTTGCCGTCCGCTATCTCGCGCCCCAACCGCTCGCCTTCACGCAGACCGACGGTTTCACCCCGCCGCCCAAGATGCGCAACGGGCGCTCGCCCTTCCCCAATCAGTGGCATGTCGAGGCCGCGATGCGCCGGCCGGTCACGGCCAGCGACACCCTCACGCTGCTGATCCCTGCGCGCGCCGGCAAAGAGGAGCCCTGGCAGGCTGAACGTATCGACTCGCCGACCGCCAGCGGCCTGCGTTTCACGCGCGGCGGCAAGACGCTGCGCATCGCGTTCCGGAAGCACGGCGCCGACGCGGCTGAGTGGGACGGCGTGAGGTTTGACGGGCCGGTCGCGGTGCGCTGAGCCAAGGAACGGCCACCGGTTCACGGACGGAGATCGAGGCACACCGCTTCGCCCTGGGCGTTGCGCGCGTAGAGCAGCCCGTTCGCCAACACCGGTGCGCTCCAGCAGCGCCCCTGCAGAATGCGCGCGCGCGCCAGCGGACGGAAGGCCTCCGGCGTGGCCTGCGCCACCACAAGCTGGCCGTTCTCGCTGAGCAGCAGCAGCCTGCCGTCTGCCGTCAGCATCAACGCGCCGCGCCGCAGGGAGCGCTCCGACCAGCGCGCCTCGCCTGTGTCCCAGGCCACGCAGGTCAGGTTTTCATCGTTGAATCCGTATAGGTGCCCCTGCCACAACACCGCGCTGTTCATCGGCAGGCGCAGGTGCTTCGTGCGCCACACCTCGCGCGGCGGCGACGCGGCAAGGTCATACAGCGCGCAGCCTGTCCCGTTGCCGGACGACACAAACAGGCGTCCGCCATGGATGATCGGATCGGCCGCGTTCATGTCCCACTCCGTCCGCCACGGGATCTGCCACAACCGCCGGCCGGTCGCGGCTTCGGCGCCGATCACCGCGTGGCCGGCAAAAAAGGCGAGCGCGTCGGTCTCGCCCGCGCGGAACGGTACCGGCGACGCATACCCGGGGTGCCCTGCGGGACTCTCCCACACGGTCGCGCCGGTGCGCGCGTCGAGCACGGTGCCCGCCTCGCCCAGGCTCATCACCAGCCGTCCGCCCGCGACCAGCGGCGATCCCGCATACCGCCAGGTGTTCTTCCAGTCCCCTTCGCGCCACGGCCACGGGGCGAAGGCGCGCGACCAGAGCACGCGGCCGTCGCGCGCGTCCAGGCAAAAGAGGTCGCCCCCTTTGCTGAACGTATACACGCGGCCGTCGGCAACCGCCGGCGTGGACGAAGGACCGCCCTCATACGAGAGCGGCTGCAGCTCGCAGGGGTAGGTGTGACGCCAGAGCGTGGCGCCGCTGACGGCTGAAAGGCAGAAGACCGAATCCTGTCCGTCGGCGTTGCCCATCGTGTAGACGCGCCCGTCGGCCACGGCAAAGGACGAGAACCCCTTGCCGACCGCCGCGCGCCACACGACGGCCGGGCCGTTCGTGCCCCATGCGTGCGACCAGGCGGTTTCTCGGGAAATGCCGTCGCGTGACGGCCCGCGCCAGCACGGCCAATCGGCCGCGCCACACATCGACGCGATGACGCACGCCAGCACGCTCACAGGGTTACCATCGAAATGTCGCCTATACTTTCTTTTCATGGTGACAGTATATTTGAAACGTCAGCGCTCTGCATACTCAATCAACGCCCGGCGCAACAGACGACGGAGCACCACGGCATAAAACCCCAGCCAAGCGCTAAAGGTCAGGATCAGCAGCTTCTGGCAGGTCGGCACATACGGCGCGAACGGCAGCAGCTTGAAGCGGTGCGCCAGCAGAAAAGCCTCGAAAACCGCCACCAGCACGCAGCACCAGACCAGCCAGCTCCAGCGCGCTGCGGCGCCGACGCGCGGACGGGGCTGGTTGACGGTCAGCAGGATCAGCACCAGCGCACCGCCGCCGACCGCAGCGAAACAACCGACATTGTGATAGAAACCGTTCACATTCTCGGGCACGAATGCGATGGCCAGCAATCCCGCCGCGTTGAGAGCGCCGCCCCAGAGCAGGCCGGCCTTTTTTCGTCCGCCCTGAACGAAACAGGCCAGCGCCGGATAGAAGCGGGCCGCCGCCCAAGCGCTGAGCGCCAGACCGGCGGTGAACAGATAATGGCAGGCCGGATAGTCGATGCTGTTCAGGCGCGTGCGTCCGAGTACGCTCAGCATGCGCATGCAGGGGTTGTATCCCTTGCCGGGATAGAGCGCCATCGCGCCCAGAAAGAGCAGCATCACGACGGTGCCGCCCCAGAGCACGGCGCGGGGCGCCGCGCGGAGCTGGCGCAGGCGTTCGGAGGGGCGCGGCGCGCGCCCGCAGCGCAGGATCGCCACGGCGATCAGCACCAGGCTGGCGAGATACGTGACGCCCACCGTTTTCGACAGGTGCGGCACGCGCAGAATCTGGCCGAACACGATCATGGCGTCGGAGAAAAGCAGTGCGCACAGACCGTAGCGCCAGGCCCGGGAGAGCCGGTGGACGCCGCACGCGAAGGAGACGCTGAGGATCGAGAGCAGCGCATACGCGCTCAGCGCCCACGCCAGGCGGTGCGACGGCAGCGCCGGTATCACGCGCGCCGCGAAGAGCACGCCGAAGCTGAACGTCAGGGCAAAGGCGAGGCGCGGATTCCATGCCGCATGCCGCCTCAGGAAGGCGATCCAGCAGAGATGCGCCAGCGAAAAACCCGCCACGCCGTACAAAAAGCCGTCGGAGTCGAGCGGCGACCCGCGCACCGCCAGAAAATAATCGCCGATCATTGTGGCCGCCAGACCGCACCACGCCAACCAATAGGAGCGGCAGGGTTGGCCGGCCCGAATGATCGCGACAGCCGACGCTAATAGTAACAGCGGTGTGAAACCCAGCAGCCACATGTTCGTCACGGCGACTCCTCCTGAGTAAATACGCGGGGTTAGCGTACCATGCGCTAAGCAAGGGCTCAAGCGAATCGCTACAACCGGCAGGCTGGTCATCGGCAATTGGTTCCGGCCACCGGTTCACGGCTTCTGGCTATTGGTTGAGAGTTGGCAGTTGAACGTTGGAAGTTGAGCGTTTTCTCCATCGTAGAAGACAAAGGTTTTCGAAGGAACTGGAGGGGCGGGCTCCGTCCCGACCGGTGCGGGGGCTATATTTTGAATGGTTGCATGACAGCACAGCATGTTCAAAAAAAAATAAAGACAAGAATTTGAACACCATGATTTCAGCGAATGGTACAGTTGAGACGTTGGGTC
This sequence comes from Kiritimatiellia bacterium, assembly GCA_035449085.1. Lineage (GTDB taxonomy): Bacteria > Verrucomicrobiota > Kiritimatiellia > RFP12 > UBA1067 > DUPH01. Next base: position 8,004 of record DAOTKE010000047.1, on the reverse strand, counting down.
AAGGTGGTGTTCCGATCTTGCAGAGAAGAGAGGTGAAATATGAGGGCTTTTTTTGTGCGGGGGATGTTGGCGTGCGCATTGAGCGTCTTATCAGCGGGTAGAATCGTGGCGGACGAGACCCGCTGGAAGGAAGAGGCCAAACTGCCGCTGGTTGATCTCTCTCAGGATCTGGCGCGTCAGGTGGTGATTGCCGCCGGGACGCCCGAGGTCTACCAGGGCCACCCCACCACCGTGTCGCTGCCGGACGGGCGGACGATCTTCTGCGTGTGGTGCGTCAACCACGGTGGCGCGGCCGGACCGATGGCGCGCAGCCGCGACGGCGGCCGCACGTGGGAGCGATTGGATGCGCGGATGCCGGAAGGGTACCGGACACACCAGAACTGCCCCAGCATCTATCGTCTGGTCGACGAACAAGGCAAGGCGCGGCTGTGGGTGTGGTCCGCCGCCAAGGGCACGCGCCAGGGTATGCCGATGCCCAGCATCATGAGCGAGGACGACGGCGATACCTGGCGGGAGATGCCGCCGCTGGGCGAGGCGTTCTACTGCGTGATGACCTTCAGCAGCATGGTGCGGTTAAACGACGGCCGTTATCTGGGCTTGTACCACCGGGGCGAGGGCAAAGGGGAAGGCCGCGCGTATCTGGAGGTCATGCAGACCGTGAGCGCGGACGGCGGCTTCACCTGGTCGGCACCCCGATCGGTCGCACGCATGGAGGGCAAGAAACCGTGCGAACCCTTCGTATTTCGTTCGCCGGACGGTACTGAACTGTGCTGCCTGATGCGCGAGAACACCCATAAGGGCTACAGCCTGCAGATGTTCAGCCGCGACGAGGGCGCGACATGGAGTACACCGGTCGATACGGCATGGGGATTGACCGGCGATCGTCACATGGGCGTGAAGACACAGGACGGACGGCTGGTCATCGCGTTTCGCGACCAGGCGCCGCTCTCCCCTACGAAAGGACATTTTGTGGCGTGGGTCGGCACCTACGACGACATCCGGCAAGGCCGTCCGGGCCAGTACCGCATCAAGTTGCTGCACGGCCAAAAGCGTTTTGATCTCGGGTATCCCGGCATGGCGCTGCTACCGGACGGCACGATCATCGCGACGACTTATCTGAAGTATTGGGACGACGAACGCAAACACTCCGTCGTGAGCACGCGTTTCAAACTCGCCGAAACGGATGCCTTGCTGCATAAACAATGAAAGGGAGCGCGGCAGTATTTGTGAGTCCGGGGCAGGGTATGGCATCCTAAGAAGCGGAAGAATTGCATTCGCCGTGGGGGGGAGGTATGATGGGCGCCGATGTCAGACAAAAGATTCGGCAAGGATGTCTTGAAGAAATGGGCACGGCGCTCGGTGCGCGGCGTGGCCTTCATGGCGGCGGTTGCGTGTGCGTGGCCGCGGCATGACTCGGCATGGCTGGCCGGTGTTGTACCGGCGTTGAGTCCCTTTAATGCATGTTTGACGGTGGCGGCCGGTGCCGGCGGACTTTTTCTGCTGGGTGCACTTGTGCCCGCATGGCTCAGTGTCATCTGGCCGCGGGTCTTCTGCCGCTGGCTGTGTCCGGCCGGGACCTGCCAGGACGTATTGGCCGGTTGGGTGCCGAAGCGCGGCTGGGTCGGGCGCGTGCCGCGTATAGGTCTCGGGATCGTCGTGGTGGCCGTCGGTGCGGCACTGGTGGGGTATCCGCTCTTCGGCTGGCTCGATCCGCTGGTGCTTTTCAATGCGGCGTTCGGCGCGGCGCGGCGTCAGTTTGAACGGCGCGACTGGCTGGCGGCGGCCGGCTTGCCCGCGCTGCTGTTCCTCGCGTTTCTCGCGCCTGGGCTTTGGTGCGGTCGGCTCTGCCCGCTGGGCGCGTTGCAGGACTTGTTGCGTTTCCCGTTACGTCTGCGTGCGTTGGATGCGGCAGCACGGCGCAGTGAAAGCGCCGCGCTGGGGCGACGGGCGTTCTTAGGCCTTGGATTGGGTGCCGGTTACCGACTGGCCCTGCATCCCGCACGCGCCATGACTCCGGCGGCGATCCGACCGCCGGCCGCCGACGGCGAGGCGCGGTTCACGCGGTTGTGCACGCGGTGCGGAGCCTGCGTGCGGAGTTGTCCCAGCGGTATCATCCGGTTCGGCGGCACCGGCACCGGTTGGGCTGGCGTACTGGTGCCGGAAGTCACGTTTGACAACGGCTATTGCCCCCCGTCCTGCACACAGTGCGGGCAGGTCTGCCCGAGTGGCGCGATTCCGCGTTTCACGACAAAGAACAAGCACCGGCGGCCAATGGGCTTACCATGCGTGGATGACAATCATTGCCTGTTGAGTTTCAGCCGCGAGTGCGGCGCCTGTGTCGGAGCGTGCCCTTACGGCGCACTCGACATGGATTGGGATCCCGATAACATGACGAGCCGGATTGTGATCGATGCCGCGCGCTGCACAGGATGTGGCTGCTGCGAGTATGTCTGTCCGTCCTCGCCCAAAGCCATGAGGGTTCACGCATGAAAATCGCAGCATTGCTTGCCGACTGCCGTGCCTTTGTCGAAAGGGGCGTGTGGGAGACCGATTGCCGCACGCTGCCGTTGCCGCGAAGGATCGGTTTCTATGCGGTGCGCCTCTGCTCGCTGGTGCTCTCGGGCTTCAAGAGCGATCAGTGTTCGCTGCACGCGGCCTCGCTGACCTTCTTCTCCCTGATGACGCTAATCCCCATTTTGGCGCTGACGCTGGCGATGGCGCGGGCGTTCGGCGGCGCGGATCTCGCTAAAGCGCAGTTTGACAAGCACCTGGACGCCTGGATGGATCAGATGGAACAGTCGGTCGAGGCCAAGGTGGAGGCCGAGGGACTCGTTGAAGATGCAGCGCCGGACGAGGTTGCGCAGGTCTTTTCCGAACAGGTGCGGGAAATCGCCGACCAGCTCTTCATGCAGCTCGACCAGCTCAAGTTCGGCACGCTGGGAGGTATCGGTGCGGTGCTGCTGCTCTGGACTGTGATCAGCATGCTGGGCAAGGTCGAGTCGAGTCTCAACCAGGTCTGGGGCGTTGAGCAGCCGCGCCAACTCGTGCGTAAATGTTTCGACTATCTCGGCGTGTGCCTGATTCTGCCGTTCCTGATGACGGCGGCATCCAGTGTGCCGGTAGCCTCGATGGTGACCGGCTTCATGGACAAGGCGGTGGGCGGTGTCGTTTCGGAAGCGGCGCACAGCCTGTTGGGCAGTGGACTCTTCAAGCTGTCGGTCACGATACTGACTGGCACGCTGACTTTCGCGTTCCTGCTGGGTTTCATGCCGAACACACGCGTCAGGATGGTGCCGGCACTGGTCGGCGGTTGTGTCACGGTGATCCTGTTCGGCGGCTGGCTCAAACTGTGCGCGATGTTGCAGATCGGGATCGCCAAATACAGCACCCTTTATGGCAGTTTCGCTGTGCTGCCGATTCTGCTGCTCTGGGTGTACGTGAGCTGGCAGATCATACTGCTGGGCGCAGAGATCAGCTTTGCGGTACAGCACCGTGACACTTATGTGCTGGAGCAGCACGCGGCCGGCGCCAGTTGGCGCGCGCGCCTGCTGATGGCGTTGACGCTCTGCGCCGAGACCGCACGCCAGGCCAAGTCCGACACGGGCGGCCCGTTTGCGGCGGAAACGTTCGCGCAAAAACATCGTATCCCCGTCCGTCTCGTCAAGGACATCCTGGACGATCTCGTGCGCAACCGTATCTTGGCGGAGGTCGCGAATCGGCCCGGCGAATACCTGCTCTACCGGTGCGGTGACTCGCTGACGGTCGCCGATATCGCCAAAGTGATCTTGGATGACGGTGAGCCGATCGAGGCGTTGGGGCTCAACAATCTGGACGACTCGATACTGGCCTTCAACGCAGAGTTTGACGAGACTCTGACATCCAGCTTCGCGCGGCCTTTGGCGCAGATGTAAACTCAGCGGATGTCGTCGGTGTCGGGCGGGATATAGGTGCTGCCTTCGATCACGCGAATCGTTTCCCAGTGTCCCTGTTGCCAGCGCCACCAGAACCCTACGGCCAGCACGCAGACATACACCGCGAGCCAGACCCAGAGGCCGAGGATGCCGACGCCGGCCCACAGCAGCAGGACCGAGCCGGGGACCAGCAACGCCCACGAGCCGATGATCATGTAGATCATGACGAAACGCGTGTCGCCCGCGCCCTTTAGGGCGCCGCTTAGAACAATACTCACGGTGTCCAGCAACCCCCAGATGGTCATCAGCAGCAGCATGGTGCGGCCGAGTCCCAGCAACTCATCCGCCGTGAAACCGGCATCCTTCGAGCGGAACAGTTCGAAGTACTCGCGCGGGAACAGCACGAAGGTCGCGCCGATCACACACATGTAGATCAACCCCATCTTGAGACCGGTATACCCGGCACGCCGGGCGGCTTCGGGACGTTGCGCACCCTGGTGCTGTCCCACGACTGTCGATGCGGCCAGTCCAAACCCCAAGAGCGGCGCGAAGGCCAGGTTGTTGATGCTGAACGCGATATTGCTGGAGGCGAGCGCCAGTTCGCCCATGCGTCCGGTCAGCATGATGAAGACCGCAAATGAACCGACGTCCATCAGCAACTGTAAGCCGGACGGCGTACCAAAACGGATGATCCGGGCCAACAGTTCGCCGTCCGGTTTCAGCACCTGCGGCAGGCCGACCGCACGAAAGGCCGATTCGCGCCAAAACAACACCAGTTGGATGAGGCAGGTGACTAAACCCGACACAATCGTCGCATAGGCCGCTCCCGCGATTCCCATTTCAGGGAAACCCCAGTGTCCAAAAATCATCGCATAATTGAGCGCGATGTTCAGCGAGCAACCGATGGCGTTGGCAATCATGTTGACCATCGTGCGGCCGATACCCATGAAATAACCGCCGATCGCCGAGTTGAGCGGTACCATGATACCGCCCGCCATCAAGATCAGAAAATAAACGCGCTCTGCCTCAGACACTTCCGGCGCATGCCCGCTCAGTGTGATCATCCAGAGCCCGAGCGGAATCAACAGCAGGATCAGCGGCCACGAGGCGAGCGCCAGCCAGAGCCCCTGTATGGTTGAACGCACACACTGCACGGGCTCCCTGGCCCCATGGAAGTGCGCAGTGAAGGTGCCTGCGTAACCCGTCAGCGCTTGAAAGAAGCAGATCATCGTGTGCGCCAGAATACCGGCCGGTAACGCCGCTTGAATGGTCACACTACTGTAGCGCGACAGGAACACACGGTCACAGAACTGCATGATCGTGTAGGACGCCATGCTCAGGATCAGTGGTGCGGCGATGCGCCACATTTCGCGGTAACCGCCCGGCAACGGCGTTTGGTCTGACGGACGGTTCACGGGCGCACTTCCAGATACTGACACACGTAGTCGGCCACCGCCTGCTCCAGCGGCTGGAAAACGTGCTCGCAGCCGGCCGCGCGCAATTTGCGCGTGTCGGCCTCGGTGAAATACTGATATTTATCGCGTAGGTGCGGCGGCATGTCTACAAACTCGATCCTCGGCTCGCGCCCCATCGCGGCGTAGATCGCGCGCAGCAACTCAAGCCAGGAACGGGCCTTGCCGGTGCCGCAGTTGAAGAGTCCGGAGACCTCCGGATGGTCGTGAAAGAAAAGCGTGACCGCGACGGCGTCTTTGACATACACGAAATCGCGCAACTGCCCGCCGTCAGTGTATTCCGGCCGATGAGAACGGAACAGCGCGAAAGAACCGGTCTCCCGGATCTGGTGATAGGCCTTGTGGATCACGGAGCGCATCTCGCCTTTGTGCGCCTCACCCGGGCCGAAGACATTGAAGTACTTGAGTCCCGCGATGCGGTCCAGCCAGCCTTCGCGCAGGGCAATCAGGTCGAACTTCTGCTTCGACCAGCCGTACAGATTCAAGGGTTTCAGGCGCGGCGTGACCGCATCGTCATCCGAATACCCTAGTTCGCCGTCGCCGTAGGTCGCGGCGCTCGAGGCGTAGATGAAGCGGGTGCCGTTGGCCAGGCACCAGGCACACAACTCACGCGTGGTACCAGTGTTGTTGTCATCCAGATAAGCTTGGTCGGTCTCGGTGGTCGAGCTGCACGCGCCGAGATGGAAGAGCGTCCGGGCAGGCGCGACCTGTCCGGCACGCAGGGCCGCACGGAACGCATCACGGTCAAGATAACGGCGGTAGGCAAGCGTTGCCAGATTCCGTTCTTTAGCCGGATGGTTCAGATGATCCACCACCAGAATGTTGTCAATACCGCGCGCGTTCAGCGCCGCGATTAGATGACTGCCGATCAACCCGGCCCCGCCTGTGACGATACACTCCTCCATGTCCACTGCCTTCCTCATGATCAAGAAGAAGTGTACCACGCGTGCGCGAAGAGGGCGAGAGGGGAATCGGTCAGGGCCGACGCAGCTTACCTTTAGCGCATAACGCCAGAACTGCGTGTGTGGGACTGATTAAGCCCGACGCGCGAGGGGAATCACGAGTAGAACTCCTGCACGCGCATCAATACGTCGAAGTCGGAAAGTTTCAGACAGTCGTCAAAGCATTGGAGTGCGGGGTGGCCTTCAGGCAAGGCGCTGTAGGCCAGTTTGGCTGAACCGATGAGGGTGTCAAGCCCGAGCGGCATGGCGCGCGTGAGAAAAGCGTTGGCCAGCGGCAACTTGACGGGCGACCCGTCCGCGCGCCGCGGCGGCAGCATGACGGTGAAATTGCTAAGCCCGACCGACAGATGGACACCCGCAAAGGCAGGATCATCATGGATCAACCGCAACGCCCCCATCAACCGGTGAATGTTGTTTTCCGTGTCGGTGCCAAGGGGCGCAATCCCGGGATCGATAATACAATCGTCGTTTGACAACCCGTGACGGTGCGCCGTTTCCAACAGCAAACGGGCTGAAGCGTAAGTCTCTTCGGCGGTTCGGCAGGGCGACTCGACGCCGTCGCGCAGGTTTTCCGAAGCCAACAGGATTGGACGAAAGCGGCAAACCTGCAGCAGATCAAACATCTTCAAACGGAGGGGTGAGATGGAGTTCAGAATCGGCGTGCCGCGGGCTGGATCGCAGGCAGCGAGCCCAGCCGCGGCGAGTGCATGATCCGGCGAATCGATCGAAAGCGGTTTGTCTGTCACGGCCTGCACGGCGCGCACGATGGCGTCCATGAAGGCCGCGGGACGCGGCCCGACGTTGACGTCGATATAATCGGTGCCGAGTTCAGACTGCGACTTCGCCAGCCCGGTGACGGCGGCAAGGTCGTTCGCCTCGAACAGGGCGTGCGTTGAGGGAACCGAGTCGTTGATGCTTTCGCCGATCAGCGTGAGAGATGCACGTGACATGAATGCCCTTACCAGTTGCCGGGAACCAGTTCGAAATGCGCCTTAGGATGCGCACACGCCGGGCAGACGTCCGGGGCTTCCTTGCCGACGTGGATATAACCGCAGTTGCGGCAACGCCACACGGTCGCCGGATCCTCGCGCAAAAAAACGATGCCCTTCTGGATGTTGGCCGCCAGTTTGCGGTAACGCTCGCCATGGAACTTCTCGGCGACAGCGATCGACTCCATCGTCTTGGCGATTTCCTCGAAGCCCTCCTCGCGCGCCACCTTGGCGAAATCAGGGTACATGTGCTGCCACTCGTACTCCTCACCCTCAGCCGCCGCGTTCAGGTTATCCATCGTCTTGCCGATCACGCCGGCCGGCAGGCCGATCTCGATCTTCACCTCGCCGCCCTCCAAGAACTTGAAGAGGCGCTTCGCGTGCTCTTTCTCCTGATTGGCGGTCTCCTCGAAGATGGACTCGATCTGAACAAACCCGTCTTTCTTGGCCTGAGCCGCCCAGTACGTGTAGCGGTTGCGCGCCGCAGACTCGCCCGCAAATGCAGTCAAAACATTTTTCTCTGTTTTCGTGCCTTTAATCGATGCCATGGCTTGACTCCTCCTTAGATGCGCCCAGTGTAACAAAAAGAGACTAGGCGGGCAAGGCGGTGGTCGTTGCCCCGGCGGTTCCAAATCAAGGGGGTCGAGATGCTGGGAAGCGCGAGGGGGGA
>DAOTKE010000046.1:0-22684 GCA_035449085.1 Kiritimatiellia bacterium | reverse complement strand
CGGACTCGATGACCTGGCCGTCGTTCGTGACCGGGTTGCGCGCCCACGCGCCCCAGAGGCCGTTGGTGAGGTCTTCCTCGTACACGTACTCGATCTGCCCATCCGCGCCGGGGGCGAGCGTCAGATCCACGATCATGTAGAGCGGCACCGGAGTCGGCGTGAGGGTCACACTGAACCGGGCAAGCATCTGGTTGTTGGTATAGACCGTTTGCGTCGGGTCGAAAATGATCCGGCGCGGGCCGGGAGTGACTTCATACAGGTGCCCCGAGAGCGAGTCGGGCGGCAGATCAAGCGGCACCGAGCCGTCTTTCGCCGTCACCTGGATATCCATCTTGTTGGCTGGATCGCCTTCCAGCACATAGTCGATGTCCACCAGCCGGCTCCACGGCCAACGCTGACGCACCACGACATCGCTGATCACCGGCGCGTCGGCCGTCGCGCACCACGCGAGACCCGCGACCAGGACGCCCGTCATCATTTTCAAAACGTTTGCTGTCTTCATGTTGCTTCTCCTTTGCCTTTCCTCACCGTACCGTTATCATGGTTCCGCCCGCCACATACTCCAGCGCCGCCTCCCATTTCCCGTCAAATCCGGGGAAATCCAGCGTCAGCGCGACGGCGCCATACCCCCAATCGCCGTTCACAAGCTTCCATCCGAAATAACCGCTCGCATCACCCGTCAGGCACTCCTGCGTCGCGCCGCCGGTTTTTGTGATCACGAGGCGGCTGGCCGCTGCGTCGGCGGTCGCGGCTGTCCACGTGGCGTCATACGGGATCACCGCATTCGCTTTCACCTTGCCCCAGCGGCGGTCAGACGGACCCGGATCGACCGGCACAGCCCCGAAAGCCCCCGCCAGCGCCACCAGCTTGGCCGTCAGCGTTTGCACCTCCTTCTCGCCGCTGTCGAAAAAGCTGAGTGTCAGCGCGTAAACCTCCTCCTCACGCGGGAGCGCCGTCGTGAACGGTCGCCACAGTAAATTCGTCGTCTCCGACGTGAAGTTCGTGACGAACGATTCGCGCATGCCCGTGACCGTCAGCTCCGCCGCCGTGGCCGTGTCCGGCCACTCCCAACGCAACGGGACTTCGTTGGTGAAGAGCGTCGTCCAGTTCAGGTTGTGTACCGGCGAGGTGTCGATCCGCACCGGCAGGGACGTCCCACTCGACGTTTCGCTCCCCATAAAGAGCGCCGCAGCGGCCATCATGGCCACTTTTGTTGTTGTCATGTTCTCCTCCTGTGGCGGCACGGACGCGACAGGCCGCACCCATGCCGATTTGCTGAAAGGCACCCGCTCGGCGGCCTCCGCCGCCGCTCTTGCCCTCGCCAACCTCGCGCGGAAAAGCGACACTTCTTCGGGTTCGTATCGTTCGATCCACGCCAGCGTCACCTCGTCCGCGACACTCAGGGCCTGCTCCGGGTTCTTGAGCGCCTTCTGCCCTTTCACACCCGCAAACCGGGACTCCGCCTCCGGCCAGTCCGCCACCACTTTGTATGGCCGTCGGCCTGCGACCGCCCGCACGCCCTGCCCTCCCTCGCAAAGGTCAACCGGCTCGCCGTCGGCCTCGACCACCTGCACGCTGCCCTGAAACACGAAAACGTCCGACACGTCCTTGGACACCGTCACGCTGAACACCGTGCCGATGTCCCAGATCTCCAGCTTGCGCGTCAGGACGGTGAACCCGCTCGCCACCGGCGGCACATAGGCCAACAGACGGCCCGTCTCCAACCTCACCCGCATCGCGTCACGGATCTCCAGTTCCAGCGGCCCCAGCAGCGTCAGCTCTGTACCCGACGTCAGCCGTACCTTCGCCTGTCCCGATGCCAACCGCAGCGTGCCCGGCAATTGCGACGGCAGATCCAGCCCGATGATCGACTCACCGTGCATCAAAGCGACAGGGCTTGAACGTGCACGCCCGTGGCCACTGCGGTCAGAACGGAAAGGGCTGCCTGCCAACATCAACAGCCACGTCGTGACGCCGATGACGATCACTGCCGCCGCCGCGATTTTCCACCCTATACGCAGCCCCGATTGCCGATTGCCGACTGCCAACTGCCGACTGCCAACATCCGCCTTGACCTGCCCGCCACAACACATGAGCAGCGCATGGAGGCGCATGTGTCGGCAATAATGCATCTGCAGGTCACCGTCATCCCGCATCAACTCGGCCATGCGGCGGCGCTCCTCCGGCGTCGCCGTGCCGTCGATGACCCGTCGCACCAGATCGTCAAAAATGATGGCCAGCTCGTCCATCAGGCCAACGCTCCTGCCTGTTTGCGTTTTTTCTCGATGCACTCGGCCAACAGCCTGCGCACACGGTGCAACAATACGGAAACCGCGCCCTCGGAACAACATTCTCTGGTCGCGATGTCTTTGACCGCCGTCGCCTGAAAATAACGGGCTGTGATGAGTTCGCGCTGCTTCGGGGCGAGACTCTCCATACACTGCCTGAGCAAGACCAGTTCCTCCAGAGGACGGTCATCCGACACGCATGACACGGTTTCCGAAAGGCTGTTCATCAGCTCCTCATCAAAAACCAACCTGTCGCGGCTTCGTGACCGGTAGAAACGCCGCACGCGGTTACGGGCGAAACCGCGCGCCCAAAACACGAAATTACGGGAAGGGTCATAACTCGACGCATCCTGCAGGATCGCCAGATTCGTTTCCTGTAGGACATCAGCCGCTTCCGCCGCCCCGCCCATCAATACGGAGATGTAGGCGTACAGATCAAACTGTGCGCCCGCAAGCTGCTCCGCAAAAGTGGATACCCCATCACGCATGGCTCTGTCTCATATGCACCGGAGAAGGATAAATCTTACACATTATTTTTACAAACTTTACGGAACGCTACGCTGTCCGCCGGGTGCGGCAGGGGTGTGCGAAGATCGTGCGTTTCTGATGAAAGGGAGGATGGCGAGACGGGAGCGCGGGCGTCCTCGCCCGCAACAACCTTTCGTGTAATAGGTTGAGCGGTCATGACGGCCGCTTCTGGCAGGGACGCCTCGCCGAGGCGTCCGCGGCGGTCTCGGCGAGACCGCCCTACCGGGGGCGTATCTGGCTTGCGTGCGGACTTTCACAGAGCGGGCGGGGACGCCCACGCTCCCGGCCCCCGTTGATGCGTTCCCGGCGAAAGGGAAGCAGGCGGCGGACACGCCGCCTTTTTGGAGTGCGGCGGCAAGCGGTGTCCCGCGCGACGCCGCTTTTAACGCAGACAGGCCAGACATGCCCCCAAAGGCGGTGCCGCGACCCGCGCATAGCGCGGTTCTTGTCACCGCACTCCAAAAACGTTCGCTCGAATCACACCCCGACCACTCGCCTATAACTTCACATTTTTTGTCCTCAGATGACGCAGATTTCCGCAGAAGTGCCTTACGGCTCGACAAGCGCAATAAAAAACAAGTTGTTTTCACCCTCGCCCTCCGGGAGAGGTCAGAGGGCAGAGGTCGGCGTTTGATCTGCGACCGGCGACTTGCGACCTTCGGCGTTCGGAGTTCGGAGTTCGGCAACCCCTTTATTGTATCCTTTGTCATTGCATATGGCTGACAATCAAAAAACGGAACGCTACGCTGTCCGCCCATGAACGCCCCCTGCCGCTGCCAAAAAAACCAAACACACCATGCAGCCCGCCGCGCGCGGAGCGGGAACAAACGACGGGATAACTTTCAACGCTCAAGTTATGGACGAGGACAGGCAGGGAGCGCTTTTTGGAGTGCGGCGGCTTGCCGCCGCTTTGAAAAGCGGGCGCAAGCTCCCGCACTCCATAGCGGGTGCTATCTGGTGGGGACGTTTCGCCGAGGCCTCCGCGGCGGTCTCGGCGAGACCGCCCTACCGGATGCGCATCTGGCCTGCAATTTAACAGACCCATGGGCACTGTCAAACGCCCGACGCCCGATCACCAACGGCCGTTGTGCACGAAGTCCGGATTGAAGCGCGTGCGGGGTTCGGGCGTTTCTGCCGGTCGGCCGACGGCGACCGCGGCGACCGGCAGGATCGTCTCGGGCACGCCGAACTGACGGCGGATGCCGGCCACGCGGTCTTCATTCGGGTGGACACCCAGCCAGACCGCACCGAGCCCGAGCAGATGCGCGGCAATCAGCAGGTTCTCGACCGCGGCTGAACAATCCTGCAGCAGGTAGGAGAGTTCCTGTCGATGGGCCTGCGCCGGATCGCCGCAAACCACGATGCCGAGCGCGGCCTGGCGGAGCATGTGGCCGTGCGGCAGCAGTTCGGCCAGCGCGTCGAGATCCGCGCGCTCACGCACAACCAGAAAGCGCCACGGGTCGAGCGCCATGGCGGAGGGCGCGGCCATCGCGGCCTCCAGCAGGGCGCGCAGTTTAGCGTCGCTGACGGCCGCTCCCGGACGGTAAACCCGGACGCTGCGCCGTCCAAGCAGAGGAAGAATCTTGTCATTCATGGATCGCAGTATACGCCCGTTACGCGTCCAGTGAAGCATCAAAGTCGTCGTGGGGTGTTAAAACTCCTGAATCCTAAATACTCCTTCCGCCTATTGTATCCTTTAATTTATCATGCGGTTGACAATCGAAATGCGGAACGCTATTCTGACCGCCCATGAACGCCCCCTGCCGCTGCCAAAAAAACCAAACACACCATGCAGTCCGCCGCACGCGGAGCGGGAACAAACGACGGGATAACTTTCAACGCTCAAGTTATGGACGAGGACAGGCAGGGAGCGCTTTTTGGAGTGCGGCGGCTTGCCGCCGCTTTGAAAAGCGGGCGCAAGCTCCCGCACTCCATAGCGGGTGCTATCTGGTGGGGACGCCTCGCCGAGGCGTCCGCGGCGGTCTCGGCGAGACCGCCCTACCGGGTGCGTGCCCGCGCGGACTCCTGCCCCACACATTCGCTGTCCTTCTGATGGTGTCCTCACCGTGTGCCGCCGCTGCCGAAGCGCAGGCCGCACCCGTGCCTCCGGTCGCCGACTGGGTGATCCACGTCGAGGCCGCTCCGCTTTCCCCCGTCGTGCGCCCCGGACCTTCACTGCTCAAAGATGTGCCCGGCCTGACGGTGCGCGACCAAGGCGCGGGCGGTCCGCAGGCCGATCTCTCGGTGCGCGGCAGCCCTTTCAACAGCACGGGCCTGCTGCTCAACGGCCTCACCCTGCGCAACGCCCAGACCGAGCACTGGCACGCCGACGTGCCCGCGCCGGAGGTCTGGTTCGACACACCCATGGTCCTGACCGGACTCGACCGCTTCCGCGCCGCTCCGGGCCATCCGTCGGGCTCGGTCAGCCTGGACCTTGCCCCCCTCCGTGAGAGCCAGCGTGCGGTCACGGCCGGCGCGGGCAGCAAAGGCGTCCTTTTCGGCAACATGCTGGCCACCGAGGCCGGCATGCTCGAAGGCGGTGCGGCGGTCGGCGCTTCGACGTTCCTTTCGTTCGACCGCGCTGACCAGACCGACGGCGAGCGCGACAATGATCTGACGCGCACCGCAGCCGGCGCCCGCGTCGGCGCCGCGAGCGACGCCCTGCAGGGCGACCTCATCACCGCCCTCTCCTGGCGCGAATTCGGTGCGCGCGGCTTTTACGGGACCGATCCCATCTACCCCGCCGCGGAACGCAGATCGGACGCACTGCTCGCCGGCACGCTGCGCTTCACGGATGATCCGCTGCAGCCCGCACGCCTCTCAGCCGCCTGGCAGCGCACCGAGGACACCTACTGGCTGGATCGCCACCGTCACGCTTTTTACGAAAACGACCACACCACTGATTTCCTCGCGATCCACGGCGACACACGCAGAACCATCAACGAAGCCTTCTCGGTCGACCTGCGCGCCGATGCCGACCTGGAATCGATCCGCAGCTCATCGCTCGGCGACCACACGCGCAGCCACGCCGCATTCGCTGTATTGCCGAATCTCACCACAGGCCCCTTGACTTGGACAGCGGGCGGATCGCTGGATCTCTTCTCCAGCGACTCGTCCGCCTGGTTGCCCGCGGCCGGTGTCGAATGGGCACTTTCGGACGCGCACATCCTTTTCCTCTCCTACACCGAAGCCGTCCGTCAACCCTCCTACACCGAACTGAACTACGAATCCCCCTCTTCGCTCGGCCACGCCGGCCTGAAACGTCAGCGGACGCGAACGGCGGAAGCCGGCTGGAAAGGCCGGGCCGAAGGACTGACGTGGCGCACGGCCCTGTTTCACGAACGCGGCGAGAACATCGTGGATTGGCTCAAACGTGAACGGGGCGGACGCTGGGAAGCGGTCAATCTGGACGGCATCGAGACCTGGGGCATCACGGCTGAAGCGCGTTTGGCGCTTTCGGCCGGCACCGATATCGCGGCTGATCTGCTCGCGCTCGCGAAACGGTGCGACACCGACTCTTACGCCAGCCGTTATGCAATGGATTATCCGGATGCCGAGACCGGCCTGACCGTTCGGCACCGCTTCACACGCGACCTGCTGATACGCGTCCGGCAAGGCGTCTCGCACTATGCCGGCAACCGGGCCCGTGCCCATGACGACTGGTTCCTCAACACCGGCGCCGAGTTGCAGTGGCGCCTGCCCGTTGTCGAGCGCGCCACATTCAACGCAGGTGTCAGCAACCTGCTGGCTGACGACTTTCAGCTCTATCCCGGGCAAGAACCGGCAGGCCGACGTTTCTATGCCTCGCTCACTTACTTTTGGTAAAGAAAGGCCCATGACCCGTTCCCAGCTTCTTAACGAAGGAGCAAAGAGCGGGGCAACGTCAGGAACCGCCGAAAAAATGTGTGGCACATTGACTTGACCTTTTTCGCAGGGATATACTCATGACCCAAAAGATACGGTGTCCCAACACGGGCCGTTATGCAAAGGGTGGCTATGAGTGACTGTTCAGAGCAACGGCTTTCTTTGTCAGGCGTGAAGGCGGTCCCATGTGTTCAGGCCCGTGTTCTGTTTTTCCTTTTCCTCGTTGCCTGCACGGCTTTTCCGTTGCTCGGGCAGGTCGTGATCAACGAAATATCGGCCGCTAACTCTGACCGGCAGTTGAAGCGGACGGCCGGCTCTTACCCTGTGCCGGGCACCACACCGCCCTGGTACGCGGACGCATTTGACGACAGCCAGTGGAAAGAGTCGAAAGGGCCTTTCGGCTTCGGCTCGTTTTCCGGAGTCACCATGGGGCTGAACGTGTCGGGCCTGATGCAGAACAAGGTGCCCTCGCTCTATCTGCGCAAGGCCTTTTCCGTCACTTCCGGTCAGGCGGCCTCGACTGCACGGCTGGAACTCGTGATACGTTTCAACGACGGATTCATTGCCTTCCTGAACGGTGTGGAGGTGGCGCGGCGTAACATGGGCAACGTCGGCATGTATGCCTACCACGACCAGACCGCGTTCAACACCAACCATCCCGGCGCACCGGCCATGGTCATCGATCTGGGGGCCGCCAACACGCGCCTGCGCACCGGCACGAACCGGCTCTGCATCCAGACCCACAATAAAGCCATCACCAGCGGCGACTTCCTCTCCATGGCGGATCTGCGGATAGCCGGCGCACCGGCCGTCAGCTTGGTGACCAACACGACAGTCTGGCGCTACTTCCCCGGCGTGGCCGAACCATCGGGCGGACTCATCGATTACGGGATCATCAACGGGATCCCGCAGACGGCGACGTGGGCGACGCTCGACTACAACGACTCCGCGTGGCCCGAGGGGAAGGGCCCCTTCGGCTATGAGCGTGCGGCCTCCGGCGGCTTGGCCCTCGGCACGAACCTGCAGAGTGCCATGTACGGCATCACGCCCTCGCTCTACGTACGGACGCTGTTCACGGCCGCGCCGGACGAGGCGGCCTCCACCGAACCGCTCCGGCTTACGCTCGACTACGACGACGGCATCATCGTCTATCTCAACGGCCGTGAGGTGGCCCGCCGCAACGTGGGCACCGCGAACACGATCACCCCCTGCACGGCCGTGGCCAGCAGCAGCCACGGCGCCAGCGAGGACGGTGGTGCTGTGGAACAGGTGACTCTCGGCGCCGCCAACACGTTGCTGGCCGGCGGCGACAATGTGCTCGCCATCCAGATCCACAACAACAGCCTGACCAGTTCCGACCTGATTGGACGCGCCACGCTCGCCACGACGGGTGAGAACCCGCGCACGCTTGTGCGCCCCACCGATACCGGGCGCTACTTTGTCGGCACGCGCGAACCCCAAGCCCCGTCCGACGACGAAGAGGATGAGACCGACTACGACGAGGACACGCCTGACTCGGAAGGTGACTGGATCGAGCTGTACAATACCAGTGATCAGGCCGTCAACCTGACCGGCTGGTCGTTGACCGATGACGCCGACAAGCCGCGCAAATGGTATTTCCCGGCAGGCAGCAGTATCCCGGCCGGCGGTTATCTGGTCGTGATGGCCACCGGCTTTAACGTCGGGCCGACCGACGGTGCGACCTACCTGCACACCAACTTCAAGCTCAGCAAAGATGGCGAGTACGTTGGCCTGATTGACGCCGGCGGCGCGGTCGTCAGCGCGATCGCGCCGACTTATCCCCGGCAGCACGCGTTTTATGTCTATGCCCGGACTTCCTCGGGCGCTTACGTGTACAGTGACACCGCCACGCCCGGAGCGGCGAACGCGGGCACGACCTTCTCAGCCATTACCCAGCCGCCGGTTTTCAGTCACCTCGGTGGATTCCACTCGACGTCGTTTCCGCTGCAACTCGCCTCGCCTGATCCGGCGGCTATTATCCGTTACACCACCGATGGCCGGATCCCCGACGAGACGGTCGGCACCGTCTACAGCGCGCCGATCACGCTGACGGCCGCGACCACCGTGCGCGCCCGCTGCTTCAAGACCGGTGAGATTCCGTCCGGCACCGTCACGCATACCTTTCTCATCGCGCAGTCCGCGGCACGCAAGAGTCTCCCGGCGCTTTGCTTTTCCGGCGACCCTGTGCTGACTTTCTACGGGCCGAACGCCAGCGGCGGCCCCGCCAACGGCGAGGGGATCATGGCCATCAAGGGCGGTGGCTACGAGAGCGACCTGTGGGTCAACCTCGGTGACATGAGCGCCTTCAACATGCCGATGCAGAACGGCCGGCATTCCGAGCGTCCGGCAGGCTTTGAGTACTACCCGACCAACGGAATGGCACTGCGCACTGAGGTCGGCCTGCGCCTCTCCGGCAGTAACCACGCCCGCCCGCGCTACAAGCTGACCGCAGCCCCCACCGCTCGTTTTTCGCCCACCGATTTCAAAAGCAAGCCTTCGTTCAACTACTACTTCCGTGGCGAGTTGGGCGAGTCGCCCGTCAACTACGCCTTCTTCCCGGAGAGCAGCGTGACGCTGTTCGAGGATATGCGTCTTCGCGCTGGCAAGAACGACGTCTCCAATCCGTTCATCAAGGACGAACTGATGCGCCGCATCTTTATCGGGACCGGCCAGAAGGGCTCGCGCGGCACGTTCGTCTCGCTCTACATCAACGGCGTGTGGAAAGGCTACTACAATCTCTGTGAACATTTGCGCGAAGCCTTCATGCAGCAGCAGCATGGCAGCGCCGCGCTTTGGGACGTGGTGCAAGTGGGTTCTTTCTCCAGCGGCGACGCGATTCATTGGAACAATACGATCACTTTTCTCCGCACCAATGACCTGACGGTGGCCGCCAATTATGTGAAGGCCCAGAATTATGTCGATGTCGACAATATCGCCGACTATGTGATCTGTAATGCCTACGCGGCCATGTGGGACTGGCCCAACAACAACTGGGTGGCGGCACGCGAGCGTTCTCCGCAGGGCCGCTGGCGTTTCTACATGTGGGACGCCGAGGGCTGTTTCGGCTCCGATAGCCGCAACCCCGCCACTTACGACAGTTTTATTGGCGATCGAGACGGCGACGGCGTCGGTAGTGATGCCAACACCGTGCGCATCGACATTGGCGATGCCGCCGCCATCGCCTCCAATGCTCCGAAAGACATCCGCACGTTCTACACCAGGCTGCGCTCGTCGTCCGAGTTCCGCCTTCGCTTCGCCGACCGCGTACAGAAGCACCTTTTCCACGGCGGTTGCCTCACGCGCGAGAGCATGCAGGCGATCTACACGTCACTGCGCGATTTGATCAATCCAATCATGCGGGAGGCTATCAATGCCTCCGTGAACGAATCGTTCTACAACAACTGGATCGTTCCAGACACGCGCCGAAACGCCTTTTTCGCTCAGATCACAAAGTATGGGCTCTGGCCCGCTACGCGCGCGCCGGAGTTCAGCCAGCACGGCGGCGTGGTCGCCACCAACACCTGGATCGCGATCTCAAACCCCAACAGCGGCGGCACCGTGTACTGGACCACCAACGGTACCGATCCGCGCACTTTGGGCGGTGCCCCGGCCGGGACGGTCTATGCCGGCCCCATGCAGTTCCCCGCCACCGCAACACTCAAAGCGCGCGTGCTCAGCGCGGGTGGCGAGTGGAGCCCGTTGCAGGAGGCGGTCTTCACCGTGCCGCCGCGTGTGCCGTTTTTTGTGCCGCCGGGCAACGCCGACTGGACGGTCGCCGACAACTGGAGCACCTTCCCGCAATCTTATCCCAACGGTGTTGGTGCCGAAGCCTTGATCCCGCCCCCCACGACCGCCAACCGCGAGGCCAACCTGCGGTCGCCGGTCACCATCGGCGGTCTGACCCTTGAGCTGGGCAACTCGCCGTACCGCAACAAGATCAGTGACAGCGGGACCACCAATGTGCTGACATTCATGGCCACGAACACCGCGGCCTATCTCACCGTCACCGGCAATGGCGACGGGTACGCTGAACTGGAGATCACCGCCGGCGTGGTGCTCGGCACCAACCTGACGGTCAGGGTCGACGCGCCGACCGGCAACGACCTCTACGGCGCATTGCGCCTGAAAGAGGCATGGAGCGGGCCTGGTGGATTGACAAAGGACGGTGTCGGGCGTGTCGCCCTCACCGGCGAGGGCAAAGCCTACAGCGGCCCCACCGTGGTCAAGCAAGGTGTCTTCCAAATTACGGCAAACGCCACGCCCGAGCGGAGCGTCATAACGGTCAACCCTGGCGGCCAGCTCCGCCTCACTTCAGCCAGCACCGCCGGCGAACCGCGCGTTTACAATTTCGGCGGTGACCTTACGCTCAACAGCCGCGGACGCGGCGGTGACCTGCCCGCTGTCTCCGGCCTCGGCATCGCAGGCGGCCTGCGGTTCGAGCCGGAATCGAACGACAGCGCCGCGCTGATCACCAATCGCCTCGTGATGGCCGGCCCGTCGGTACTGCACGTCGAGAATGCCCGCAATACGCTGCACCTCACCGGAACCGTGCTCGGGCAGCACAGCTTTGTTAAGACGGGGGGCGGCAACCTGATCCTTTATGCCCAACACCGTGACTACTACCAGCCGGTGTGCGTCAGCAACGGAACGCTGACCGTGCACGGACGCCTCATCTCGCCGCTGGAGATCGTCGCAGGCGGCAAGCTGACGGGAACCGGACGTGTGGGGCCGTTGCGTGGGACCGGCACCGTCGCGCTGGACAAGACCGTCTTGACCGCACCCGCTGCGGTCGGCCTGAACTACGCGTTCGCCTTCAGCACCGCCGCGCCCGTGTACCATCAGATGACATCCAGCGGCAACGCCGTGCTACGTCTGCTTTCGATCCGGCCCGGCGACATACCGCCGGTCATCGACATCTATCTGGACGTGCCGTCATTGGCGGTTGGCGACACCTTTCGCGGCGGCTTTTTCGTCGAGTGCGGCCAAGAGCTGGTCAGTTTCCTGGCCGGCGCGACCGTGCGTTTCTTCCGGCCCGACAACGGCGGCGACATCCAGTTCGCGGGCCGCTTCTACGCACCGTACAACGGCGAGTTGGGTCTGACCGTCACCGCCATGCCCGAGGCGGCCGACTTTGGCGACGGCCCGCGCCAAGGACTCGTCATGGAGGTACGTGCCAACGGGCTACCTGTGACTTATGGCGAATGGCGGTTGCGGGCCTTTCCTGCGGCCACCGGCCCCGAGGGCCAGTCCTTGACCGCTCCTTTGGATGTCGCGGGCCCCGGTGCAGTGCCCAACCTCTGGCGTTATGCCTTCAACCTCGCGGTCGGAGAGCCTGCCGCATCCGGACTGCCGCGGCTCTCCCTGCAAGACGGACGCCCGCTGTATCAGTTCCGTTTCGACCCCGGCAAACGTGACCTCCGGTATCTCGTCGAATCGTCGTCTTCGTTAACCGGCGTGTGGACGCGCGTGCTCTTCGATTCTGGGAGTGACTTCCCACTGAATTGGCAGTGGGACGGCACCTCGCTCTATCTGATCGACACCGCCAGCGGGTCGGACGTGGAACCCGCGCGCTTCTATCGGCTGCGTCTCGAACTGGCCGAGCCCTAATCCGCAGAACCGGTCAGGTCATACCAATGCGGGTCGCGCACCGGGCCGCGCAGCCGGCGCAGCCAGTCGCGGGCCGATGTCTGCCCGCCTGGCGCGTCTCCGGCTTCAAAGGGGTTGTCCGTGTCGAAAACCTCGCTGAACTGTTCGTCGATCCGTTCGGGGTCTTCGCCGGCTTCGATCCGCGCCATGGCTTCGCGGACCTCCGCGTTGAAGCGCAACCCGCCCGCGTCCGCCAGTTCGCGCATCACACGCACCGCATCGCGCGGGTCGGCGTCATCGTCCGCCAAGGCTTCCATGCGCTCACCCAGACGCGCGGCTGCCTGTTCCAACCGCTCGGCCATCGGATCACCCTTCTCTGCGTTGTCGTCGGATTCGGAGGCTTTCGACGCGCCGCGCACGATGTGGGCGAAAGCAGAGACCTCGCGCTTGAGGCGGAAACCGCATTTCGGGCAGGCCGGCACAGTTGACGTATCCACCCGTGCCGAACGGAATGTGAAGATCATGTGGCAAGGTTCACAATAGAATTCATACAGGGGCATAACACTCTTCTTCGACTAGGTATGCTGTTCGCCGAGCGCTTCGCGCACTTTGGCACTAAGCTGCTCTCGTGTGAATGGTTTCTGCAGGAAGGGCGTGTTTGCGGGCAGGACACCCTGCCTTGCAATGACATCTGCGGTATAGCCAGACATGAAGAGACGCTTCAGTGTCGGACGTTCACGGAGCAACGTCTCGTACAAGACCGCGCCGTTCATGACCGGCATAACCAGATCGGTCAACAACAGCGTGATCTCTCCCTTGAAGTCGTGCGCGATCCGCAGGGCTTCATTCGGATGCTGGGCGGCAAGGACCGCGTACCCCATGCCGGTCAGTAACCGTGCGGTCAGCGTCAACAGGGACGGCTCGTCCTCCGTAACCAAGATTGTGGCATGCTCTTGCTGGACAGGCGGCGTTGCGGGAACGGACGGCCCGCTATCGGCACTGGACGTGGCAGGCGGCGGCTGGCCGTGCCGGGGCAGATAGATGAAGAAGCAGGTTCCGCGGTTAGGTTGACTGGCGACCCGAATGAAGCCCCGGTTTTGTTTGACGATGCCGTAAATGATCGCCAGGCCCATCCCCGTATCCGGAGCGCTGGACTTGGTCGAGAAAAACGGATCGAAAACCTTGGCCTGGGTTTCGTCATCCATGCCGCATCCGGTATCGCGGAAGGAAAGGCACACGTAGTCGCCGGCCGGCACAGCGCCGACAGCGTCGCCGACTGCGCCGTCGATGTGCACGTTCTCGACCGCCACCGTGACGGTCCCGCTGTCGGATATGGCATCGTGCGCGTTTTCGGCCAAATAGACCAGGATCTGGGTCAGTTGATTGGGATCCATCATAACCGGCCACGACGACGGGCCAGACTGAAGCGTCAATCGGACGCGGGGGCCCAAGACCTGTTCGAGGGTCTCAGATAGCCCGTTGATCGTCTCGTCAAGTTGGATGGCGCGCGGCAGAGAGGTCTGCCTGGCAGCGAATCCCAGCAGACGGTTGACGAGACCGGCGGCCTGTTGGCCGGCCTGCAGGATCTCTTGGATTACCTTTTGGTGATCCTCGTCCATTTCCTTGGAATCCTGCAGCCACTCCGTATTCCCGACAATCACAGTGAGCGCGTTGTTGAAATCATGGGCCACACCCCCGCCATCCTGCCAAGGGCCTCAAGCCGCTGGGTCTGTTGGATCTGCGCCATGAGCTCGGCCTCCCGCTCGAATGCCTCTCGCCGCGCGGTGATGTCATGAATCACCCCTTCCAGGTTCTGCTCCCCATCCGGGTCGTCATTGGCTACCGCGCCACTTTCCCAGACCCATTTCACGGTGCCGTCCGCCGTGATGATCCGGTATTCGACCGTGTACGGCGCACCGCGTTTGACCTGTTCATTGATGGTGTCCCAAACCTTTTGACGGTCATCGGGATGGATCAGGTCATAGTAGGAGAGCTTACGGTTGTCGAGCAAGGTATCCGGATCATACCCGGTGAGTTCCCGGCAGTTCGCGGAGAGGTATTGCATCGTCCAATACGAATCCATACCGCAACGGAAGACAACCCCCGGCACATGCGCGATCAAGGCTTTGAGGCGGCTTTCGCTGTCGGCCAGCGCCTTTTGCGCGGCGCGTTCAGCGGTTTGGTCTTTGAAGACCAGTACCACCCCGACGACAGTATGTTGGCCGTCGAAAACCGGCGCGGCGCTGTCTGCGATCGGATATTCCTTTCCGTCGCGAGCTATCAACAGAGTGTGGTTGGCAAGGTCGGTCGCCCGGCCTTCCCGCAAGACCTTCTGCGCCAAGGAAGATACTTCTTCGCGTGTGGTCTCACTGATAATGCGGAACACCTTCTCCAACGGCAATCCCTTCGCTTCGATTTCCTTCCAGCCCGTCAGAATCTCGGCCGCAGGATTCATCTGGACGATACACCCTGCGTTGTCAGCAGTGATCACGGCGTCGCCGATGCTGTAGAGGATCGCGCGGTATTTGGCATTGGCCGTGAACTGTTCCCGCTGCGCGTGGTACAGCGAACGATAGAGCGAGGCTTGACGGTGGCGGAATCCCAGGGCGGTGGCGACGGCAGCCAGAAGGATGACCATCAAAACCATGCCCGCAATAGCCAGCGCGCGTTCGCGAACAGAACCGAGCAGTTCTGCCATATCGATCTTGGTGACCACGAACCAGTCCGACTCGGGAATGGGACGCAGATCGGCCAAGACACGAATCCCCCGATAGTCTGCCCCCGTCACAATACCCTGGCGCCCCAAGACCGCCTGCACGGCCGGCAGACGGCTCTCCGTCAGCGGACGCTTCGGCAACATGGCTTTATGGCCCTGATGACGCAAGCCACTCAGGTAGACCACTTGATCGCCATCGCGGCGAACCAGCACAGACTCCGCGCTTATGCTTGAGCCTGGCCAAGTTTGAATGAGCGGGTACAAACGCTCTGACGCATTACACCGCAAGACCAAGGCACACTCTTCTTGAACCGCGTCCAGGACAGCAGCCACGGCGTCAATGTGCACCGAACCGCTTTCGTCCAGGTAAAACTCGGAAAGAACCGGGAGACGAGAGGCAAAGGCCTCTGAGATGGCGCGAGTGGTCGCGGCAGGCAGGTGCTGCGGCAGGCCGAGCGCGGAACCTAATGTTTTCCCGTTCGATGCGACCAGCAACACATCGTCATAAATGCCGCCTTTGCGGTTGACGGACAACATCCGGCGCAGATCCTCAGGATCCCCCTCTTCGACCGCCCGGATCAGCGTCGGGCCACGCGAAAAACGGATAACGTCAGCCAGACGTTCACGCCGCCACGCCGCGATTTCCGCCGCCTTCAGGGTGCCGACAGACGCTAACTCTCTAGCCCTGCTCTCCACAATCTGCACACGGTCGGCCCGATAGGCCAGCCAGCCAACCAGCGCGACGACACCTGTGGCCAACACGAGCGCGATGGCCCAAAGGTACAGACGCCTGCGTAGAACCGCCGATACGTCGCTCATATGCTACCTCGTTCTCTGCACCCTGCCGAACTCGATGCATCCGGGGAACTGCTTCGTCACGAAAAACCGCCTACAGCGTAGGCCTATCGGCCGAGGCTGTCAACAAGAACGTTGATGGGGGTCGCAGGACCCCCAAAAAACCTACGGTGCCTTTTCTGTTTGACGGACCGCGGGGGGCCGCTTCAAGTTGGTTGAAATTGCGCCCTCGAATACGGACGGCTTCCGAACAACGCGCCAGACGCTTGCCCACAGACAAACGCTCACAGATAAACCCCCGCCTGAACAACCCGAACCAAAGAAGTGCGACTCCGTACAGCCCAAGGTGCAAACGCAACCCGCCTACCTCCGAACGGCAGGACTGTGTGCCATTATGTCATACTTTTAAAAACGATTATGCGCCATATTGTTCCTATTTTCGCTACCAAACCCATAAGCCAAAAAGACACTCAATTGCCTGTAAACCAATAAATTACGACGACAATTCATCCCGCATTATCTGATTGGCATGCGCCATGCGTTTAAGCAGCCGGTTCCGGTAGAGCGCCGGAACCGGAAAGAAACAACCTTTACAGAAAGGAGCACCATCATGAGAGCCTACTTGAACACCATCAGTAATCCGTGGCGCGTGTTCGACGAGTTGATGGGCGATTTTCCCTTTGACCTGTTCGACACCGCGTTGCGTGTGCGTGCCGGACGCTTCCCGCGCGTCAACGTGTGGGAGAGCGAAGACGGCCTGGCGGTCCAGGCTGAAGTCGCGGGCGTGGATCCCGAGAAGCTGGACGTGGTGATCGATGCCAATGTCCTCACGATCAAAGGCGAGAGGGAGCAGGCGGACGGAGGCCGTACTGAATTTCAGCGCAGCTTCAACCTGCCGTTCGAGCTGGAGGACTCGAAGATCAAGGCGGCCGTCAAGAACGGCCTGCTGACCGTGACGATCCCGCGCAAGGCTGCGGAAAAGCGCAAGATCGCGATCGAGAAACTGTAAGTTGCGCCTGTAGCGAAAGGAGGGAAACCATGAGCTTGATGAAGAGATCGGAGCAGAACGTCCAGAAGGTCAACCGTGTGGAGCTGACGCCGGTCAGCCGTGTGCAGGAAGGCGAGGAAGCCTACACCCTGACCGTTGAGCTGCCCGGCGTGTCGGAGAAGGAGATCGAGCTGACCCTTGAGAACAAGGTGCTGTCGATCACCGCCGAAAACACCCTGGAGACGTTCAAGGACTATACCCTGGTCCTGAATGAACTGCCCGAGGTGCGTTACCGCGCGGCATTTGATCTGCCGGAACACGTGGACACGGACAGCATCAAGGCGGCCCACAAGAACGGCCTCTTGATCCTGACGCTGCCCAAGCGCGAAGAGGTCAAACCGCGCCGCATCGCCATCACGGCCGGCTAACGGACAGCGCCGCCGCACGGCTGCGCTGCGGGAGGGACGAGCGGAGGCTCGTCCCTTGTTTTATGGTGACCTAGACACCCGTCGACCCGAAGCCGCCTGCGCCGCGGCGGGTCGCGCTGAGCGTCTCCGTTTCCGCGACCGCGACACGCAAGACCGGCGCGACCACCATTTGCGCGATGCGCATGCCGGGCGCGACCGCGAACGGCTCCTGGCCGAGATTGATGAGAACCACGCCGATCTCGCCCCGGTATCCCTCGTCGATCGTGCCCGGCGCATTGAGCAACGTAACGCCGTGCCTGAGCGCCAGGCCGCTGCGCGGCCGGATCTGGGCTTCGGTGCCCGGCGGCAGCTCCATCACCAGACCGGTCCGCACCTGTTTGCGCTCACCGGGCAGCAGCGTAGCCGCCTCGCACGCGCACAGATCCAGTCCCGCGTCGCCCGGATGGGCGTAAGCCGGCAGCACGGCGTCGGCATGAACTTTCTTGAAGAGGACGGTCATGCGCGCCTAGCCGCCCCTACTTCAAAACCTTGATCTTGATGTTCCGGTACGAAACGCGGTCGTTGTGATCCTGCAGCAGGATGTGTCCCGCCTCCTGCTCGCCCCAGTTAGGGTACTTGTTGAACTTGCTCTGGGCGACCGCCTTACGGAACTCTTCTGACCCGCGTTCAAAGGAGAGCACCTTCTCGCCGTTCAGCCAGTGCTCGACCTTCCGGCCGTCGCACACGATCATGGCGGTGTTCCACTCACCGACCGGTTTCGGCTTCGCGCCGACCGCCGGCAGCACGTCGTAGAACGACGCCACCGTGCGGTTGCCGTTAAGGCCCTTCGTCGCGTCGGGATGCTTGGCGTCCAACACCTGGTATTCCAAAGTGGTGCCGCCGTGGCGTTTGGGGTCGAACAAATATTTGATGCCGCTGTTGGCCCCTTCCGTGAGCCGGAAATCCACCTTAAGAATGAATGAAGAGAAAGTCTCGCGCGTGATGATGTCCCCCGCGCCGCCGCCCGCATTCTTGGGCAGCACTGTCAACTCACCGTTAGCAATCTCCCATCCTTTATCAGGGAATTGATCACTCTTGATACTGCGCCAGCCCTCGCCGCTCTTGCCGTCCCACAGCAGCCGCCACCCATCCTTGCGCTCCTGCTCCGTCAGCGTGTTCGGCGCCGCGCAGCAGGCCTCGTGACCGAACAGCGCTGTCACACTCATCATAACCGCCACCATACCCAACAGATGTCTCATGTCGTTCCTCCTTAATCCGTGTAATGCGCACTAGCGTAGGTAGACCCGCACGCGGTGTCAACGCCAAAGCGGCGGTATCACTTCCTTTCAAGCGTGTGCCCGGCAAAGCGCACGAACACGCCGCGCCAATCGTCCAGATACTCCGTCAGGATCTGCTTGGCCAGCCCATCCGAATCGCCGCACCGGTAAAGCGCCGCCGCCGCGAACAGCTCGACCATCGCACGCGAGAACTGCGCCGCCTCGATACTCTCGGGCCGGGTGCCGGTGTCACGGTGGCCCCTCACGCCGGGCTTGCGCAGAAAATCGGCCAGCGCGGGCGCGGCCGCCGGGTCGCCGATGCGCCCGAGCGCCATCAGCACCGCCCGCAACGTGTTGAACGAGGTCTCCGCGCTGCACGACTGCAGCTTGCGCACCAGTGCGGCGGTGGCCCGCCGGTCGCGCGGGATGGCGGCCACCCACATCGCGCCGTCCAGCTCAGGCACCGAGAGGAACCCCTCCCAATCATAGGCGGGGCCGTCCGCGATCGGCGTCTCGTCGATCCATGCGGTCAGCAGCGGGACACCCGCGGGGTCGCCCAGCAGACAGAGCGCTTTGGCCGCCGCCACGGTCGGCTTGCGGGCCAGAGCCTCGCGCAGCGGCGCGCGGGCGGCCTGCTCGCCGCGCGCCAGCGTCAGCAGGTTCGTGGGGTTCGCAGGATCCTGCGCCGCAGCCCGCAGCTCTTCGTCCGTCGGCGGCGGCAGCTCGCGCGTGATCGTGCCGAGCCGGTCCGCCGGCAGCACGTCGATCTCAGCCAGATGGCGCTGCAGCGCGCGGATGTCCACGTTGCGCGGCGTGGTCCCGTGCTTGACGCAGAGTGCCGCCGCATGGCCGGCCGCATACCCCAGATTCAGCACGTCGGGGTTCATGCGCACGATGGCCTGCACGTCGTGCGTGGTGGAGTAGTTGCGTCCGACCGCCATGATGTTCTCCAAACCGGCCGGCAGGATCGCGCGCAACGGCACATACACGATCAGATCGCGGTCACGCACATGTTTGGTCATGGGCATCAGGCCCGCGAACGAGTAGTCGCTGCTGTAATAGCCGTGCGGATCGAAGGCCGAAGCCGAGACCGCGATGACGTCCCGGTAGGTGCGCCCCACATTCACATCGCGCTCATCGATCACGAGGTCGCCCTTGATCCGGCGCGTCTCGCGAATCTGCGCCATCGGGTAGTGCTGCGTACCGCCGCCGCGCGCGGCCAGCACATGGTGCATGGTGAAGCCCGCGATGTCGATCGGATCGGCGGGCAGCGTGTTGGCGTAGAGGTCGCGCCGGTCGCGCGTGTTCTTGCCGTCGCCACCGATGGCGGCCCGTTTTTGACCGATGAAAGAGGCCTCTTCCAGGCAAAGATCGTCATCGTTGAGGTAGAAGAACGTGGCGCCGGCCGCCGCGCACACGTCGCCCTCGCCCGAAGCGTCGATCACCACCTTGCCGAGCGCCACGCCGCGCCCGAGCCAGGTCGCGACTTCGACACCCGCCACCGCTTTGTCGCGCATGACCGCGCCCATGGCCAGCGAATGGTACCAGACATCGACCTTGGCCTCGCGCAGCAGCCGCGCATACTGAGGCTCGCCCTTGCCGCGCCACTCTTGGTTGAAGCCGCGACGGTAGCCGCGCCAGAACCCTTTGATGCCCAGCGCCACACTGCCGCCGATGAAGCCCGCCTGTTCGATCATCAGCGTGCGCGCGCCGCCGCGCGCCGCCGCGATCGCCGCCGCGTGGCCGGCCGGACCGCTGCCGACCACGACCACATCATACTCTGCCCAGACCGGAACCGCGTCGCGCGCCTGCGGCACCGTCTCGCGCTGCCGCGCGCGGTACGGGCGCTCGGCCTCGTTCAATTGGCGGATCGCCAGCCCCGGCACGACGCCGGACGCCGGCACCGCGGTCTTGACCCGGACGGACCCCGACGCAGGCAACGCGGCCGCGCGCGCCTCCCGCAAAGCGGCCGCCCCAATGCGTTCTCCGATCTCCGCCAGCGTCACCGGGTGCATCAGCGCACGCGCCGCCGCGCGGCTGACCGCCGCCGCCGAGCTGAGCACGTAAAGCCGTTCTGTCCCTGCCGGCTTGAAGACGCCCAGATCGAGCTTGGCGGTTTTCGGCAATTCCGTGCCCTCCCACGCGGCCGAACCGGCCAACGGAGCGGGCAAGATGAAATCCATGGCATGCGCGAAAGGCTGACTGGCAAACGTGTGCCACGTTTCGCGCAGCGCGTGCTCGGCACGGTTGATCGCCGGCCACGTGAGGGCCGGCATGGGCACGTCCTGTTCGACCACCTCGCGCGTCTTGCGGTCGGGCGAACGGCGCGGGCGCGACACGCGCAGCGCCTCCACGCCCCACGGCTCGCGGCGCGCACCGGCGGCCTCGGCGACCGCCCCCGCGGGCGTGGCGTCGATCACCACTTTGGCGATCACCGCCTGCAGGCCAGCCTTGTTGGCGGTCACGACACCGCACAAGCGGTCCCGGCCATCGACCAGCACGCCGCCGTGGCGCGTGTTGTAAAGGAACATGACGCCGGCCTTCAGCAACAGCTCCGCCGCGACCGCCGGATAGCGCGAGGCGCTGGTGTCACTCAAGAGCGCCTTGCCGAACGCCGTTGCGGGCTTGGGGCCTGACCGGAGCTCGTCAAAGCGGTCCTTGGTCATCACCTCGCCGCCCAGGAACGTGGCCTCGTTGAGCAGCATGACACGCGCGCCCTGACGCGCGGCATGCCAAGCCGCCGCCATACCGCCCTCGTTGCCGCCGACGACCACGATATCCACGCGGTCGATCACCGGCACCGTGCGCGCCGGCGCCTCCACATACCGCTCCTGCGCCCGGCACACCGCCGCCAACAGCACCACTGCGGCCGCAACCCCCACATCTCTGACTCGCATCCGCTCACCTCGCTTCTTTCAAATTCCAGCCGACATACCCAGTTCTTTTATGGATTGTGACATCATCGCATCTGCCCGACGCTATGGCAACACCGCAACAAAGCGGAAACCCATCGTGCCGCCGGTATTGATCGGCGTGCGCCCGGAAGCATACGTCGCAGCGCAGGTTGTGAGCCCCGTATACCAACTTCCGTTGCGCCGGTGACGCTGCGTGTGTTCGGCATCGTGCCAATCGAGACAGAACTCTTCGATATTGCCGTGCATGTCGTAAAGCCCCCAGGCGTTAGGCTTCTTCAACCCCACCTCTTTCGTGTTCCCGCCCGCATTGCCGTTGTACCATCCCAGTTCTTCCAGTGCGCTGTCCTCATTGCTGCCCGAATTGAATAGCGTCGTCGTGCCGGCACGGCAGGCATATTCCCACTGGATCTTATCCGGCAGATCAAACAGCAATCCGCTTTTCGCGCGCAGCAGCGCGGCCAGACTGCCTTCAGAGACGAGACTGCCGGTCACCGGCCAATTGACAGGCGGCGTGTCGCTCTCGGCGCCGCGCGCGAAAACATACGAGACTTTTTCTTCAGGATGAAGCGCTCGGTCAGCCCCCGAGTAATACGAACCGCTGTTGAACGCGCCTGTCAGATTCTTTCTCTGGCCTTGCGTCAACTCGAAAACGCTGATGTAAAAGTCATTCGACACCACCGTTTCTTTATTCCCCCCGAAGAGAAAACGTCCGGCCGTCACACGGCGCAACACCAGCTTGTCCGTTTTGTAGGCGGTCCCATTGGTGACACCGGCCCAGACAATCGACTCGATCCCTTCGACGGGATTAGTCACGACAGACCCCCAGAGTCCGGCATGCAGATCCTTTTCGAACACTTGTTCGATAACTGGGCTACTTCCCGCCGGCGTGGTCAAGGACACAATGAGATAAAGCGGCACACGCGAAGGGGTCAGCCGGACATTAAAGCGCGCAATCTGAATGTCGTTCGAGTAGGCTGTCTTGCCGGGATCCCAGATGATACGCCGCGCACCGCGCCGTACTCCGTACCGGTCACCAAACAACGATTCAACCGGCACCGGCAGCGGGGTTGTCCCGTCGAACGCTTCCAGGGCCACATCCACCGCATCGTCCGCATCGCAGGTCAACACGTAATCGATGTCCACCAGGCGGCTCCACGGCCAACGCTGGCGCACCGTCACATGGCTGATCGACGGTTCAACGGCAAAAACGTTTACAGCGAACAGAGCCAGCCACACACCTA
Source organism: Kiritimatiellia bacterium (assembly GCA_035449085.1). Classification (GTDB taxonomy): domain Bacteria; phylum Verrucomicrobiota; class Kiritimatiellia; order RFP12; family UBA1067; genus DUPH01. The sequence continues at coordinate 58 of DAOTKE010000046.1, read as the reverse complement.
TCCTTTTTTGTCGAGTAGACATAATATGATACCTTTCCTTAACTTACTTGATAAACGT